>CAYGSA010000094.1:0-6288 GCA_964352375.1 uncultured Micavibrio sp.
TGCGTTATATCCGCGCCAACAATCTGTGTAAACAACACTGTCAGGCTGGACTTTATCACGTATTGATAAGCAATAATTTGGCGCAAACGGTGATAAAATTGACGCGCTGTGTTCCGATTGACGCCGACTAAATCACACGCTGTTCTGGCTGGTGTGCCCGCAACAAAGTGTTCTAGCAGCTTGTTTGTCTGAAAATGCGTTAATTTTGAGTGCTTTAGCTTCATTGTACCAACATAAATGTTTTAAACATCTATGCCAGCCCCAAGATTATTTGCTCTCGGTCAGAAAGATGAGTTGAGTGAAGATGAGTTGAGTGAAACTGAACTTGCGTTTGTGGAGATGATTGCAAATTATTGTCATCATTACCCTGATAGTCGAAATTTTACTGGTACCACTGGTGAAAACAATTTTCGTGGTATGGTTGACGCTCTGGTTACTAATGAATTGCATCGCTATGAGAGTGTTGCTTTAAGAATATTAGATTGCACAGAAGTTAAAGACCCAGATAATTCAAAACATTTACGTCGACAAGTCGTTAAATCAGATTATACGACTGAGGCTGTAATGCTTCAAGCGCTTAAGGATCCAAGTTATGAGGTTCGTGTCGCCGCTGCCAGTTCGAAAAATGCGACTGAGGATGTACTGCTTGAGGCTCTCAATAGTGATTACGCAGATGTTCGTATGGTAGCTGTAAAGTCACCACTTGCCACTGAGGCAGTCATCAGGGCGGTGCTGGATGATCATCAAGAAAAGCAGCACGTTTTCGACGCGGCAAGGGAAACGAAGATCGGCCAGAAGATTATGGCTGAGAGGTATAATAGAACGGATGTCACGCTAGACGCCTTAGATATCTAACCCAACACCTTCGCGTAATAATACCCTTTCAATGTCTTACCTTCCACTACCGCATAACAGGGATGTTCGCCGAGGCGTTTGAAGCCTAGGAGTTCGTAGAGTTTCATGGCGTCGTTCAGGGTTTCGCGGATGTCTAAGTTGATGACCTTAAAGCCTTCTTCGCGTGCGTAATTTTCGGCGGTTGTGAGCAGTAATTTTGCGAGGCCGTGGCCGCGTGCCCAAGGTGTTACGAAATTTGTCGTAAGCTGCACCGCGTGGCTTTGGGCCTCATTGTTGGGCGGGTTTTTGATGAGCTGGCAGGTTCCGCAAATGACGCCGTCTAATTTGGCAACAAATAGGGTGCGTGAGGGCATGGTTAAAACACCTCGCCAATAGCGTTCGAGCACGTCGCGTTCGGGGACTTTCACCCAACCGAAACCTCCGCCGGCCTCTATGGCTTCGTCGGTTGCGTCGCACAGGGCTTGAAGCTCTCCTGCTTTGAATTCTTTGATTTCATGCACTGTTGGCATGGGGGGTATTTCTTTTAATTTTGTTTGATCCTTCATATCTGCGTCTGCCTTTCGGATTCTGCTCTATGGACGCCACTCCAAGAAATTCGATAATAATTCTAGTCCTGCTTTATGGCTTTTTTCGGGATGGAATTGTACCCCGATAATGTTATCGCGGCCAACGACAGCGGGCTGTAATCCGCCATATTCGACCATTGCCAAACAATTGTGATTGTATGTACATTTAAACACAAAAGAGTGAACAAAGTAGAAATTTTCTGATTTTTCTGTGCTGCGGAGCACAAAATGGCGGTTGTCTTGCTCGCTGCTGGCGGAGAAATAATGGAGCTCGTTCCAGCCCATATGGGGGATTTTGAGGCTGTTATCATTCAGCGTCAGGGGGACAACTTCGCCTTCGATCCAGTTGAGGCCCCCTGTGATGCCGTGTTCCAAGCCGCGGGTGGCGAGGAGCTGCATTCCGACGCAGATTCCGAGGAATGGGGTTGATTCTTTTATGACGCGCTGTTCCAGGGCTTCGATCATGCCGTCAATGGATTGCAGATTTTCCATGCAGTCTTTAAACGCGCCCTGCCCCGGCAGGACGATGCGGTCGGCGCTGAGGATATCTTTGGGTTTGTTGCTGATTTTGACGGTGATGTCTTTGTTCAAATGCTCAAACGCTTTGGCCGCGGAGCGGATGTTGCCGGAGCCGTAGTCGATGATTAACAGTGTTTCATTTGTCATGAAGATGTTTTGGGTGTATTTGTTAGCATTGTCAAGGAATAGGAATTTTGATGGGTATATCATTTTATAAATGGGCGGAAACGAGTGTTGAAATACGCGCGAAGATTATGCGGCGGGCGCAGGCGGATATTGATGCGGTGTGCGCGCAGGTTGCGCCGATTATTGAAGATGTGCGGGTGCGCGGTGATGATGCACTCAGAGATTATGCAGCCAAGTTTGAGGGTGCGAATGTGGGCAGCATTGCCGCCACGCCAGAGGAATTTGACGCAGCTGAAGCGGAGCTGGATGAAGATTTAAAGGCCGCCATTCAGCATTGCGTTCGTAATGTTAAAAAATTCCATGATGCCCAGATGGAGCGCGTTGAAAAGCCGTGGATGATTGAGATTGAAAACGGCGTGTGGGCGGGGGAGCAGGTGAATGCCATTCCGTCTGTTGGGCTTTATGTGCCGCGCGGTAAGGGGGCGTTTCCCTCGGCGCTTTATATGCTTGCGATCCCGGCTGTGATTGCGGGGGTTGAGCGGATTGCGGTTGTGACGCCGCCTACGTCTGATGGCGGGGTGGATGCGGCGACGCTGTATACGGCGCGGCTTTGCGGCGTGGAGCATGTCTACAAGGCGGGCGGCGCGCAAGGCATTGCGGCGCTGGCTTATGGGACTGAGAGCGTGCCGAAGGTGTGTAAGGTGCTTGGCCCTGGCAGCCCGTATGTGGCGGCGGCGAAGCGCATTTTATCTGATATTATGGATCCGGGGATGCCCGCTGGGCCGTCTGAGAGCATTGTGTTGGCGGATGGGTCTGCGGACTTTGAGAATACATGTTGGGATATCCTCAATGAGGCTGAGCATGGGAAAGATAGTGCGGCGCTCTTGGTGACGCATGATACGGACTTGGCGGCGTATGTGCGCGAAAACCTGCCCGCGAAGATTGCCGAATTGCCGCAGCCGCACCGTGATATTTGCGCGCATGTGATGAGCGATTATGGCGGGATTATTTTGACGGAGAGCTTAGAAGAGTCTATCGCGTTTTCGAATGATTACGCGCCTGAGCATTTGCATTTGAAAGTTACTGATGCGGACGTCGCCGTGAAGGCGCTTAAGCATGCGGGTGAGATTTTGATTGGGGAATATACGCCTTCTTCGCTGGGTAATTACGGGATTGGTGTGAATCATGTTTTGCCGACTGGCGGCTGGGCTAAAAGTTATTCCTGCACAAGTGTTTGGGATTTCTTGAAACGCACGTCGATTTCGCGCTGTGATAAGGCTGGTTTTGAAGCTATCAGCGACTCTGTCGCTACTATGACGGATTATGAAGGCTTTCCTGCCCATGGGGACGTTTTGCGAAAGCGTAATCTATGACTCTGCGACTTATTCTGGGTGATCAGCTGTCGCATAATGTCTCTTCTTTGGAAGGGGCGCATCCTGATACAGACACCATTTTGATGTGTGAGGTTTGGGATGAGGCCACATACGTTAAACATCATAAAAAGAAGATAGCGTTTATCTTTTCTGCTATGCGGCATTTTACTGAGGAGCTTCGTGAGAAGGGCTTTACGGTGCATTATACCAAACTTGATGACGGCGATAATGCGGGGTCGTTCCGCGGAGAGGTGGAGCGGTTTTGCGCGGAGCATTCGCCCGAGAAAGTGATTGTCACTGAGGCGTCCGAGTATCGCGTTTTGGATGATATGAAGACTTGGGATGTCGATTTAGACATTCGTTCGGATAATCGGTTTTTGTGCAGCCCTGAAAAATTTGCAGAGTGGGCGGAAGGTCGAAAGCAGTTGCGCATGGAGTATTTTTACCGCGAAATGCGAAAAGAACACGGCGTTTTGATGAATGACGATAAGCCTGAAGGCGGGGAGTGGAATTACGATTCCGAGAACCGTAAACCGCCGAAAGAGGGGCTGGATGTTCCTGCGCCCTACTTTGGCCGCGTGGATGATATTACGCGCGAATGCATGGATTTGGTGGCGGAGAAATTTTCCGATCATTTTGGCGACTTGGAGCCATTTTACTTTGCTGTGACGCGGGATCAGGCGCTCTATGTGCTTGATAAATTTATTGATGAGCGGCTCTCGCAATTTGGCGATTATCAAGATGCGATGGTTCAGGGCGAGCCCTGGATGTTTCATTCGCATATCAGTTTTTATCTGAATTGTGGGTTGTTGCTTCCGCTGGAATGTATACAGCGCGCCGAGGCGGCATACCATGCGGGCGATGCGCCGTTGAACGCGGTGGAGGGTTTTATTCGCCAGATTTTGGGTTGGCGGGAATATGTGCGCGGGCTGTATTGGCTTAAGATGCCTGACTATGAGAGTGAGAATTATCTTAATGCTGATCGCCCTCTTCCGTGGTTTTTCTGGAGCGGTGAAACGCAGATGAATTGTTTGCGACAATGTATCACTGAGACGAAAGAGAATGCCTATGCGCATCATATACTGCGTTTGATGATTCTTGGGAATTTTGCGCTTATTGCGGGTTTATCGCCTGAGGAAGTCAATGAATGGTACATGATCGTGTATGCTGATGCCTATCAGTGGGTGGAATTGCCGAATGTGACGGGCATGATTTTGTTTGCTGATGGTGGTTTGCTCGCGAGTAAGCCGTACGCAGCCAGCGGGGCGTACGTCAACCGCATGTCTGATTATTGCAAAGGGTGCAAATACAAGGTGAGCAAGAAGAACGGGCCGGAGGCGTGCCCGTTTAATTATCTGTATTGGGATTTTATGGCGCGCAATGAGGATAAATTGCGGGGTAATCCGCGCCTTGGTATGCCGTACCGTAACCTTGATAAAATGAGCGATGAAAAACGCGCCGCCGTAAGTGATGACGCTGCGCGGTTTTTTAAGGCTCTGGAGGGTGATGATGAAAAAGTCTGATTTGCCAACAAAAATGTGCCCCGTTTGTCAGCGCCCGTTCACATGGCGTAAAAAGTGGGAGAAGAATTGGGACGAGGTTAAGTATTGTTCCAAGCGCTGCGCGGGGGCGAGGAAGAAGACATGATTAGTGCTTTAGAAGAAGATCAGCGCCGAATAGAAAAACATTATTTTGATAAATTTTGTGCGGCTCACGAACTAAGGCCAGAATTTGTTGAGTATGGGGATAAGCCTGACGTTGTGATGATTTTTGAAGGCAAGCCCTTAGGCGTTGAGATTACAAATTTTTATAAGAAACCAGGAGACGACATAACAAGTGAGCAGAGACAACGATCTATTCGTGCAAGGATTGTTGAACAGGCACAGTCTTTATATGATAATTCCCTTAAACTTGAAATTGTTTTCGGATTTGGGCTTATCGAAGAAGAAGATGTTCTTGCAGATAGGATATGTGCGTTTTTAAATACTGTTTATGGAGTTGAATACGGCACTATAAGGCGATCAAAGTTTGCCCATATTCCTGAGTTAAGATTTGTGCATATCATTGAGGGTGCATATGATGATGCAAAGTGGCGTGATCAGCATTCTTCTTCAATCGGTTTATCTGACCCTGAACGATTATCGTATATAATCTCTGAAAAAGAAAAGAAGATTTTAGATTATAAAAAATGTTATGAGAATTGGCTTTTGGTTGTTATTGATTTTATTGATACAGCGCAAGATCAGGAAATTTCGAATGTTGACTTTAGTAATATTCACTCTGATAAATTTGAAAAAATTTTCTTATATAAAACAGCGTATGAACAGGTTATCGAGTTTTCTAAAGGAAAGTGCATTAAGCACTTTGATGATTAAATGACTGACCCAAATGTACATTACATGACCCCAGAGGGATATGCGGCTTTGGCGGATGAGCAGGATTTTTTGATCCATAAAGACCGTCCGAAGATTTGCGAGATTGTGTCTTGGGCGGCGGGCAATGGTGATCGCTCGGAGAATGGGGATTACATTTATAACAAGAAACGTCTGCGCGAGATTGATCGGCGTTTGCGGTATCTCAAGAAAAAGCTGGATGATGTGGTGATTGTTGACCCAAAAGATCAGCAAGCCTTAGAGCGCGTATTTTTTGGTGCGCATGTGACCTATGCCCGCGCGGATGATAGCGAGGTTACGGTGCATCTTGTGGGCGTGGATGAAGCGGATATGAGCAAAGGGAAGATCAATTGGCTCTCGCCTGTTGGCAAGGCACTGATGAAGAAAGAGGTTGGTGACACCGCAAAAGTGCGCACCGAGGCCGGTGTTGTTGAGATTGAAGTTGTTGAGATTCGG
>CAYGSA010000095.1:0-6257 GCA_964352375.1 uncultured Micavibrio sp.
TTGTAAGATTCAGGCCGCGGATCGGGTTTTGGCGTGCAAAAAAGTTGACGATTTGATTGAGGTCGATATGGGCGTGCCGCGGGATGTGAAGGATTTAGATTTATCGCATGGCGGCGTGTCTAATCCCGTGAGCGTTGATATGGGCAATCCGCATTGTGTGTTTTTCGTTGATGATGTTGAGGCCATTGATATCGAAGAGGTCGGAGCGTATTTCGAAATGCATGAGGTGTTTCCTGATCGCAGCAATGTTGAGTTTGTTCAGGTGATTGATAAAACACACCTGCGCCAGCGCACGTGGGAGCGTGGGGTTGGCATGACGCAGGCCTGTGGTTCCGGGGCGTGCGCGGTTGCCGTTGCAGCCGTGCATCGAGGCTTGAGCGATCGATCCGTTGAGATTGAGCTTGATGGTGGATTACTTCAGATGCGCTGGGGCGAGGGTGGCCCCGTTTTTATGACCGGCCCTGTGGCCTATGTGTTTGACGGGGAATTGGCTTCTGGGGTATAGTCATAATATGGGTAGAGGTTTTGACATTATTGGTGATCCTCATGGACGTTATGATCCGTTCATTGAGCTTGTTGGTCAACTTGGATATTCTGTTCAGGGGGATGGTTCTGTTCGGCATAAAGATGGAGAACGCCAGATTATTGTAGTGGGCGATCTTATTAATAAGGGATCTCAGAATAGGGCCATGCTTGATGTTGTGCGGGCGTCTGTTTATACGGGTACGATGTTTGCTGTGATGGGGAATCATGAGTTTTTTACTGTTTGTTATGCGCGGCGCGGTGCAAATGGTGAACATATTATTCCGCATAACCCTAAAACAGATACGTTTTTAAAAACATTTTTGGATGAGTTTCCTGTGGGGAGTCAGGCTCATACGGATGCCATCGATTGGATGGCGGCGCTACCACTTTATGTTCAGAAACCAGGTTTCATTGCGGTGCATGCGATGCATAACGATCAAGATGTTATCTGTGTGCAAAGTAGTTTGGATGAGCATAATGCACTGCGACCTGAGGCTTTCGAAAAGTATGCTGCAGGTAAGGCGTATGGCGGCACGAAAGAGCAAGATGACTTTTTCTGGGCAATCGAGAGGTTGCTTTTTGGTGCTTCTATAATGACGCCTGAGGAGATGAAAGAGCAAGGTTATCCAAAGCGCTGGCGTGTTCACTGGTGGGAGGATGCATCTGTATCAGGATCCTTAGAAGTTTTAGGCCTGAAAGATGCGCGTTTAGATGAGGCGCTTATTAATGAAATGTCTGCTAGGTTAGGCCGTCTGAAATGTCAGCAAGGCCATGCTCTGCAAGCGCCGGATGGGCTTTTGGTGCATGGGCATTATTCTTTGCCTAGAGAACCTGGGTTGACTGCAGATAGATCTTTATGTGTTGATTTTCAGGGTGCTGATAAGCGCGGCGTTATTACGGCATATCGTTTTAATGAGGGAGATACGGAGTTTCATGAAGGACAACTTGAGAGTATTGATGCAGCGTTTGATATTTGACGGCTTTACAAAAAGGGCGTAAAGCTTTGCTGTATGAAGAATACTGATCCGAAACTCGTTACATTTGGATGCCGACTGAACGCCTATGAGTCTGAGGTTGTGCGCGGGCATGCGCGTGCGGCGGGCTTGGATGATGCGATTATTTTCAATACATGCGCCGTGACGAAAGAGGCGGAGCGCCAAGCGGGGCAGGCCATACGGCGTGCGCGGCGGGAGAACCCGAATGCGAAAATTATTGTGACGGGTTGTGCGTCGCAGATTGACCCTGCAAAATATTCAAATATGGATGAAGTTGATCAGGTGATTGGCAATGACCTTAAGCTCAAGCCCGAGGCATGGGGGCGGGATGAGGCGTTGCTGGTCAATGATATTATGAGTGTGAAGGAAACCGCTGGGCATTTGGTGCATGGGTTTGAAGATCAATCGCGGGCCTTTCTGCAGGTTCAAAATGGATGTGATCATCGGTGCACGTTTTGTATTATCCCTTATGGGCGGGGCAATTCGCGGAGTGTGCCGATTGGTGTAATTGCGGAGCAGGTGGCTATGCTGGTGCGGGAGCAGGGGTATAACGAAATTGTGATGACAGGGGTTGATGTTACGTCTTACGGGCCTGATTTGCCGGGGAAACCGACATTGGGGCAGATGATACGGCGTGTATTGGCGCTGGTGCCGGAATTGACGCGTTTACGTTTGTCTTCACTTGACCCTGTAGAAATTGACGAAGATATCTGGACTTTGATTGCCGAAGAGCCGCGTTTTATGCCGCATTTGCATCTCTCGC
The DNA here is from genome assembly GCA_964352375.1 of uncultured Micavibrio sp. Lineage (GTDB taxonomy): Bacteria > Pseudomonadota > Alphaproteobacteria > Micavibrionales > Micavibrionaceae > UBA1672. The sequence continues at coordinate 2,284 of CAYGSA010000095.1, forward strand.
TGCAGGCAGGGGATGATATGATTTTGAAACGCATGAAGCGCCGTCATTTGCGACAAGATGTTATCGATGTGTGTAATCGTGCACGTGATCTTCGCCCTGAGATGGTATTTGGTGCGGATATTATTGCGGGGTTCCCGACAGAGACGGAAGAGATGTTTCAGAATTCTTTGCGGATTGTTGAAGAATGCGATATTACCTATTTGCATGTGTTTCCTTATTCAGAGCGTGAGGGTACACCTGCTGCGCGTATTCCAAATCAAGTGGATGTGCTGGAGCGTAAAGAGCGTGCAAAGCGCTTGCGGGCGTTGGGTGAGAAACAGGTTCAGAAATTGCTCGCGGCGAATGTCGGTAAGGTGCATAATGTTTTGGTCGAAAAAGGCGGCGTTGGACGCGCGGAGAATTTTCTTTCGGTTGAGGTTTCTCAGGATTTATCTGTAGGCTCTGTTGTGCGTATAGAAACAGTTGGGATAGAGGGAAAATGTTTAAAATCTTTGGCTGTATAGTGTTCTCTTTCATTTTTTTGGTTTTGCTGAGTCGGTGTATTCTGCGGAAAAGAAAAGAGCCGTATGTGATGGAGTGAAGAATTTTGATACAGATATTTCTGTGCGCCCTCCTGCAAGTAAGTTGCGTTTTTTAACGCGCTATCCTTTTTCTGATATAGAGAAAAATAGAAAAGTTGACTTTTTTAAGTGGAAACATTCGGATGAAAATCATTTTTGGATTTCTGATGATGGGGCGTTGAAGGCTTATTACAGAATGGGGGTTGGTGTTCGCTCTAATACGGCCATAAAGGTCGTTCCTCGTGGACAGAAACAAGGTTTATTTTGTGTGTTTCTGGAACGTGTTCATATGGAGCTGTATTTTGATAGTGTCTCTTTTGTAAATTCGGCTTTCGATGATATTGAATGTAAACAATATAAAACTAACCTTATGGGATATATGGAAAGACGGCATAGGCAGGGGGTCGGCACAATGATGCAAAAGCGCGGTGAGCTGTTGAGCATAGTTTCAGATCGGATTAGTGCTTTGGAACGTGGCGCGGTACGAAAAGATAAAATTAACCTTAAGGTTTCGCGTATCCAAAAGTTTTTACATGCGGGGGCGGCAAAATATTCTAAATTAATCTTTGATGAGATTGTTTCCTTGAATCAGACAATAAAGCCTGATTATGACTTATTCGAGAATCTTCAGCATTGTGAGGCAAAGCTTAAATTTTCTATTCGGTGAGGGTATTCATTCGGTGATTACAAAATCCACAAGACATTTATTTATAGAAGGCGTATAGTGCGTGTATGGTTTTTTGGAGAAAAAAGAAAAATGTCGCGCAGGCGGAAGTGGAAGAGCAAGAGCAGGAGCTGTTGCATCCTAAAGGTGAGCCGGAAATTGAGCCTTCGACTGATTATGATACGGATTTCGAACATGATGATGTGCAAAATGATTTGAATGAAACCGACATGGATGTCTTGGATGATCTGGATGAAACGCCTGTTCCAGATGACTCTTCTGTTTCTGCATCTGATGAATATCTTGATGATGATCATTCTGATGAGGGGGGGTGGTTTTCTCGCCTGACTGGCGGTTTGAGTAAGTCTACAAATAAGATTACGCAAGGTATTGCCGATGTTTTGACCAAATCAAAGCTTGATCAGGAAATTTTGGATAATTTGGAAGATGTTTTAATTTCGGCTGATTTAGGCCCCAAGACTGCGGCGCGCGTGATTGAAGAATTTTCGCGTGATCGTTTTGGGAAGGATATTTCCGAGGAAGAGATCAAAGAGGCTCTGGCGGGCGTGATGGAAGGGATGTTGGAGCCTGTCGCGATTCCTCTTGAGATTGAGAAACCTGAAGAGGGGCCGTTTGTTTTGCTTGTGTGCGGTGTGAACGGCGCGGGGAAGACCACGACGATTGGAAAATATACCAAACAGCTTCGCCGGGGGCAGGGCAAGAGTGTTATGATTGCGGCGGCCGATACGTTTCGCGCGGCGGCAATTGAGCAACTTGCGGAGTGGGCACGCCGCGCAGATGCGCAAATGTTTTCGAAAGATGTTGGGACGGATGCGGCTTCGGTGGCTTATGAAGCCTATGAAAAGGCCAAGGCGGACGGCATTGATGTTTTGATTATTGATACGGCGGGGCGGTTGCAGAACAAAAAGAATTTGATGGAAGAGCTGGAGAAGATTATCCGGGTTTTGAAGAAAAAAGATGAGTCTATTCCGCATTCGACGCTGCTTGTTTTGGACTCAACCACAGGCCAGAATGCGTATAGCCAGGTTGAGACGTTTAAAGAGATGGTCGATGTGACAGGTTTGATTGTCACGAAGCTTGATGGTTCGGCTAAAGGCGGTGTTCTCATTGGGCTTGCTGATCAATTTGGATTGCCTGTTCATGCGATTGGTGTGGGTGAGGCAATTGAAGACCTTCGTCCTTTCACTGCGCGGGATTATGCGCGTTCTCTTGTGGGTTTGGATGCCTAATTTCACTAATATTTAACTCTAAAAAGGCATAATGCCCTATGGCTAAATCTGTAAAAACGAGAGCTTATAAAGATCCTGACAAAGTTGTTCAGGCCTTAGGTGAGATATATGAAGAGCAAACGCGGTATCTACGTGATTGTTTTGATGCATATTGTCATGGGATATCTCATTTTAAACGTGTCTCGGCGTTTTATCCGTATGTGAGGATTACAACGACATTGGCGCGGCGTGCGGATACACGATTTTCCTATGGTTTTGCATCGCGGCCAGGGTGTTACGAAACGACGATAACGCGTCCTGATTTGTTTGCAGAATATTATCGTGAGCAGTTTCGTTTGCTGATTAAGAATCATGATGTTCATATTGAAGTTGGTCTGAGTGATACCCCGATACCTTTGCATTTTGCTTTGGGTGAGGATTTTCATTTGGAACAGAAGCTTGATGAGGATATGGTTGCGGCGTTGCCTGATTATTTTGATGTGCCTGATTTGAATATTCTTGATGATGAAATTGCTAATACGGGGCAGGAGTCTTGTTTGAAGGAGGGTGTTAGTCCGCTTGCGTTGTTTATTGCGCCACGTGTGGATTTGAGTTTGCAGCGCCTTCGGCATTATACGGGGACGTCGCCTGCGGATTTCCAAAACTATGTTCTATTTACCAATTATCAGTTTTATATTGACGAGTTTATTAAGATCGGCGGCGAAGAGGTTACAAAGGGGGCGTATGATGAATTTGTACAGCCTTCTGGCGAGCGGTTGCCGCAGATGCCGGCCTATCACCTGAAACGTGCCGATGGGCATGGGATTACGATGGTTAATATCGGCGTTGGGCCGTCTAATGCGAAGACGATTACGGATCATGTCGCGGTTTTACGTCCTCATGTCTGGTTGATGCTTGGGCATTGTGCGGGGCTTCGGCAGTCACAGCGATTGGGGGATTATGTTTTGGCGCATGGGTATTTGCGTGAGGATAATATTCTGGATGAGTTTTTATCGCCCAGCATTCCTATTCCTGCGCTGGCGGAAATTCAGCAAGCCTTAGAGCAGGCGGTGGCGACTGTTACGGGGAATGCAGGTTATGATTTGAAGAAAGTTATGCGCACGGGAACGGTGGCGACGACGGATGACCGAAATTGGGAGCTTAAATCCTATTTGACGCAGAATGTTCGTTTGTCACAGTCACGAGCGATTGCGCTTGATATGGAATCGGGGACGATCGCGGCGAACGGGTTCCGGTTCAGGGTTCCGTATGGGACGTTGCTCTGTGTTTCTGATAAACCGCTCCATGGGCAGCTTAAACTGCCGGGGATGGCGGATAGTTTTTATCGTGAGCGGGTGGAGCAGCATTTGAAGATTGGGTTGCTAACGATGACGCTCTTGCGTGATCTTTCGCCAGAGAAGCTCCATAGCCGTAAGCTGCGGAGCTTTGATGAAACGGCGTTTCAGTAGGCTCAGGACCTATTAATTTTCAGGATTCCCAAACGCGTTGAGATATGATTCA
>CAYGSA010000096.1:0-6247 GCA_964352375.1 uncultured Micavibrio sp.
CATACATTCTTCAGAGATCATCGCAATCTGATCTCGCATCTTTTGAACTTGCTCGCCATGCTTTTCAACAAAAGCAGCCCAGCCCTTACCTTTGAGTTTAGAGACATGTTCAAGCCAAGCAGGGTCAAGCTCGGAGCCATAATACTCTTTCAAGAAATCTTCACGCTTTACCTTAACACCCACCGCTAAGCGCATGATTTTGCCTTCAATACTCACCAACTCACGGTTAATGCTGTACAGACGGTCAATCAGCTGTTCAATTCGCGCATTATTCAAATGAACTTCGTTCATATGCTCAACCATTTCGGCGCAATGCTTCTGGTACTTCTTATTCGTCAAAGCATCAGGATCCTCCCCCTTATTCAAGGCAACTAGTCGCTCCTTCTGAACCTTTTGAATCTTCTTATAGGCCTTCTCGATATTGCTAAAAACCTCAAAAACTTTAGGAGTAAGCTCCTCTTCCATCACAGAAAGAGAGACATTACCTTCATCCTCTTCCTCCTCTTCACCCCCTTCGGCAGACGATTCATCGGAAGTTTTTTCTTCTTTCTCTTTGGTCTTTTCACCCTCAACAACCTTGGGCAACGCCGTCACATCAACTTCAGGCCCCTTATAAGTCGCATCAAGATCAATAACCTCACGTAAAAGAATATCACCCTCTTGCAAAGCCTTATACCAGGCAATCAAAGATTCGATCGCAAGCGGACTTTCACACATCCCGCTAATCATCATCTCACGACCCGCCTCTATGCGTTTCGCAATCGCAATCTCACCTTCACGAGAAAGCAATTCAACGGCGCCCATTTCACGAAGATACATTCGAACAGGGTCATCCGTACGCCCCGTATCATCATCGGCAATATTACCACCTGATTCATATTCCTCATCGTCGTCGTCATCATCAGATTTTTTCGCTTTAGCATCCGCTGGCGCATCATCCTCACTCTCAACCATTTGCACGCCCATATCAGAGAGCGTTGCCATAGCATCCTCGATTTGCTCTGATGAAAATTCCTTCGCAGGCAAGGCCTTATTAAACATGTCATAAGTCACAAAGCCTTTTGACTTACCCTCCGCCAAAAGCTTCTTAACCACAGCAGCCATAGAGCCTTTCGCCCCTTCAGCTTGATTTTCTTCGTTTTGTTTATCACTCACAACAGCATTACCAACCATTTTCGCTAACCGCCTATACACATATCTCGTTTGAAAGATTAATCATAAATCAAATGAATTTCAAAGCCTTATAACACGTTAAGGCGCTTTGCCCTCATAAAAATCAAGAGGCTTCATCAGATGAGTTAAAAGACAATAAAACCCTAAGCTTTTCCTCGTCATCTTCATTAGAAGCATTTTTCCATCCATTTTGTATTTCTCGTCCCAGCGCAGCGTGTTGTACATCGTTCCAATACTGAAGCCATTTGCTTTCTATATCCTCTTCTTTCGCTCGCGGAGAACAAAAAGATGCGTGAACATATACAGATTCGCGACATATGTCATCCACTTCTTTCGAAAAACCAGAATTTTCAAGCTTTTTTTTCAACTTATCCGCCGTTTCAGTCGAATCATCTGACAAAATCATCATCACTTTTTGCTTCAATTGTTCATAGCGTACAGTGCTCATCATCAAATCACAAATCGTCTCTTCAATTCCTTCGAAAATATGCGGGTGATTGATCAGCGCGGCTAACAGAACTTTTGGGAACAACACAGACGACTGTTTACGCGGAGATTGTGGCCGCACAATAGACGGCTTAGGTGCATAACCACCACCCTTTTTATAATTCTGCTTAAACTCACGACGCGGAAAAAAAGTATCTGAAATTTTCTCACGAAGTTGTGATTTATAATGCATTTGAACATCAGAATGCGAAATTTGACTTATTTCCTTTTCCAATTGCACCCGAACGCCTGCCTTACTCTCCGGCGTATCAAACACGCGCCCTTGCGTGTAAGACGCCCAAAGAAAATCAAATAAGGACATATTACGTGATAAAATGTCCTTAAACCCCTTTACACCGCTCGATTTAATCAAGCTATCAGGATCTTCGCCATCAGGCATAAAGGCAAAAGACACGCTCCGCCCTGGCTCAAGCAATGGCAACGCACGATCACAAACCCTGCGCGCCGCCTTACGCCCCGCATTATCTCCATCAAAACAAAGTATAGGCACTTTGGTAAAATCAGGGATCATCTGCCACATCACCGCAATCTGGTCTTCCGTGACCGCCGTCCCCATCGGCGCAAGCGCACCTTCAAATCCCGCCTGCGCACAGGCGATAACATCTAGATAACCCTCAACAAGAATAAGCGGCTGCCCCTGCGCGGCTGCCCTCCTCGCAATCGGTTCACCATAAAGCATGCGCCCCTTATGAAATAACGGCGTTTCACTGGAATTAATATATTTCGGCGGCACAAAATCCCCGCGGCTTGGCGCACGTAAATGATCGGGCAAAACCCGCCCCCCAAACGCAACAATGCGCCCACGCCGATCAGGCACAGGAAACATAACGCGATCACGAAAGAAGCAATACGGCTCAGCTCCACGGGTTGACTTTTTCAAAAGCCCTACCTTGATCATATCACTATCTTTATAATCTAGTGCCCTTAAATAACCGCGCAAAGCTTGCGCATCAACTGGCGCAAACCCAACGCGAAACTGCGCAATCGTTTTGTCTTGAATGCCGCGATCATATAAATATTTCAAAACCTCTGAATTACGCGGATCACGTAAATTGCGCTCAAGAAACACTGTGGCATCTTCCATCAACGCATAAAGGTCTTTTTCTTCTTTCGCTTTCTGGGCTTGCTGCGGAGATTGCTTCGGAACATCAAGCCCCGCCTCCGCCGCCAGCATTTCAATCGCATCCATAAAGGCCAGATTGTCATGCTCCATCACGAATTTAATCACATCACCATGCGCTCCACACCCAAAGCAATGATAAAATTGCTTATCATCATTAATCGTAAAAGATGGCGTTTTTTCATGATGAAAAGGACAGCACGCCTTATGCTCCCGCCCAGCGCGAATCACTCGAACACGCCGCCCGATAATATCGGATAACGTCAGGCGCGAACGCAATTCATCATAAAATCTCGGAGAAAGTCCCATCACTCTCTTTTAACACATCTAACATGTGTTTGTTAATATACACAAATTAAGTACATAAAAGTTTGCATAAGTTACACGTAACATGTATTTTGATCTTGTAAATATAAAAAATATAAGTATTTTGGCACGTAAAGCTTCAAAATTCACGGTGATAATAAAAGCGATTTAAGGAAAATAAAGTGCCTAAAATTTTTGCAAAAAATCAAAAGATCAACGTCATTGAATATGGTGAAAACTGTAAATCCTTTCCACTATGGGAAGACGTAAAGGCAAAACTTTTATCCCTTATTAAGCGCTAGGACCTCCAATCATAAAACAACGCAACAGGACGTAAGCCTAACAAAGCGTGAGAAATAAAACAAATTTTTCAAAGGGCGAGAAACAAGAACGTAGGCCACATTGAATAATGGAAGCTTTAACCAAGTTTTTGTCTGGCAAAAGCCCCAGCCTTTCCCATATCAACTTGACCAGAATAATTTGTCTTTAAAGCAGCCATAACTTTACCCATATCTTTAATATCCTCAGCACCAGTTTTCTGAATCAGTTGCTCAACAAGTGCATCAACATCCTCATCATTTAATTGCTTCGGCATAAATCCCCGAATTAACTCAATTTCGCTTTCTTCACGCTCTGCAAGATCACACCGCCCCGCTTCACTGTAAGTCTTGGACGATTCCTGACGCTGCTTAATCATAGACTGTAACATCTGTAATATTTCGGCATCACTAAGGCCTTCTGCATTCCCCTTTTCACGCGCAGTCAAATCACGATCCTTCAAAGCGGCCAAAATCAAACGCACAGTCGAAAGGGCAATCTGGTCTTTCTCCTTCATCGCCGTTTTAAGGGCGGCTGTAAATTCTGCTCTTTTATCCATTTTTCTCTTTTCTTTTGTTCGAATTCATATTAATAACTCTGGTTCTAGCAACTTAAAACTTTTTACCCGCGGAGCTAGACAACACATGACTGAGATTTCTAAACCAAATCCACCCCCCAATGCAACTGCTGTTATTGTATTATATGACGGCACAATAATGTGGGGACGTGGAATAGGCGCGGAAACTGAGGCCGTTGGCGAGATTTGCTTCAACACCTCCATCACAGGCTACCAAGAAATTTTAACTGATCCCAGCTACGCTGGCCAAATCATCACCTTCACATTCCCACATATCGGCAATGTCGGCACAAACGACGAAGATATCGAAACGATCAACCCTGCGGCGCGCGGCCTGATCATCCGCGAAGACATCACCGACCCATCAAACTGGCGCGCCAACAAACATTTCGACGACTGGCTCAAAAGTTATAACCTTGTCGGCGTCAGCGGTATAGACACACGCGCCCTAACACGCCGCGTCCGCGACTCCGGCGCGCCAAACGGCGTCATAGCCCATAACCAGGAAGGCAAATTCGACCTTGATGCCCTCCTCAAAATGGCGCAGGACTGGAGCGGCCTCAAAGGCCAGGACCTTGCCAAAGAAGTCTCCTGCACCCAAAGCTACAACTGGGACGAATCGCTCTGGTCGATCAAAGACGGCTACGGCAAACAGGAAAACCCGGAGCACACCGTCGTTGCCGTCGATTTTGGCGCAAAACGTAATATCCTCAGATGCCTCGCCGCCCAAGGCTGCAAAGTCATCGTCGTCCCCGCAAATACAACCGCAAACGATATCCTCGCCCACAAACCAGACGGCGTCTTCCTCTCCAACGGCCCGGGCGACCCCGCCGCTACTGGTGAATATGCCGTGCCGATGGTGCAAGACTTACTGGCAAAAGATATACCGATTTTTGGCATTTGCCTCGGCCACCAAATCCTCGCCCTCGCCCTCGGCTGTAAAACCCGCAAAATGCATCTGGGGCATCGCGGAGCGAACCAACCGGTGCAAGACCTCAAAACAATGAAGGTCGAAATCACATCACAAAATCATGGCTTTGAAGTCATCGGCGAAAATTTACCTGTAGGCGTTGAGCAATCCCACATCAGCCTGTTCGACGGCTCCAACGAAGGTATCGCGCTCAAAGACAAGCCCGTCTTCTCCGTACAATATCACCCAGAAGCCTCACCTGGACCTCAGGACAGCCATTATTTGTTCGAACGTTTTGTAGAAAATATCAAAGGCGCAAAGGCAAGGTAATCATATGGACTTCCTTCTCGACTTCGGATCACGATTCATACTTCAATTCCAATCCCCTGCCCTCGCTTTTTTAATCGGAGGCATGATCATCGCAGCATCAGGAAGTAAGCTCCAAATCCCTACGGCTATATACCAATTCACCGTCTTTATGCTCCTCATGCGCATCGGAATAGGTGCAGGTATGAAAATACGCGAAGCCAACTTCATTGATATGATCTTCCCGATTTTTGCCGTCATAGTGATCGGGATCAGCATCGTACTTCTAGGCTCATTCATCCTCACACGACTACCTGGCGTTAAGCGCGAAGATGGCATAGCAACAGCAGGCCTTTTCGGAGCCGTCAGCGCCTCCACACTCGCCGCAGCCATGGCGCTGATGGAAGAAAAAGACTTAAATTACGAAGCCTGGATACCAGCCCTCTACCCATTTATGGATATTCCTGCACTCATTCTCGCGATTTTATTAGCAAACATCTACCTCTCTAAGAACAATAAAACCAAAACAGAAGAGACTCACCCTTGGCACATTATCAAAGATAGCCTCCGCAGCTCTGCAATATCTGCTCTACTTCTTGGAATGGGTTTAGGTCTCTTGACCCAGCCGGATAAGGTTTTCGAAAGTTTCTATGACCCGTTATTCCGCGGACTACTATCCGTTTTGATGCTGGCAATGGGAATAGAAGCATATACACGCTTACATGAATTAAGAAAAGTTGCTCACTGGTTCGCCATTTATGGCGCTATTGCCCCCATAGTCCATGGCTTCATGGGTTTTGGAATGGGCTATATCGCTTATCATCTGGTTGGCCTCAGCCCAGGCGGCGTAGTCATTATGGCTATACTTGCAGCCTCCAGCTCGGATGTCTCAGGCCCACCAACACTACGCGCAGGAATACCTTCCGCAAACCCTGCATGCTATATTGGTTCATCTACAAGCGTGGGAACTCCGGTTGCCATCGCAATTTGTATACCGCTCTTTATAGCATTAGCAGAGGCCGTATTCTAG
>CAYGSA010000097.1:0-6244 GCA_964352375.1 uncultured Micavibrio sp.
GTATAGACCGTGCGTTAAGCCTTGTTTTGCGAATAAACGGGCGCTCATCAAAAATGGTGTAGATCCAGTTAAGCGTGGATTTAAATCGACGAGAAAAAGATTACCCTCCTTATCTTTTAGCAAATCAATTCCAACTACGCCGAAATATTTATTTTTATAGAGATACTCTGCAACAGCTTCTGCAAATTTATAGAATTCTTCATAAAATTTATCTTGTACAGAGCTATTGAATTTTGCACCTGACCATCGCATGTTTTTGTTAAATATTTGTTCTGTGAAGCCGATCCATGTAACCGTCCCTTCTCGATCAACATAAAATTGAACGCCATAATCACCCATAATATTTTCAATTTTTTGATTAATGATAACTTCTGCTTCTGGCCATTCACGCTTTATCTTTTCTTGAGCATTCACCAGATCATGTTCGTCATTAATGAAGAAATTTCCAAGTCCCGCATAACCATGACTTAGTTTCATCACGCATGGGAATTCTATTTTATCGAGGACTTTGGCTTGGGGACACTCTATCTCTGCAATCGCTGCTTTAGAGTGGAGATGATAAAGAATTACGGGGTCTAGAAATTGTTGATTTCTTGGAATTGTCTCAAATGGAAAGGACGTGATGCATTTCTGATCTTCTGAATATGGCACCCATTTGGGGACACCTATTTCACCAAATTCTTTATGCCAATGCTTTAAAAGAACTTCTGGCGGTTGTATCTCTGATGTAACCGGAATTCTATCACCCCATCCATACATTAAATGATGAGGGCCAAGAGTTTTCAGTAGTTCAACGGGAGGGGGAGGAAAAGGATCGTGAATAAAGTATTTAGTTGTGTTCTGAAATTTAGTTTTATTACTGTTTGATGATGGATATTCCGCCATCAAAGTATATTCAGGTGCGTCCTTAGCATACAGTTCAGATAAAAAATTATACTCGCTCAAGCTTTTTGTGAAACTCATACTTTCTTTTTCCACACACTCATTTCCGAGATAGAAAAAGAAAAATTGCGCGTTGTTTTTTGAATTACAAATGGGATATCCATTGGAATATCCAACATTTCGAATTGGCTGGATAAAATATTTTCAACTCCTTCTAATGTAGTATAACTCTCCCCTGTATTTGCCTTAAAACCACCCAGCCATTTATTGCGTGGAGTGTGTTCGACTTGCCAATCATATGGTGAAACCAGAATTAAAAATCCATCAGGATTGATACGATCTTGAATCAGATGTAAAAATGCAGCTGGGTCATAGAGGCGATCAATTAAATTGCCTGCAAAAACTAAATCATAACCTGTAAACTTTTCATCGAGATTGCACGCATCTCCTTGCATAAAAGTGATTTTATCTTTCACATCTTCATAACCTTCATAGTCAGAGAGCTTTACATCTTTGTAGTGCACTAGCTCGCCTTCATCAGCAATAGCATAGCGCTGTACTCCTGTTTTCTGAAGATTTGTTGGTGCCTCGATCAGGCGTACGGATAAATCGAGGGCGTCTACATGTTCATAGTGTTTGGCAAGCTCAAAAGAAGAACGACCACTCGCACACCCTATATCCAGCGCCTGTTTTTTTATGTGACCTTTTATATAATTCTCAATTTTCTTAACGCACGAAACTGGAAAATTTTCTATATTTAGCTTATCATATCCATAATGAAACTCTATGTATTTTGATAACGTTTCATCTGCTTCATAGGTGTTCATATATAGCGCATCAAGTGGTTCCGCCTCGACGTAACGCAGTCCAGAATGTTGGTAAAAATGCCTACGAAAAGCGTAGCGCGAGTCTTTAACTGCATAATTCCCTGTAGAAGCCCAACACCCTCCTTTAAAAACATTATGTTTGCCGTCAAATGTAGGCGTAGAGAAATCGTCGTAGCTCTCATGAACTTTAAATCCATCAAACCCATCAATTGGAGTTTCTGTCCATTGCCAAACGTTACCAATGAGATCATAAAACCCTTTAGCAAATGCATGGCGGTTTACAGGGCATGAAGACATACCGTGTTCTAAATTGATATTTCCGGGTGCACTTTCCCATTCTGGTTGGTCCACATCAACAAGTTCTCTGAGCTTATACCATTCTGCCTCAGTGGGCATGCGAATATGCTTATCTGTTTTTTCGCTTTTCCACGTACAGAAGGCTTTTGCCTCGAGGTAATTGATATCAACAGGCCAATTCCATGGCATATCAATTTCTTGCAGCATCGTGCGATATTTAAAATTATTGTTCGCTTTGTCTTTAATCCAAAAAACAGGGTATTCCGCTTTGCGATAAGTGACCCATCCCCATCCTTCATCATCCCAGTATTGTTTTTTTTGATAGCCTTGGTCTTCGACGAACTCTAAAAACTCTTTGTTTGATAAAAGATATTTCGAGGCCTTAAATGATTTAACATTTTCACTGTGACTGCCGTATTCGTTATCCCAGCCATAAAGGGTATTATCTTTATCCTTTCCAAGATGCACAACTCCTCCAGTGACATCCACCAGCGCATTATCTGGTGCAGAACCGCTTTCTGTGCAAATATTACTCCATATCGGATGGGGCCTTAATACTTCGAGCGGGAGTTCACGAATAAGAACAGAACTAGTTTCTAGATGGATACGTTCATGCTCTATGCCCATCATAACAATCCATAGCGGACTATCCCACTCAATCGGCATTGTAAAATCACATTGTGTGATAAAATTATCTACGAGGTTACGCACCTTATCGCGGTAATCTTTTACGCGCGAAGGTGTTGGCCAATCATAATTACTTTTGTTCAAATCATCCCACGACATTTCATCAACACCAACGGCAAGTGTTGATTCTAGCTCTTTATCAATGCGAGTGTTGATGAACCCAGAAACATTTAACTTATTAACGAAAAAAACAGCTGTATGGCCGTAATAAAAAATCAAAGGATGACGCAAGGGATTGGCCCGCGCATAAAAAGCTTTATCGTTTTCCAAGCATTCGAACAAGCTTTCGTACAAAGAAAAGGTTTTGTGAAAATAATCACGTATTTCTTCTCGCTTTTTTTCTTTATCGCCATTATCCAGTGCAACTGTTTTTGTAATCAAAAAATCTTTGCATGCGCTAGAGTTGTATGATGCAGCTTGTGATCTCATATCAAAGTATTCCTGTAAGTTAACAAAACTAAACATAAGATGTTTGCTCACTAACACAAATTACGTTTTTTTAATATTAGCTGCTCTCACTAAATTGCACAGTCTGTTAAGATGTATCCGCAACAAGATCGAACACCGAGACTATGACCAAAAGACGTAAATTTTCCACCTCATTTCTTTGTGTGTCTAGCAAGCCTTTTTGATGCAGAGCATAACTCAAAAATTCCATTTTCTTATAAATATCTGAAGACATAATATCAGGGGTATGGATAGGCGTTAAAGAGAAAGCCGTTAAAAATAATCCTGTAACAGGCCCGCGTATCATAAGCCATTCAGCCGTTATTCTTATCATTTAAATCTATGTGTTATTTTAATTTGATCGGCGTGAAGAACCTGCCGATTATTTATCATGCCACAAACATACCTGCGTGCATAGCATGAAGGATGACGATGCCAAATACTAGATCAATCGCAAGAAACACGATTTAATCTGACAAGACCGTTAGCATAAGTTGGACAGCTGACGTGATATTTTTAAGGTGATATTTTTGGTTTATAGAAGTCGATGAAGGAGATCAAGATGAAACAAAAACACTAAAGGCGTAGAGAAAATGTATGGAATGAGCCTTAAAATGTCATGTACTGGCGTCCTTTGGAATAAGTGCATACGCCAAACACAATGCATAGCATACGAAATTCGCTCTGCATTGCAGTTGATTTCTACAAATTTAAACGATTACATTTTGCATTGCTTCGAGAGTTGATACATCATCAATACCAGTGACATCAACAATGTTTGCAACTTTTATAAAGTTGTCTGCACCCCCATCTGAATCTACAAATACAGAGCTATTCGTGCCATCATCAGTAATCAACACAAAGTCGGATATGTCATCTGAGAGCGTGTCAAATTCTACGATAATATTTGAAAGATCAAGCCTGTCTCCGCCGTCGATATCAAAGTTGTAAATCGACTCTATAACGGATGTGTCATGATTTAAATAAAATGTATCAACATCATTGCTTGCATAGAGGTTCACTTCCAATCCACTCAGCGAGCCGTCATTGAAAAGATCAAGGCGAATTTCATCGTTTTCACGATCAATGCTTATACTTGCACCTTCGGCCGACGTACCTAAGCCCTCGACATTTATCGTTTCAAAATCACCATAAAGCTCATCAATATCACCAACCAATTTATAGCTGTATGAGGCCTCAGTCATTGCTATATCAGCAATATCTAAGTTAAGCGTTGTATCACCTTTTCCTAAGTCAACAATTGAATTAACATTCGGTCCCTCATCACCAAAGTGACCGCTTTTGAATTCACGGATTATTGATGTCTTTGCGTCATCGATATCAAAGGCTAAAACACCACCATCTTCAATTTTCAGTGTTGCGTCGCCGCTCGATCCGTCAAAACCAACTTTGGCTTCAGAACCGGCAATCGTTATGCTATCACCATCATCAACTGTGAATATAGAGTTTCCACCAGCCGCAAGGATAACTTGTGCATTACCTGAGACGTCTAGACTGTAAGCGCCATCAAAGCCACCTGTATTGGCAAAACGACCGCCACTTGCTGTAATACTAAGCATGTCTGCATCATCGTGACCATCGATCCAGAATTGCCCTGAATCTCTGACAATAAGACGCGCGCCACCTTCATCAACAAGAAGGTCACCATCAACTTTGAGATACCCATTACCAACGCTTAGCTCGCCATTAAGGCCAAAATCCAAATCATTAATTGTAACAGTGCCACCAAAGTTAACCCAATTACCACCTAGCTCAATGTTATCGCCATCAATTGGCGTGTATCCTTTATCCCAATTTAAACGGTTGTCCCAACGAACACCTTCACCAAGTTCATTTGGAACAAAACGAAGTGTGCTGATTTCTAGCCCAGTCAGATCTGGTGTTATTCCAAAACCTTCTTGGAAATAACGAACAATTAATTCTGCATCGGTATGTCCGTCTAGATTATTGCTAGTATTATCGCGTAACCAATATGCAAATTCATCAAGGGTTGCATCAGGTTTGTTCATTATATCTGCCGCATAACGGTGTAACGTTATTTGATCTAAGGTTCTTGTGTCTAAACCATCGATATTGATATCTAATTCGTCACTAACATTTTCGCCGTACTTATCGATGAGCTTTTGACCATACCAACGATAAATAATTGTATCATTGTAAGCAACATAATCTTGGATGCCAAGGCCTGTTCGGATATTGTATTTGCTTACAGTCTCATCAGGGTCGTCTGGATTAGCGCCATGCGTAACAATATTACCAACCCATGCCGATAAGAATGCCATATCTTGGTTCGCCCAACCAACAGCGCCTTGCCATCCATCTATTTCTCTGTAGGAATTCGACGTTGTAATGTTACTATTCAGTAATGAATAATTTCCAACAGGACCAAAGTCCTTGTAGTCTCCTCCGACTGTGTTGAAAGCAACATTATTTTCAAAGAACACATTATCTTCGATAAATCCACCACCCCTAAATTGGGCACCGATTGAAGAACTCCTTGCCGATATACTGTTTCTGAAGGTTAAATCGGATGTATCATATTGGAAATAGACATTATGGCTATAAACACTTGGTGGATGGCCTGATGTTATTGCCAGGTCTGGCGAATAATCAGGTGCAAACCCATTATGATCAAAATACGAATTATCAACTAAAACACCATCAACTGCCTTTGTATGTAATCCACCTATTCTATTTGCAAACGCGTTCCAAATGGCGCCTTCACTCAAATCGCTTTGCTTTGGAGCATCATGATGTGCATCAATAGATTGACTATTCAGCAGAGTGAAATCATCGGCCTCAGCGACGCCAATTCCTTTATGTGAAATGATATTGTCAAATAGGAAATTTTGATCTTCATCAGTGTTAGCATCACCGTATACTTTGATACCATCTAAGAGCTCTAAATTCGATACAACAATATTTTTTGGAACATTAGTTAATTTTAATTTTTCGACAACTAATGGTGGTTCGCCTTCCCCGTAAGCGGTTATATGAACAGGGTTAAGTTCGGATTCACCTTGGGTGTTACGACTAATGAAATCGTTTCCTTCATATTCATACCCTCTCTCTAACAGCAACCA
>CAYGSA010000098.1:0-6100 GCA_964352375.1 uncultured Micavibrio sp.
CACCGCGAGACTACTTCATGACGACGTCGTCGATGAAAGCTTCGAGCGCCGTGGGAAAAAAACCGCCAACCTCGTCTTCGGCAACCAGGCCAGCGTCCTGGTCGGTGATTTCCTATTCTCCAAAGCCTTCCAAATGATGGTCGAAAGCGAATCTTTTGAAATACTGAACATCCTCTCTAGTGCATCTGCAATCATCGCGCAGGGCGAAGTTCTTCAGCTTATCACCACAAATGACATAGAAACAGACATGGATGCCTATCTAAAAGTCATAGAATCCAAAACAGCCGCCCTGTTCTCCTCTGCATGCGAAGTCGGTGCCGTGCTCGCAGGAAAAGATCAAAAAACCACCAAGGCGCTCTATGATTACGGCCTCAACCTCGGCATAGCCTTTCAAATGATTGACGACGCCCTCGATTACGCCGCCGATCAAAAAACCCTTGGCAAAGAAATTGGCGATGATTTCAAAGAAGGCAAAATGACAGCTCCTGTGATTTTCGCACTTCAATCCGCCGACAAAAACGAACACGCCTTTTGGTCAAGAACTCTCGGCCTGAAAGATCAAACCGAAACCGATTTTGACGAAGCTCTACGCCTCATCTCAAAACACGGCGCCTTAGACAAAACCATAGAAACCGCGAAAAACTATGCACAAAAAGCAACCATAGCCCTCGAAATCCTGCCAGACAGTGAAACAAAATCACTCATGAGCGCGCTCACCCATTACACAATAACCCGAAGCTTCTAATGGCCTGTCCATCAACAAAAACGAATAAAAAAGACTGGGTCATGAGCTCCAGCATCACCATTTTACTGCTCACAATCGGCTCGCAATTCCTACATCCGATAACAGGTATAACCCCGCCGCTCTACCTGTTCCAATTCGGCCATACCGCGCAGGAAATCCTCCTGACCATGTGGTGGGGAATCGCCATCGGGATAATCTTGATCGGTGTCATGAACAACGTCCCACGCGAGAGCTTCACCGCGATCATGGGTCGCAGCAACAGCGTCTCTGGCCTCTTGCGCGCAGTGTCTGCAGGGGTTTTACTCGATTTGTGCTGCCATGGTATATTGTTAGTCGCTGCAAAACTCTACGAACGCGGCACCAGCCTCGCACAAGTCATCACCTTCCTCGTCGCAAGCCCTTGGAACTCACTATCACTCACCCTCGTCCTCGTCGCGCTGATCGGTTTAAAATGGACAATTCTTTACGTCCTCGGATCAATGCTGATTGCGCTAATTACAGGCTTAATCCTTCAAGCACTCGTGCGTGCAGGAATATTCCCTGACAATCCAAACACGCCAGAAAATGAAGAGCCTATAAGCATCACCGCCGCGTTCAAAGCCATAGAGTTTTCAAAGATGAAAATCACGGACATCCTCAGAACAGGCTGGCGTGACGGAAAAATGATTATCAAATGGCTCCTATTCGGCACAATCATCGCCGCCGCCCTCCGAACCTTCGTCCCCCCAGAAATTTTCGCTGATTGGCTCGGCCCAACAGTTGCAGGGCTGTTCATTACCCTACTCTTCGCAACCGTCATTGAAATCTGCTCCGAAGGCTCCGCGCCCGTAGCTGGGGAAATCGTCACAAACGCCAATGCACCAGGCAACGGCTTCACATTCCTAATGGCTGGTGTCGCAACCGATTACACGGAAATCATGGCTGTAAAGGAATTCACGGGGCGCTGGATGATCGCATTCGCCCTGCCGCTCATCACAGTGCCGCAAGTCTTACTGATCGGGTATATAATGAATTTGGCCGCAACGTCCTAAAAGATCCAACCAACCGACAATCCCCAAACCAACGCGCAAAACCCCGCCGCATTCAAAGGATAAGACGCCAAAGGCGGTAATTTATCTTTAATCAAAACAAAATAAATCATGACAAAGACAGGGATCGAAAGCGCAAAATAAATCCGCATCCCATACATCTGCCCCTCGGGAAACAGGAAAAAGCTCAACATTACCACAAGGATCATAAGCCCAGAGAGAACCTTATACCAAAGCTCTGCCACAGAGCCAATAATTGGATGCGAACGCACCAAAACCCAGACAAGCGCAGGCCCAGCAACCCATAAAACAACCAAAATAGCCATCATATAAGCCTTAGGTTCCAGAAAAACATAGCGAAGAAAAGAGATCTTCCCAACACCAATGGCAATAACCAAAATTGACGCCAGATACGTAATGCTCAAAACAGGGAAAAAGCGATGCACAATCACATGAAAAAAGTCCTTCGGCAAGATATGATCCTGCGCGTCCCGCTCTAATCGAATAATTTGATCTACTTCTCGAACCATAACCCGTCCAAACTAAAGAATACCATTTTAATAGCTAAACATTACTACTTTACTTACGACATGGGTATAAATTAAAAAGCGCCATCGCCACCCCCGGCGCAGCAACAAATTTTCGATGTAATTTTGCACGGCCTCGCATATAAGAAAACACTTTCGCATGAATTTCATTTAAGGTCGCTTTTTCAGGAAGACAGAATTTAAACTCCATCGGTAAATCCATCGCGCTCATCGTATTATGATAATCAATGACCCCAGAGATATAAGCCTGACAGGCAATCTTACCGCCTTTAACAAGCTCATTCCCAGATCGATCAATGGAACAGACCTTCAAAAAATACTCTCCAGAGAATTGTGCGGCATGCCCCTGTATAGGCAATAAAAAAAGCAGCACAATAAAAACCCGGAAAATCATTTCTTAAGCTGCCCCAAAATTGCGAACGGGTTATCCTCATCTTTGACTTTTGCTTCAGCGCTAACAACACGCGGCCCAGAATCTCGTTTTGGCTTAACCGCTCTTTTCTTGTGATCGACCTTTTTGGGCTTAGCCTTAAAGGGTTTTTTAGCTGTTTCAGAACGCTCCGACGCCTTCCCTTTCTTCAAACGAAATGTGGCAAGCTCTGGCTTATCAGGCTTTTCCGCCCCTGCTTCTGGCTCTGCCTGATCTTGCTCTGCTGGGTCGTAAACTTTCGTATGCCCCATCGCCTCCAAAACCTCATATAAATCCGCAATCGAAGAACCCAGCCATTCCGCCATCTCGTGACGTGCCTGAAATTTTCCATCCTTCGCATGATCATAAACGCATGAAATCACACGATCCAACATGTCAATCCGCACTGCACGCTTGCCGTATAGCGGATACCCAATCGCACGATAATAAACCGCATCCCCCTCTTCCACACGCACCGAAACAATTCCATCATTCGGCACAGGCGCAGGCAACGGCGCATCATGATAAATCGACCAAAGCAAAGCCCGCAAACGCACTGCCGCAGGCTTATTCAGCTCAGGCATAAACGCCAAAACAGGGCCTAAACGAATTTTCTTAGCACGCAAATCCGCCCGCGTCTCAGGGCTTAGCTCTGCAATCACATCTTCCAAATCCCCTCTTGGAACAATCCCCATCCCCTTATAGACACGCGCCGCAATCTTGGAAACGGCATCATCCTTAACCGCTGCGCCCTGCGGCACAGACAAAAGCATCAACGTCTCTAACGTTGTGCTCATATGCGTATTCATCCAAACCTTCAAATGATTCAAAACCGCAACATCATCACGATCAATCAAAACAATTTCAGGAGCCAACGCATGCGCACCCTTTTGAAGCTTGGCCACAGCAACGCCCGGCACAGGATTATTAATTTTCTCTTGCCACAAAATCTCACCCACAGGTGAAAGTGAAAACTGCGTATCTTTTGACTCTAACATAAAACCTTAATTCCAATTATGACTGTAGGCGCCTATTAATGCAATTTATCCTTGTGCGCGGCAAGGATTTTCGTTTAAATGCTGCAAGATTTTAATTCTACAAAGGATAAAATAACATGAAACGCCTTTTCTTAAGCTGCCTCACCCTGATAATCATTCCATATGCGGCACATGCAGCGAACATAAACGAAGAAGGTGCACAAACACTAAAAACATCCTTTCAGGCATTTTTAGATTATCAACAAACTGTCAACAAAGCCTTTGGCGGCATTGATCTCGTGTACGAAGGCGAATTAACGGTCGCACAAGAAGCAACATTCTACACAATAACCTTTCCACATATTCTTATAAAAGAATTAGACCAAAGCCAGGACAGCGCCGGCGAAGTCTTCGATGTCGGAGTGATTACTATTAATGCCATGCCCGATGAAAAATCGGGATATTGGAAAACTGTAATGACTATTCCTTCAAAAATGACACTCAGCAATGGCGATCAAAATGACTTTACAGCGCAATTCGCACAACAGCGCAATATCGGCCTATTTAGCGACAGATTAGGCTACTTTACAAAAATGGATATGAATATCTCTGACGTCAGCTTTTCCATGAAAGAAAAAGAAACAGGCGTTTCAATCGGCGGGCTTCAACTTTACACGAACATGGACGAAAGCGCAGACGCGAAATTTTCTGGCACTGGTCATATCTCAATCAGTAATCTTGTTATTGCCCCACCAGAGGACGAAGAAACCATCAAATTTGGTGAATTAAAATTCAATTTTTCAATTAAAGATGCTGTGATGCCCCCATTGAAAGAATACCAAGATATAATACTCAAACACACACAAACATTTGAAACCCTTCAAAATATTGGTTCAGATAATCCAGAGGTCCAACAAGCAAGCGGTCAAGACATTATGAACATGGTCTATGACCTCTATAACTTTGATATTGATGGCTTCTCATTTGGCTACAGTACCAAAGACATGGAAGCTATATCTCCACAACCTGAGAAGTCATTCTCACTGAAATCTGCGAATCTAAACTTTGGACTTGAGGGCTTAAAATCAGAGACGGGAACGCTTCTGGTATCTTCAGAATACGAAGACATCAAATCCACAAAATTAGAAAAAGACTTCGGGCAAACATTTCCATCGAAAGGAAATTTAAACCTCAAGGCGATCAACATTCCATACCCCGCCCTATCGCAAATCGCACAATCCACAGCCAGCGCGGTCGCACAAAACCCTGAATCAGGTCAAATGGTTGCGCTTGGAACACTAATGCGCCTCCCAGCAGTATTGGGCCAAGCAGAAACAAAAGTCATCATTGAACAAAACGGCATAAGCAACGATATCTACGACCTCAGCATCAACGGCACAGTTGAAACTGATCTCACATCAATCGCTGGTTTTTCAGCAAAATTAAATGCCCTGTTCGAAGGCATGGACGAGTTAATCGCAGCCATTCAGCCCACTAATGATGAAACCGAAAATTCACCCACAGCTAAAATCGCAGACGCTTTAGGAAAATGGAAAGCCATCGGCACAAATGCGACAGGGCCAAACGGCAAACCAGCATACAGCTTCGATATAGAAACATCACCGACGGGCCAAGTGCTGATTAACGGCCAAGACGCCAGCACAGCCCTACGCTAACAGATACGGAACAAGCGCATTGAGCCGAAGCATCCCCTCTCGGCTCAAGCGCAAACGCCCGTCATCATAAAAACACCAGCCCTGCACAATCGCCTGCTGCACCTTATCTCCATCAAGACCACCCAGATCAATCTCAACACCATCGCGCAATCTAAGCCCCATCATCAGCCGCTCCGCATAAATATCATCGGCGCTCAATGCCTCCCATGCATGCGCCCCATGCCCATGCGCAAAAACGCGCTCCATCCAGATGTCAGGCGCGCTATGATCTCGCGTCGCATATTTCACGCCGTCCCCCGCAACAAAGCGCCCATGCGCGCCCGCACCAACCCCGATGTAATCCGCCATATGCCAATACACTAAATTATGGCAGCACTCTTGCCCCGCAGCGGCGTGATTAGACACTTCATAAGCAGGCAAGCCCGCCCCTTCCAAAACATCTTGCGTCACGTGATAAAAATCCGCACCCTGCGCCTCATCAGGAATAGAAAACTCCCCGCGCGCATGGCGCAAATAAAACGGCGTGCTGCGCTCAATCGTTAATTGATACAAAGACAAGTGCCCCCGCGAGAGCTTAACAGCCCACCCCAGCTCCGCCTCCCAATCCCCCAGGCTTTGCCCGGGCCGCCCATACATCAGATCAAAGCTAAACCGTTCAAACACATCCCCCGCAATATTAATCGCCCACAAAGCATCCTCCACCGAATGCGTCCGTCC
>CAYGSA010000099.1:0-5904 GCA_964352375.1 uncultured Micavibrio sp.
AAGTAGACCCAAAAATAGCGTAAAACATAGACTCAGAGCTATTTTTTTAAACATATAGTTAGTGAACCAAAATCCCTAGAATAAGGGTATAAGAACTTAAGAAGTTACGCAGCAAGAAACACCATTGTCATGATATCCTGAAAAGGTAAGGCGCTTCAATAGGATATTTGAAAATAATAATATTATGCAGGGCGCTTTTTAGCAGTTATACATTGTGCCGATTAGTCATTTGGTGTAGCTTTTGCGTCTTATGATTAGATCTGGATTTATTATTTTTTTCTCTTTTTTGCTATGCACTTTTTCTTTAGGTGCATTGGCGCAGGTCTCGACTGTGCAAGCTCTAGCTTTTGGGAATTGGATATCCATCAAGAATGATGCGCAATATGATATTACGGTTAATTTAGACGGGAGCTATACCTATGACTCGGCAGGCTTTATTTTAATCAGTCCACCCTTTGAGGGGATTTATGATATTACGACTGGTGATTTGAATACTGCGGTTGCAAGTGTTGTTGTTACCCAGAATAGTGCCTTGCTTGGAGGGGGCGGTACAATTAACATGGTTGATTTTCAGGAGCAGCATTCTGCGTCTTCTGATGGTGCTGGGGTTGTACGTGTTACTGTCGGCGCGACAGCGCGTACGACCGGGACGGGTTCAGGATATAATGATGCCACGCGCAATGGTTCGATCGATATTACAATTAATTTTTAATTTTAAAAACGTACGGTAAGGATTTGTTTTCATGAAGAAGAGTTTCATTTTTAGTTTACTGGTTTTGTTTGTTTTTTGTGTTCAAACGCCCGTTCGTGCAGATATTCTTATTACGCCTACACGCGTCGTTTTTGATGATAAACAACGCTTTGCTGATGTGACTTTGGCGAATGTTACTGATCAGGTTAAATCGTACGAGATTGAGTGGCAGCTTTATAAAATGGAGGAGGGTACTGGGGTTTATCATAATGTCGAAATTGCTCCAGAATATGACCTTACAAAATTGCTTTCTTTTGCCCCTCGGAGAGTCTCTCTTCCGCCAAAGGGGACGCAAAAAATTAAGTTACGCTTCAGTCGGCCATCTGACATGCCGGATGGGGATTATCATGTGCATTTGAAATTCAGATCTTTTAAAATAACGGATCCTTCTGTGTTGTCTAGTCAGGATGACGCTATTTCAGCACAGGTCAGCATTAATCTGAGTTTTACTATTCCTATCGTTGTGCGTATTGGTGAGCCAAAAGTTAGTGCCTCTATTGGGCAGATTAGCCTGGATCGTGATCAGAATGGTCGGGTTACCATGCAAGTGCCTGTTGAGCGAGATCTTGCCTTGTCTTATGCCTTGTTAGGGTATATGCGCGCTTATTTTGATGATGGTAATGGGGAAAAATTGGTTGGAGAGATAAGTAATGCGAATGTATTTCCCGAGGTCAGTCGCCGTGATTTTAAAGTCGTATTAACCCAGGAAATAACAGCGGGAAAATTGCGTATTGAGATTGGTGATTATGATTATGCTTCTGGTGTTGTTCATGCTGAGCGTGTTTTTGATCTCGAGTAAAGAGGGCTTTTTTAAGTTATTTATAAAGGTCATTAAAAAAGGCACCATCTTATCATAAGAGGCGCCTTTTTGTTATTTTGTCATTATTTCTTACATTTTTAGTAAGCGAATGTCAGGTCAACAGACGCTGTGTGCGCTGTATCTGGTGGTGTGTCTGTGAATGTGATTGTTCCGCCAATTGTAATTGAATCTGTTCCGCCCGTTGCTGCGATGGCTGATGGTGCACCAATTGTACCGCCTAATGTGCCGTTTAGAGCAAAGGTGGGGGCTGATAGAGTAATGTCCACATCGGTGAAATCGTTAACCGTTGCGGTCATGTTGACGCTTGCTGCGGCCGGTGTTTCTATCGTGATCGCACCAACGCTTGCCCCTGCGACAATGTTTACGCGTGTTGAGTTATCGGTTGTATCTGTACCAGGGGTATTTCCTCCAACGACGGCTCCAGTGACTGGGTTCATAACGAGGGTGTTGTTCACGTCATCACCGCCAAGAAGGATCAACCATTCGCCGAAATCCATATCTGTTACAGAGGCTAATGTAATACCGCTTGTTGTTGTCAAAGTAACGGGCACGTTTATTGTTTGTGCACTCACCATGCTTGCAGTTGGTATTCCTAATGCGAGAGCGCACGTAAATGCCAATAATTTTAATTTTCTATTTTTCATGTTCAGGTTTCTCCTTGTAGTCCCTAGATTAAGTTTACTGATACTCAGTAGTATGAAAAGAAAAGAATATTTCACTTATATGATTATCATAGATAACGGTTAAATCATTATTAATGATGAACAATAAATCAAATTAGGTGTGGCTAACTTTTGATGAGTTCGCCGAGGTTTGTATAAATAGTATGACTTAGCCGTTGAGAATGTCAAGTCAGTATGGTTTAATGCGGGCTTAAGCAATGAATTATATCAAACCATAGTCTTTCTTGTTCGCGCAAGAAGGGGACGGAGTCTGTCATGAGGCGAGCATTTCTCACCTTTTGCTGCGTAATGTCTTGTGTATCTTTATATTCTGTTTCTGTTGTCGCCAATACGAGCGATAACAACGAGTTGACGACCAAAGAAAGAGTATCTTTGGCGCGGTCTTTTGTGTCTAAAATCAAGGGAAGGCTTAATCAGTATGAACGTGTTGTTCAGGCATCTCAGCCTAACATTTTACCTGATGGGGAGTTTTTGTTTTTACAGCCTGTTATGGGTAAAAATTTTAGACCAGAGGCTTTTATTTCAGCGCGTGTGGAGAATCAAAAACTGTTGCTGTCTTTGCGTGATTTTGTAGATTCATTAGAGATTGCTATTCGTTTATCAGAAGATGGTAAGAATGCTGCTGGGTGGTATATTCAAGAAGGTTTCCCTTTTAAATTGGTGGGTGATTCGCGCGAAGTAAACACTGCTGAGGGTAGTTTCAGGCTTTCTCGTGACGTGTTGTTTGAGGGTTCTGATGTCTGGATTCCGAGTGAAGAGCTTGCACAATGGTTGGGGTTTGACTTTGATGTTGTTGTGAGTGCGCAGGAGTTGAAGATCATCTCTGATTTGAATCTTCCGATCTATGCAAAGTTTCTTCGTAATAATGTGAAGATACAAGATAATTATAGGCGTGCTGCGGCTTCTTTGCCTTTGGGGGGTGAAAAGTATGGCCTTGTGAGCGCTCCTGTTGTTGATGTTTCAACTAATTCCTCTATCCGTCACAGGAAGGGCGCCAATGGGACGGCGAGTCATGGAGTGAATTTTAGGACGTCCAGTGATTTTGCGCTGGGGACTTTGAAAACACAGTCTTCTTTTAATAATAGAGATCAGCTTGCTTTGGCGCGCGCGACATATTCGCAGGATTCTTTGGAGGGTGATCTGCTTGGCCCATTAAAGGCTAAGCGTCTGGAGATTGGTGATATTTCTACAACGCGTGTGCCTTATGGTCCAAACGTTGAGCAGGAGCTTGGTGTGCGTGTTACGAATACGAGTGCTGTTCGTGGCTTTTCCAGGGCCACGACAGCTATATCAGGGACGGCTTTGCCAGGATGGGATGTGGAACTTTATCGCGGCAATCAGTTGCTTGGTTTAAAAGTGGTTGGAGATGATGGGTTTTATGAGTTCTCTAATGTTGATTTGTTTCAGAACGACTCCAACTTCCGCCTTGTTTTCTATGGCCTGCAGGGAGAGGTTCGAGAAGAAAGTGTTTTTGTTCCTTTTGATAAAAATTTGTTAGGCCAAGGTGATGGTATTTATGATGTGTCTGTTACGCTAGATGAAAAGAATTCTTTTACTGCAAGTCGTTTGGCCAGTAATGATACTGACAATAAGGGGTCATTAAGTGTTTCAGCTTTGTATGAAAAACCGATTATGCCTGGTTTGACTTCAACGCTTGGTTTGCGAAGTGCAGAGAATTCATTGGGGGAGCGTGATACATTAGGGAGCGTTGGGCTGTCGGCGACAGTGAAAGAGGTCTTGCTTAACGCCTCGGCTGCTATGGATGATGATAGTGGTTTGGCGACTTCTCTTACTGCGCGTCGTAATTTTGGGGATCATGAAGTAGCGACGGGTTTGAACTGGAGTAATAGTGGGCTTTTGCAGCAGAATTCCAATTCTGGAGCTCTGGTTTTGGGTGGATCAGGCGGATTTGCATCGGATGCTGAGGGGGATAGTTATGGTGCTTCTTTTCGTCTAGATGGCCCAGTTCCTTTTGCGGATGCGCTGAATGTTCGATATGGGGCGAATGGTCAATATAATATTAATTCTAATGGCGGTGACCGTCTTGCCTTAAATGGTAGCTTTAGTGGGGGGTATAAGCGTGTTTCATTTGGTGGCGGGGTGAATCATGAGGAAGATAATTCCAGAGATTATGATCGGACAAATGCTTTTGCGTCATTATCAGGCAGTCAGGGGCGTAATCGTTTGCGTTTCAATGCAAATTATGAAATTGAGCCACAATCAGAGTTACAGAGTGTTTCTGCATCATATAACAGAAGGTTTTCCAATAAGCTTGATACTGCGCTTAATGTAACGCAGCAGCCTGAGGCTGATTTGACGACCTATCAAGCGCGTCTTGATTGGCAGGCTGGTTTTATAAGGCTTTCGCCAAGTGTGAGCTATGATTCTGATCAAAATTTCTTTGCAGGTTTGAATACGCGCTTTGGTCTTATTCATGACCCGTCTTCGAAGCAATTAAAAGTTCTTGATCGTAATGTTACGAATTTTGGTTTGGTGAGTGCGTTTGTTTATCTTGATAAAAATGGTGATGGCCTCTTTAATGGTGATGATGAGCCTTTGCCTGATGTGACCGTGATAGCCCCGCAAAATAGCAGGCAGTTGCAGACGGATGCAAACGGGATTGCTTTGTTCAATAACATGACTCGTTTGCGTTTGACCGATGTTTTTGTTGCGAAAGACTCACTTAAAGATCCGGCATGGATTCCCGGATTTGAGGGCGTTTCGATTTTGCCGCGTGAGGGGTATGTGGCGCAGATTGATTTTCCTATTCATTCCTCAGGCGAGATCGATGGGACAGTTTATGCGAATGTTGTTTCTTCGCCTGATGCGTGGGCAGATTCTGAGGGCTCTAAAGCTTTGCCAGTTGCTTTGCGGAATATGAAGTTGAAGCTTTATAACGATAAGGGTGAGGTTGAGCAGACGGTCACAACAGATTTAG
Source organism: uncultured Micavibrio sp. (assembly GCA_964352375.1). Classification (GTDB taxonomy): domain Bacteria; phylum Pseudomonadota; class Alphaproteobacteria; order Micavibrionales; family Micavibrionaceae; genus UBA1672. The sequence goes on from CAYGSA010000099.1 coordinate 5,193, forward strand.
GGGGGTTTTATTACTTTGCGCAAATCCCTCCGGGACGTTATTTTATGATTTTGGATGAAGAAAGTGCGACGTTAAAAAATGTTGTTCGACCCCGTCCGCAGCCTATTGAAATTGGCTATGATGGGACTGTGATCTACGGGAACGATATTTATGTTGATACGGGTGCAGGGGATGTTCCTGCAGAAATTATGGCAGATCTTGAGGCGTATAAAGCGCAACATCCGCACGTTGATTTTCATCCTGAAATGCACGATGTTGTTCTGAATTTAGGGGAATATAATTCTCGGCTTTTGATGTCTGTGGTTTGGTATAAGTTGAAATCACGTTATGCGCCTGTTTTGGGCGCGGGGGAATTATTTGTGCCGCCGACACAAAGCTACGCCGATTTAAAGACGGGGAAGCATGCTTTGCGCGTTGGGCTTGGTGACTCTTCTCTGGATGAGGCCTATGGGCGGTGTCGTGCGCTGATGGCGCGGCAGCAATATTGTAAAGTTGAAATTTATCCAGCCGCGATGAAGAAAGCGAGCTTGGATTGAGCTTTGAGGATATTTTTTAAAGGGCTTCTCAAGATGAATTTTGAGATTTCAAGAGCATCTATTTCTCTATTAAAGAAATAGAAATCTGATCTATCCCAATATAGCTGTTGAGGCGTCGCCAAGAAACTTGTGCGTCGCCGTCACGGAATGTGATTTGCTCACCCGCTTTCAAATCC
>CAYGSA010000100.1:0-5831 GCA_964352375.1 uncultured Micavibrio sp.
AGGCGGCCGCACCGTCGGCGCAGGCGTCGTAACCAAAATCGTTGAATAATTGATAGTTACAGAATTTAAAGAGCCGCTCCTAGGAATAGAGAGCGGTTTTTTATGCTTTTATCAGTAATGGGCGAAGACTCGAAATTTTATGAAATAGCCTGCAAAAGAGGTCCTTGAACTTTTGAGTACTTTGCTTCAACGGCATAATCGACTATATCTCCTGCGATATCGTGTCCAGAAACGCTTTCCAATCCTGTAAATCCGGGTGAAACATTAATCTCGATCACAAGCGGCCCTTTGTTCGAACGAATTAAATCAACGCCCGCAATATTAATGCCAATAGCATGTGCAGCCTTAAGCGCAATTTCTTCCTCAAGTGGCGTAAGTTGAATATTCTCCAAATCACCACCAAGCGCAGCATTAGCACGGAAGTCTCCATCTCGGGAATGCCGCTGCATAGAGGCAATAACGCGCCCTCCAACCACAAACGCACGCACATCTGTGCCAGAAGATTCTTCTATAAATTCTTGCACCATCAAAGGTGTAGAAAGTTGACTAAACGTCTTAAGAAGGTTAACAGCATGCTTCATGTTATCTGCCAAAAATACACCAACGCCCTCCGTGCCTTCAATCAACTTAATAATCAACGGAACCCCGCCAACTGTATTAATAATATTGTCAAAGTCTTCTTTTGAGTGCGCGAAGCCCGTTGAAGGAAAGGGTACATTTTTCTTCAAAAGCTTTTGGACGCAGCGCAATTTATTCCGTCCAAGCTCAAGCGCACGAGGCCGATCGGTACAAAAAATATGCATAGACTGAAACTGCCGTAAAACGGTAAGACCATATTCAGTATGCGGCGTATCAATACGCGGTATGATGATATCAAAAGCTTGACCAATGGGTTCACCCTCATAGTAAACTTCTGGATTGGAAGGGCAAATCGCTAAGCTACATTTATGAAGATAAAGAAGTGCCGTATCATGCCCACGTTCATCGCTTGCCTCTAAGAGACGTGCGTCTTCATGCTCATGCCCTGATGTTAATATTCCTATACGCATTTACACTCCTCATGTTTTCATAAGAACAGGCCCAGTTAAACGTTAAAAAAATCCATCGCCTTAACGCAAAGAATTTGTTAGACAAAATACAACGTCCTGAAATTTAAAAAACTATACGCATTTTAAAATAAAAGCGCAAATACTGTGAACAATATTTTAAACAGTACCACATCATTTCACTAGCCATGTTAGAGATTAAAGCGTAATTTCTTTTACATACTTGTCTTAACAAAGGTCAAAAATAAGGACGTTAAAATGTGCCGTTGGATCGCCTATAGTGGGCAGCCTATCTTTATTGAACAACTCATAACTTTACCAGAGCATTCATTGGTCGAGCAAAGTATAAACACGGAAATGAACTTCCGAGCTGACGGTAGCCTGATGGCGACCAATGGTGATGGTTTTGGCATAGGATGGTATGCAGAGCGCACCGAGCCAGGATTGTACAAAGACGACCGCCCTGCATGGAGCAACAATAACCTCCGCGAGCTCTGCAAACAAATCCGTGCACGCATCTTCTTCGCCCACGTTCGCGCAACGACAACGGGCTCGGTGCAGCGTTCAAATTGTCACCCCTTTAATCATAAAAACTGGCTGTTCCAGCATAATGGCGACGTGTCTGACTTCCCTAAACTTCGCCGCGATCTTCAAATGGATATTGCGCCCGAACTGTTCGGTGAGATTCAGGGCACAACAGACAGCGAAACATTCTTCTTGCTCGCAGTGACATATGGTCTTGCGGAAAATCCGAAACGCGCCCTACAAAAAATGGTGGAACGCATTAAAAAAGCTTTGGTGGATAACAATATACCCGACGGGCGCCTGAATTTGTCCTGCTCAATAAGCGATGGGCAGAGCATTTACACAATTCGTTATGCCCACAATGCGCAAAGCAAAACCCAGTTCTATTCTGCGGAATCTGGCTGGATACAAAATACACGCTCCAACGCTGGCGGTTCGGCGTATTTCCCAGAGGATAATATCATCGTCGTCTCAGAGCCCCTAGACCGTTTCGACGATAAATGGACCGAAATCCCCGACAACACCTTCGCCACCATCTCTAAAAGCGAAGTGGTGATTGAAAGATTTATCGATGATCCGTGATTGATCATCATCTTTTGAAGAAACCGCAAGGATGACAAAGGCTAAATATTATTCTATAAATCTTCCATGATCAGCACACTCAAAACCGCCGCCCAATCCATCGCCGCAGCAGGCAAGCGTCTCGATTCTATGAACCTCGCTCCCGCAACCAGTGGAAATTATTCCATCCGCCTCGGCGAAAACGAAATCGCGATTACCCGTTCAGGCGCGCACAAGGGGCTTTTAACAGAGCAAGATATTATGCGCATTGACGCAAACGGCAAACCATTAGAGGATAAAAAGCCTTCCGCTGAAACGCTACTCCATTGCGCAATGTACAAAATCCACCCTCATATAAACGCAATTTTGCACACGCACTCTATCGCTTCCACCGTGCTGACGCGCTTGACATCTGATGATCAAATAACCCTTACAGGCTATGAAATGCTCAAAGCCTATCCTGGCATCAAAACTCACGATATAAGCGTTAATCTACCCATATTCGACAACACCCAAGACATCGAATCTCTCAGCGCGCTCACAGAAAAAGTGTTGAAAAACGAGCCGGCCTATATCATCCGCAGCCACGGCATTTATGGCTGGGGCAAAGACATGGACGAGGCGCTGCGCGTGATCGAGGCCACAGAGTTCATGCTCTCTTGCGAAATGCACACGAGAGCGATACAATCCGCGTCATAAGGAGAAAGCCATGAGCAGACTTACCGTTTACCCTGACACACAGCCTGAGAACATCACGCTAGATACCACCGATGGCGCGAAAATAGCCGAAGCACTCAACGCGATTAATGTACGTTTTGAGCGATGGGAAACTCAAGGAATTCTGCCTGAGGGCGCAAGCGACGAAGATGTCATGAAAGCATACGCAGCCGATATTGATCGCCTGCAATCTGAAAACGGTTATGAATCAGTGGATGTTATTCGCCTCTCCTCCGATCACCCAGATAAAGAGGCGCTCCGCCAAAAATTTCTGAACGAACACACACACAGCGAAGATGAAGTCCGCTTTTTTGTCGAAGGCGGCGGAGCGTTTTACCTGCGCGTTGACGGCCATGTTTACATGACGCAATGCGCCCGCGGCGACCTGATGAGCGTCCCGACAGGCACAAAACATTGGTTCGACATGGGCGAAAACCCGCATTTGACATGTATACGCATGTTCACCTCAAAAGAGGGCTGGGTAGCCGAGTTTACAGGCGACACCATCTCCAAAAAATTCCCAAAATTCGAAAATAACCAAGAAAAGGCCGCGTAGTATGGCAAAACCACAAATAAAAGCCATCCTGACAGACATCGAAGGCACAACCAGCTCAATCTCGTTCGTGCATGAGGTTCTCTTCCCTTACGCTAGGGAACATTTGATTGACTTCATCTATGATAACGAAGCGGAGATCGAAAATCTGTTAAATGATGTGCGTGCTGAAGAAAACAACCCCGACCTCAGCCTCGAAGAAGTCATTGAGGTCCTGCAACGCTATAGCGCCGAAGACCAAAAGGTCACGCCACTGAAGGAGCTTCAGGGCATGATCTGGGAGGCTGGCTATAAATCAGGCGAACTTGTCGGTCATATATATGAAGACGCCGTTCACGGCCTGAAACGTTGGAAAGAGGAGGGGCTAAAGCTTTATGTTTATTCCTCTGGCTCCGTCGCAGCGCAAAAGCTCATCTTCGGACACACCGAACATGGCGATTTAACGCCGCTCTTTTCTGGTTATTTTGACACAAATATTGGCAACAAAAAAGAGCCCGAAAGTTACAGTGGAATCGCCATAGAAACAGGCACCAAAGCCGAAAACATCCTCTTCCTCTCCGACAGCACCGAAGAAATCGACGCTGCCAAAGCCGCAGGCATGCAAGCTATAACACTAGACCGCGAAAAATCGCTCATCAATAACGGCGAATACACGATTGTCGACACATTCGATGACATCCTCCCCGAAATGGCAAAAGCATAATGAAAATTAACGGTACGCATTACAGATCAATCGAACTCAATGATGATGGCTGGTCAGTGCGCATTTTCGATCAACGTCAACTGCCTTGGGAACTTGTTCACGTCAATATCACCAGCGCCACCCAGGCCGCTACAATCATATCCGAGATGTGGACCCGCGGCGCGCCAATGGTTGCGGTTGTGGGCGCATACGGCCTCGCCCTCGCGCTCCGCGACGACCCATCAGATGAGAGCTTAAACCAAAATTACGACATGCTCCTCTCCACACGTCCAACCGCGGTTAATCTGCGCTGGGCGCTCGATGAAATGCGCGCTGCCGTATCGCCGCATCAAGGCGAAGACCGCATCAAAGCCGCCTATAAACGCGCCGCCGAAATCTGCGATGAAGACGTCGAAATCAACCGCAAAATCGGTGAGAACGGCCTGCCACTTCTTAAGAAAATGTCAGAAGCAAAAAACGGCGAAACACTAAACATCCTCACCCACTGTAACGCCGGCTGGCTCGCCACCGTCGATTACGGCACAATCAGCTCCCCCATCTACATGGCGCATGACGCAGGCCTCGATATCCACGTCTGGGTCGACGAAACCCGTCCCCGCAATCAGGGCGCGCTCCTCACCGCCTACGAACTCAGCGAGCACGGCGTCCCGCACACCGTCATCGCAGATAACGCAGGCGGCCTATTAATGCAACAAGGCAAGGTCGATATGTGTCTCGTCGGCACCGACCGCGTCACCCGCAACGGCGATGTCTGCAATAAAATCGGAACGTACCTAAAGGCACTCGCGGCACATGATAATAACGTGCCTTTCTATATCGCCTTGCCATACCCAACCATCGACTATCAAACCGAGAGCGGCGACCTCATCCCTATTGAAGAACGCGATGGGCGCGAAGTCACCCACATCACAGGCCTAAACGCGCAAGGAGCCGTCGAAGAAGTCAAACTCACCAACTCTGCCGCCGCCAACCCCGCCTTCGACATTACCCCCGCCAAATATGTCACCGGATACATCACAGAACGCGGAATTCTAACCGAAATCGAACCTTTAGACGCCGCAGCGTAAGTATTATGTCGGTTTTTCTTGCTTTATAAGCAGAATATTGTGTAATATGAAAGAAATAAATTATACGAGGTGATTACGATGTCATTTATGAATCCGAACAGTGATTTTGAAGCGGTGAAAAATGCGGCAAAACTAGAGGAAATGCTTCAACAGCAAGGTTTAAGCACAGCTCAAGTGATGGAAAACCCTCAAACACTCTTTGAAAAATTTGAGGCGGGCACTATCAAGCCTAGTGAAATGAATGACCTTTTCATGCTGATGGGTGACACTGGGAACCAGGCTATGGCTGAATTGATGCAAGAATCATTCAGAACATATGGTGGCAGCAGTAGTCTCATGTCAGGATTTGGAGATCTGGTCAATCAGACTATGGCGGCGAGATCAGGAAGCCTAACTTTCAGTGTCAATGGGCGTGTAAGTAATGTGGATCCTCTTACAGTCACAGACAATCCGCTAGAGCCAACAAATGGTCAAATTACCGAATCATACATAAATCTCGAAGCAGAGGGTGTGCCGCCAGGTGACCTTGACGCGGCAATGGGCGCTGGGGGCGCTCTTGATAACATGGCAACAGTTCAGGCTATGGCAGGCTTGGCACAGCAATATAATGCAGTGGAGGCAGATCCTTACATCGCACAGGTTGTGCTAGATAATCAAGT
>CAYGSA010000101.1:0-5700 GCA_964352375.1 uncultured Micavibrio sp.
ATAGTTATGAGTTTGAGCGCACGGTGTCGCGGTTGTTGGAGATGCAGAGCGCGGATTGGCCATAAACGGCGTTTTATCCGTTGTCCAAGCTACTATTTATAGGCCAGCTATTGTATGGATCGGCTTCGCGTGTATGGTCTGTGGCGGAGGTGTCTTCGACTTGTTCGGCGATTTGATCTGCCGAATCTTTAACTCTTTGCTGTAAATTCAAACCCATTTCCCCCAGAAGCGACTGTATATGTTTCTCTGCTTTGTCTAGCCGCTGTTGTAATTCTTGTTGTGTTCTCGGTAATTTTAGCGTTTGTCCATTGAGGGCATCTTTTAGAAGATAGGATGAGTAAGTGTCTATAATTATTTCAAGTGCTTTAAAATTGTCTACATTCATTTGGATTGCGTCGATTTCTTCCGATATTGTGAGGTCTATTTTATTTATCGCGTCGTTAATATGCATGTTTAACCCTTCCTATTTTTTATGATCTGACTTTACGTTAAATGCAATTATGTGTCAAATTTTCTGCTCCGTCATCCTGACCATGTCGATAGCTGCGTGGAAGGATCTCATAGAGTTTGGAAAAGATCCTTCGACTTTGCTCAGGATGACATGCAAGTGTGTTGTGGGACTGACATGCAGGGTTGTTTGAACACTCTAAAAAGGTTAGAATTTCATTGCAGAATTCTTCACTTCCATGAAAGGAAAATATCATGAAAAATCCAGTTAGAATAGCAATTACGGGGGCGGCAGGTCAGATTGGGTATGCGTTGTTGTTTCGTTTGGCGTCGGGGGCGATGTTGGGGGCGGATCAGCCTGTGATTTTGCACCTTCTGGAGATTACACCTGCGCTTGGTGCGCTTGACGGGGTTGTGATGGAGCTGAATGATTGTGCGTTTCCAACGCTTGCGGGGGTTGTGACGACGGATGATGCGAATGTTGCCTTTAAGGATGTGGATTATGCATTCCTTGTTGGGGCGATGCCGCGTAAGGATGGTATGGAGCGCAAGGACTTGCTTGAGGCGAATGGTGGGATCTTTGGGCCGCAAGGTCAGGCGATTAACGATCATGCTTCGCGTGAAGTGAAGGTTCTTGTCGTTGGAAACCCTGCGAATACGAATGCGTTGATTGCGCAGCAGAATGCGCCTGATCTTGATCCGCGGTGCTTTACGGCGATGGTTCGTCTGGATCACAACCGTGCGATGAGTTTGCTGGCCGAGAAGACGGGGGCGCATAGTACGGATGTGAAGAAGATGACCATCTGGGGGAATCACTCCTCTACGCAATACCCTGATGTGCATCATGCCACGGTTAAGGGGGGTGCGGCGCTTGGGCAGGTTGATCAGGGCTGGTATGAGGGTGAGTTCATTCCGCAAGTGCAACAGCGCGGCGCGGCGATCATCAAGGCGCGCGGGGCGTCGTCAGCGGCGTCAGCGGCGAGTGCGGCGATTGACCATATGCGCAATTGGGCGTTGGGCACGGAAGAGGGGGACTGGGTGTCGATGGCGATTCCGTCCGATGGGTCATATGGCATTGCGCCGGGGGTGATGTTTGGCTATCCGGTGACGTGCAAGAACGGCGCGTACGAGATCGTGCAGGGGCTTGAGGTCAATGCGTTCTCTCAGGCGCGTCTGGATGAGACGGAGGCCGAGCTTCGGGCGGAGCGTGCGGCGGTTGAGGGCTTGTTCGCGGGTAAGTCTGCGGCGGCGTAGGGCGGTGCATAAAATTATAAGCACGTGCGAATTTGTATAGTTCGTTCGTGCTTTTTTTATTTTTTGTTTTGGATTTTTAGGTTGGCCTAGACATTGTTGATGTCGATGTCGTGGAGCTTGCTGCTGCGACCAATTCTTCTGGTGCTGTGTCTGCTGGTGGTTGCTCTGATGCGGCGGCGATTTGGTCTGTGCCCTGCGGTGCGTCAGGTGGCCCGAAGGCCGAAGTGAGTGATGCGACCGGTGTTGCGTCTGATCGGGCGAGGGGGTCTGTTGCGGCAGGAATCTGGTCATATGTTGAGTCTGGTCGTTTTTCGGTTGCGGCAACTTGTTGTGCTTCTTCTGCGGCACGTTGTGCTAGTAACGTATTCGCTTGGTTTAGCTCTTGGATTCCGTTTTGCACTTGCGATCTTGCTAATGCGGGTGCCATGACGGCGCTGTAAGTCCCTGAATATGACCTGTCGCCGAGAACAGATCTTGCTTCGGCAATAAGCCTGTTACCATTCCGAGAATCTGATAAATCCGTTTGCATTGCTTTTTCTGGATCAACGACTTGGTCACCAACACGTACTTGCCAATCAAGATGTGCGCCTGTTACGCGGCCTGAAGAGCCCATTGTCATCACGTATTCCCCTGGATTTATAACATCACCAGGTTCAAACTGCTCCACACTACTTGCTCCGTGTGCATAGTGCGCTGTTATCGGGCGACCTGCATCATCATGACCCAAAAGGAAAGCTGCTCTGTGTCCAAAGCCATTTTCATGGCTTGAGTGTAAAAATACCATCGGCTGTTGAGCGACTATTTGGTTTGATTCTCCTGCGCCGGGCACTAAGTCTATACCCTTATGCATTGGTGAAATGCTAAGATTGCGCGGCCCAAAATCAGATGTCATGCGGGCATTTTCTCCCATGGGTGGAGCAATCCTTAGTCCAGCTAACTGAATGTTGCCATTGCCAGTTGCTGGTGAATCTGGTGCTGATTCAATGTCCTTTAAAAAAGCGCCATGGTATCCGGCAATTTTTGTTCCGTTTCTGCCGACATCGCCGTTGATCATTCTTCGCGCATCAATCGGATCGTTTCTTGTGTCGTTGAAATAGGTATCTAAACTTTTTCCTGTAAAGCTGCCGCTCTTCATACCGTCTACAGTGACTATGGCGGAGACTGCGGCATTATCGACCATGACGTCCGGGTTTTTATACAACCAGTCGGGGTCTGATTTGATTGTGCTCATCAATTCATCGCTTACGCCATTTGAAGCCATGAATTCTTCTATTCTTTGTCCTTCTTCAGTCTCTCCGTTAAGCGCTTCTGTGATTCTTGCGCCGCTTTTTCTATAGTTTTCTGCCCATGTGATTTGAACAAAACCGCGCCCGAAATAGGCTTCGCCTGTTTGCCCATCTGGCGTTGAGTATTCGCGCATATTTGCGGCATAGCTGCCGTGTGCTCTGCCACTATTGGCGTGGTTCTGTAGGCTTCTGATTGCCTGTTCATCGGATGAGGCGAAGGATTCCCTGACAGGTGCCATTCGCCCGCCCGTTTCGTGATACACGGTTGCAAGGATGTATGCTTGTTGATTTTTATCTGTTACGCCTAGTGCTTCGGCTGCTCCTATAAGGGCTTTGGCGCCGTCGGAGTCGAAGGCTTCGGCGACTTTGTGTCTTGTTGACGAGTCGATCGGAATGCCAGCGAGCGCTTCATAATCGACTTTGTTTGGGCCGACACGATGAATTGTTTCATACGCAGCTTGTATCCCAGTTATCTCACCGCTTGCTACTCTGTCAACTGTGCTGTTGAGGCCATCTCTCCCCAGACCAAGTGCCGATGAAAAGTCTGATACTGTTTCCTGATCAGCTAGGCCTAGATCTTTGCCAAAAAACGCAAATATTAACTGAATGACAATCATAAAGCCCATAAGTGGGTTCATGCTTGCTTCGCGGAGTTGATGATTTGTTGCGTTTCTTTCTTGATCGGCAAGAGAGGTACGGACGATTTGGTCGTTTGTTGCTTCTTCTTGGGCGGCGGCTTCGGCTTGTCTTTGCGCGATGATTTTTTGGGCGGCTTCAGTGTCGCCTGCACCATTTAGTGAAGCGGCGGCTTGTTGTTCTTGAGTTTGTCTCAAGCTTATGGCATAGGCAGCGGCGGCGTCCATGCTGCCTTCGCCCGCATTCGGATTTTCCGCTGTTGTTTTCGTTGTTTCTTCGTCAGACATTATTATCTAAACCCTTGCTTTTCTTATCAAATTTTATAGGCTTTTGCCTAATTTTTCTTTTGTTCCCTCATTTTATACATATATGTGGGATTCGTCAAACTTTATACGCGTTATGTTATTGATGACCCGCCTGCACCGCCCGGGGTGTTGCTGTTTGGGTTATTTTGTTGTTGCGCGATGAGCTCTGCCTGGCGCAGTTCTGCTTCGCGCGCGGCTGTTGCTGTGGCCACGTCGGTTGTGTTTGGCGCGCCTGAGCCGTCTTTTGCGTAGACAGGTGTGCCGGGCATTTGGTTTTGCAGGGTGCCACTGCCTGTGGCGGCGGGTTGTTGCGCTGCGCCGAAGCCTTTTGCGGCTGTGCCTGTGTCTGGTGCGCGGTTGTTAGTTGGAGTATCTGATCCAGCAAGTGGGGGGCCGTATTTGTCTAGCTCTGAGTCAGCAAAGCTGGCGTAGTTCGCAGGGGCGTATGCGGTTTGGCTGCCTGTAGGGCCAGCGATCGTTTGTGTTGGCACTTGAATTGCGCCTGGGCCTGCTGGGCCTAATGAGGCGTAGGAGGCCATTTGCGTTTGCTCTGGCTCTGGCGTCACGAACGCGCTGTTTACGGAGACTTGTGGGCTGTTTGGGTCGCCTGGTTTGTTGACGAATTCTAAATCCGGGCGCTTTGCGAAATACTTTTCGGGGTCTACTCCTAGCTCACTTAGTTCTCGGGCTGCTACGACGTAGTCGACTTTTCCGCCGTCCATTAATGCTTGTATGGCAATGCTGGCTTGTTGTGCGGCGGGGTCGGGCGTGAGTTCTGGTGTTCCGATGGCGGCGGTTTCCGCTGATCCGATGACTTCGCCGTTTGGCAGGGTCATTTGGCTGAAGTCTATTGCGTTATCTGTGTGTGCCTGCGCGGCGGCGGCGGCCATGGCCTCTTGCGTTTCTTCTAGGGTCAGGCCTTGTGCGTTTGCGGCCAAGAGCGCGTCTGCTTTTGCCCCTGTTGCCTCAAATACACCGGGGATGACGCAGGAATTTTCGCTTTGTATTTGGCTTAGTTTGATTTCGTTTTGTAATTCGGCGACAAGTTTGGCTTGCTCCGCAGTATTGGTTATTTGTTCTTGCACGCCTGCGTGATCTGTTTCCAGTTTTGCAATTTGTTCCTGTATGGCTTGAAGGTCTGCTGCGGATGCTGTGCCCGATGCCTGCAGGGCTTCGAGTTCGTTTTGTGTATCTTGTATTTGCTCCGTTAAGGCGGCGCTTTGATCTGTCAGGCCTTGTTTTTTGGCATTTGTGAATGCGAGTAGTCCGTAGGAGGCCTGAATTAGGGGGGCTGTATTGTTTGCTCTTGGGTCTTGGTTCTGTTCAAGGGCTTGGCCTGTTTGTGCTAATGCGGTTGCGTTTTTATCCAGACCCACGACCACTGCAGCCGCTTGTGCCGTTGTTTCATTGGTTGCGTTTGTTACGTCTGATAAGCGTGTTGTGTAGGGTTGAAAAATTGCTTTTGCGCTTTCTCCTGTAACGAATTCACCGTCTGGAGTTGTTTGGATGGCAAGGCCAGCATTTTGTATTCCTGCGATGGTTTTTTGTTGCGCGTCAATCAGTGCGTTTCTTAATTCTACGTCTTGTATTTTCTGAAGGTTTTCGGGGTCCAGGCCTGCGGCTTTATTCAACTCGCCCATTCTTTGCATTTCTTCTGCTGTCAGTTTTCCGTCTGCGCGGGCGTTCGTGAAAAAATTTGATAACTCTGTTTGTGCTGCGAGTTGTGCAGGTGTGAAATGTTCTTCCGCATTGTGTTCGGTCATGACCACGGT
>CAYGSA010000102.1:0-5646 GCA_964352375.1 uncultured Micavibrio sp.
TCGCGGGGGAATGTACCTCTGCGAATGTCACCGAGGTTGGACAGCCTTTGCGCATTCGGGTTCTTGGCGGAATTATTCGCGATGGTAAACAGCTTAATATTAAACAAGCTGCTTTGTTTGCTCCAAAGAAAACCATGGACAGTAAAGTTCCGCTAATTATTGTCACTGGAACATCGATGGATAGCGGTAAAACGACCGTTGCGATTGAGATAACCAAAACGCTAACGCGGATGGGGATGAAGCTTGCTGGTACCAAGCTTACAGGAGTCGGCGCTTTGCGCGACCTATACAAAATGCAAGATTACGGCGTTTATAATTCCGTATCTTTTGTTGATGCTGGCATTCCATCTACGGCGGCGATTGATGATACTGTTATGGCGGATGTCACGCGCGGGGCGCTTGATTACCTTTCGCAGGATAATCCTGATGCGATCATGGTTGAGTTTGGTGATGGCCTGATGGGGCGTTACGGCGTTGATGCGATTTTAAAAATTCCTGAAATTCAGGATAATGTAAGACTGCATATTGGGTGTGCAGGTGATCCTATTGGGGCCATTGGCCTTGCACGCGGATGCGAAGCGATTGGTGTTCCGATTGATGTGATCAGCGGGCCGGTAACGGACAATGAAGTGGGTAAAACCATTGTAAAAGACGAGCTTGATGTGCTTGTTTACAATGCCTTTAACCCGAGTACAGAATGGATAGATTTGGTGATTTCGAGATGGCTACACGCGTATCAATTATCGGCATAACGGGCTATACGGGTCTGGAATTGCTAAGGGTTTTACTGGTACACCCGAAAGTGGAGATCGCACATGTAACATCGCGTCAGCATGATGGGGTTAATATTGGAGAAGTTTATCCGCATTTGGCGCATTTGGATATCGCGGTGACAAACCCTGATTTAGCCGATATTGCAGAGGAAAGCGATGTGGTGTTCTTGTGTTTGCCGCATAAAACCGCGCAAGACACTGTGGCGAAGTTATTTGGCAAGGTTAAGATTATAGATTTATCAGCGGACTTTAGGCTGGATGATGTTGAGACGTATGAGACATATTACGACACGCCGCATAACTATCCTGAATTGCTGGAGCAAGCCGTTTATGGTGCGCCTGAGATTGTGGGCGCTAATGCCATTGCCTCGGCGCAGCTGATTGCAAACCCAGGGTGCTTTGCCCTGCTCTGTCAACTTATGTTATTTCCGTTTGCGGGATCAATTGAGAGTGCAGATATTATGGCGATCACGGGCTCTAGTGGCTCGGGTAAATCTGCAAGTGATGGAACGCATCACCCTGTGCGCAGCCATAATATGAAGAGCTATAACATCAATATTCATCGGCATATTCCTGAGATTTGCAGAAGTGCGCAGATCGAGGAATATCAGCTGAACTTTGTGCCAACGTCAGGGCCTTTTGTGCGGGGGATTTTTGCGAGTGCGTTTGTGCGGACATCGGAAAGCGTTGACCCTGCCGAAGCGCTCAGTGTTTATGAAGATGCACCGTTTATAAGGCAAACAGACAGTGTTGCGCTGGCGAATATTGTGGGGTCGAATTTTTGTGACCTCAGTTTTGGGCAAAGTGATGACAACATTTATTTGGTGCAAGGCGCATTGGATAATCTCGTTAAAGGCGCGGCGGGCTGCGCTGTGCAGAATATGAATCTCATGTGCGGATATGATGAAACAGAGGGCCTTATAACCCTTAGCCCCGTTTACCCTTAAGGAACATAAAAATGAGTAACGATAACAAACTACCGGATTTTTTCATTAACGCGTTCTATGAGAGCAAGTTTCGCGACAATCTGTTTATTGTTAAAGCCAGCGGCGCGGTGATTGAAGACGATACAGCCCGCGAGGCGTTGATTGCAAATATTCTTGAGCTGTGTTTACAGGGCATCAAGGTGATTTTGATTTATGGCGGCGGCCTTGCGATTGATGCGGCGTTGAAGGAACGCGACATTGAGATCAAAAAGCATGAAGGGCGGCGGATTACGGACGCGGCGACTATGCAGGTTATCCGCGAAGTGATTGGTGGTGATCTTTCGTTGAAGGTTGCCGAAGCGATGCAGCATCATTCCCTTGAAGGTTTGAGTTTTAATGCCATTCCGTCCGACTGGATGGATGTGACGTTACGCGCGAAAGAACCCGTTGATTTTGGCTTTGTTGGTGACATTAGCGAGGTGCATGCGCGCCCTGCTCTGCGGCTGCTGAAAAGCTCTAATTTCATTGCGTGCCCGTGTTTGGCGATTAGCGCCGATGGGGATTTGTGCAATATCAACGCCGATACGATCGCGACGCAGCTTGCGGCGGGCCTTGGTGCGGATAAGTTGATTTTCATGAGCAATGTTGATGGCGTTCGCGTTAACGGCGAAACGGCCTTAATGATTACAGCGGAGGAGATTCCGGGACTGATCGCCGATGGCACTGTGACGGACGGCATGCAAGTGAAGATGGAGAATTGCCTTGAGGCGCTCAATGCCGGAGTGAAACGGATTCACCTGATTAACGGCCTACGTGAAAATGCGCTGTATAAGGAAATATTTGAATCTGTAGGGCCGGGCACGATGCTGCTCCGGGCGGAGGAGAAGGATAGCTATATGAATGAAGTTGAAGTGCAGAAGGCGATTGGCGGGAAGTGATGGCCAAGCAGAATAAATATACCACAAAACAAATGGGAGATGCGTGCGAAATGGTTGTGGCTGGTGAGTTAACACTTGCTGGTATTCCTGCCCTAACAGTTCCTGATAATTGGCCTCATTACGATATTTTAGCACAGCCAGAAAATGCTGACCCCGTTTGTGTATCAGTAAAATCAAGAACGTTTTCTAAGGGCGCTTCTTTTGTTAACTACAATTGTTACGATCAATTTGATTGGTTAGCAATCGTTTTACTGCCAAGTAATTTAGAAGAAAAAAGGCGGTTTTTTATTATTCCAAGATATACGGCAGATTTGCATGCCCGATAAAATAAGCCGACCACTAAAACTGCAAACAAACGATATTATAGAATTTCTGAAATACCCACATTGTTCAAAGAATATGAAAATAATTTTGATTTATCTAAAAAAGATGAGGAATAAACCATGACAAAAACCCAAGACATTATCAAAGAAACCGAAGAGCTTTTAGTTGCGACGTACAACTCGCAGCCTGTGGTTATGGATCGCGGTGAAGGGGTTTATGCGTTTGATACGGACGGGACAAAATACCTTGATTTTGCAGCGGGGATTGCGGTGGCATCACTGGGTCATGCGCATCCGAAGTTGCTGGAGACTATAAATACGCAGGCGGCGCGGATGATGATTTGTCAGGCCTCTTATGCGACGCAGGAGAAATTGCGGGCGGCGAAAATCATGGTGGAAACGAGCTGTTTTGATCTGGTGTATTTCTCAAATAGCGGCACGGAGAGCGTTGAGGCGGCGCTGAAATGTGCGCGGAAATGGGCGTATGATAATAAGGGCGAGGAATGCAACGAGATTATCTCTTTCCGCAATTCTTTCCACGGGCGGACTTATGGTTCGGCGAGTGTCACGGAGAAGCGCAATTCTCAGCCGTTCTTTGGCCCCTATTTGCCTGGTGTGCATTATGCGGAGTTTAATAACATCGAGAGCGTTCGCAAGCTGGTCTCGGATAAAACCGCCGCGATTATCGTTGAGCCTGTTCAAGGTGAAGGCGGCTTGACCCCCGCCACGCCGCAATTTTTGATGGCTTTGCGGGCGTTATGTGATGCGCATAATATTTGCTTGATCTTTGATGAGGTTCAGGCGGGCTTTGGGCGTTTGGGCACATTCCATGCCTATGAGGCGTTTAAATGTTGCCCTGAATGCGTGGAAGACGGCAAGGTGCGTGACCACGCCGCCCCGATTGAGCCCGACATAGCAGCTTGGGCGAAAGGCATGGGATCAGGTTTTCCTGTGGGCGCGATGGCGGCGAAGAAGAAATTCGGTGATGCGATTGTTGTTGGGACGCACGGCACGACCTATGGCGGGAACCCCCTCGCCTGCGCGGTTGCGGCATGCGTTATGGAAGAGATGCTGAGTGATGGCTTCATGGAGAATGTGAACCATGTTTCTGGCATACTGTTTGACGGGCTTGGCAAGATTCAACGTGAGAGCAACAAGATCACCGAGATTAAAGGCAAAGGCCTGATGATTGGCGTGGATACGGTTTTTGATATTAAGAAACTGCTTAGCGGTTTGCAGGCGAATGGCATGATGGCGACGCAAGCGGGTAAGGCGACACTTCGATTAACGCCGCCGCTAATTTTAACTGAAGAGCATGCTCATGAGGCGCTCGCGATTATCGATAAGACTTTGAAAGAATTGGATTAAGACGATGAGTAGGATTAAACATTTTGTGAATTTTGATGATGTTGGCGGGGATGAACTTAAAAGCATCCTTAAACATGCCCATGCGATGAAGGCGGAGAAGTTTACCCCGCCGCAAATTCTGGAGGGGCTGTCGCTTGCGATGGTGTTTGATAAATTATCAACACGGACGCGGGTTTCGTTTGATGTGGCGATGAAGCAACTTGGCGGGCATACGATTGTGATGTCAAAAGGCGAGATGCAATTTGGCGGCGCGGAAAGTGTTGAGAGCACGGCGAAGGTTCTCTCGCGTTATGTTGATGCGATCATGGTGCGGATGAGTAATCATGAAAAGCTGGAGGAGCTGGCGCAGCATGCAGAAGTTCCCGTGATTAACGCGATGACTAATCAATCGCACCCTTGCCAGATTATGGCCGATATCATGACGATTGAGGAAAAGCTGGAGCGCGCGCAGGGTAAGAAAATTGCTTGGTTCGGGGATTATAATAATGTGTGTCAGTCCTATATCGACGCTGCGCCGATTTTTGATTTCGAATTTGTGATGGCTTTGCCTGAAGATTTGAATGGGAATGTGCCGAGTGGAACAGAGTTTACTAATGATGCAAAGGCCGCGGCGAAGGATGCGGATGTTTTGGTTACTGATACGTGGGTTTCCCTTGGGCAAGAAGGGAAAGATATCGAAAAATTCTGGCCTTATCAGGTGAATGCGGAGCTTGTGGCTCAGGCCAAGGACAGTGCTATTTTCATGCATTGCTTGCCGATCCATGAGTGGGAAGAAGTTACCGAAGAGGTTGCCAAGTCCCCCGCAAGTGTGATTTATGACGAAGCAGAAAACAGATTACATGCGCAAAAAGCAATTCTTGCTTGGTGTTTGGCGGATGCAGGCGTGCGCTTGGCAAAACCGTTGGGGTTTTGATGTTTTAACGCGCGTCATTGCACGCTTCATGCGCACAATCCATGGATTACACGGACAAGCCGTGTAATGACGGTTTAAGAAAGAGAAGAAAAATGAAGAAAAAAGATTATAAGAATACGAAAATTGGTGATCACACATTAAGCCCCGAAACATTGATGATGTCTTACGGGTATGATCCGCAATATTCGGAAGGGTCAGTTAAGCCGCCGATGTTTTTGACGTCAACTTTTGCATATGAGACGCCAGAAGAAGGCGAGGAATCTTTTCACATTATGGCTGGGCGTAAGGCTGCGCCAGAGGGAAATGTTGGTGGTTTGATCTATAGCCGTTTTAACCACCCGAATGTTGAAATTATCGAAGACCGCCTTGCGCTGTTTGAAGGTGCGGAGCGCAGCATTATGTTCT
>CAYGSA010000103.1:0-5500 GCA_964352375.1 uncultured Micavibrio sp.
AACGAAGACGGCGTTCCAGGCGCGGAAGGCGAAATTGAGTTCTTCACCCCCGAAAATGTCCTGCGATATTGTGATAACACTAACTGGATCGATATGGTTGATACAGGCGAGTATCTGGCCAACGCGGTTGGGTTTAATAGTGTGGAACAAGACAACCTTATTACAACCACCCCAACTGGTTTAAGCGATACCAAACAATTTACTGTTAGCTTTTGGTTTCGATTAGATACTGATAGCATTAATTATGTTTTTTCACTAAGTGACACGTCATCTGATGCAAATTTAATAATTTTTTATAACAGCGCTCAAAACAACGTCTGGTTGCAAGCCGACAATAATGTTGGAACAGAAATACTTAGATTACGCACAACTGATTCACAACTTGTTATTGGTAAATGGTATCATTATATAGCCAGCGTTGATCTCTCTGATTCAAGTCGTCGTCATGCCTATATTAATGATGGTATCTCTAATGAAGGACTACAAAATCATTCTGACGAAAACTTTCCAACTTCTACGGTTGACGCTGTTGGGATTTCAAACAATAGTACAACAACTTCTATTAACGGTAGTGTAGCTGATTTTTGGTTTGACGTAGGCACCTATATCGATTTTTCTGTCGAAGCCAACCGCCGCAAATTCATTGACGCAAACGGCCACCCCGTTAACCTCGGCTCCGATGGCTCCACCCCAACAGGCTCCGCCCCGGATGTTTTCCTCTCTGGTGATGTCGATACATGGCACACCAACAAAGGAACAGGCGGCGGCTTCACCGAAAACGGCGCACTCACCGATGCAGGATATGTCTATCAAACAGATACAGGGACATGCCCAAATACAGGAGCATATTTTTATAACTTTACAGATGATGTCATGCAATGGTGTACAGAAACAGACGCTGCTTTTAATATGCATAATCCTGCCAGCGGCACTGGAGGGTGCACTTCCCCGACGGCCTCTGAGGGCGCGCTAAACTATGACACAGACCGCTTCAAAGCCTGTGATGGAAATGGCTGGATTGATATCGGAAAATAACACTATAGCCTTAAATCAAGCTCCCCTGCTTGACGCAGCCTATTCCACAAATAAGGCGGCGCACCGCTCTTGATATTCTGGACATTAGGATGCTCAGAAACAGCATAATCTTTTAAATCAATCTGTGGCTCAAACGCCTTATCAGCCCAATCAAGATGATCAAAATATCTCGGCACATGCCCCTGAGGCAACCGCGCAATCAACATGGGAAGCTCAAGCATTCTAAGGAAATCGTCATGAAACGCGGCCTGCCCCTCATATCGCTTAAAGTTCTGGTTATAAATCTGAAGCGCATGATTTTCATAAAACCCGAGATGACGCCCCTCATACCAAACCATAAAAATAGTCGCCGCCGCGCGCGCCTCAGACACGCCAGCGTCCAAATCTTCTGCATAACGCTGCGCCATAGCCCCAAAATCACGATGCCCTATCGCCCCTGCCCACAAAGAATCCTTCTCATGCTTACGCGCAATACCATAAGACGCCCGTATCGATTCAACCTGCGCCCACGCCTCATTAAACAGAGTCGCCATAACGCTACTCTTCGCATCCAGAATAATCGGGAACACCCCCTCCTCCTCAAGCGGCACGAAATATAGTCCATGCATATCCTGATAAAAATGCATCACCTCATGAAGAAAACTATGCTCAACAACGCCCTGAGAGGCAAAACGTGGAAGCGTAATACGCGCCTTAAGCTGACCTGCTCCAAACATAGGGCTAATGCCATGATAAAACCTCTCCAACTTTTCAGGCGTATCGAGCGGTTCAGTACGCAAAGCATAAGGCTTATAAGCCCCAGCGCCACCGAAAACTGAAAACCTGATATCAGCGCCATAATCAATCAAATCATGAACAATCGGCGCGAAAAAGGGGTCTTGAACAGCTAAGTCAAACAGTTTTTGAGCTCTTATATGAGAGGAAAGAAACAAATCGCGCATCCAAACCGTAAAAAGCTGCGACCGCAGCTCGCCGAAAATTCGGCGCTCTTTAATTAAAAACAAAAATGGTGCGCCCTACAGGATTCGAACCTGTGGCCTTTGGCTCCGGAAACCAACGCTCTATCCAACTGAGCTAAGGGCGCTTATGAAATGTTTATAACAGATTAAACCTAAAACTAAAAAGCGTTTTTGCATGCGTAAACTTCTAAAACTTGCGCAAGAGACGACGAATATTTTAATATTTTAGGAACGCCGCAACGTACAGTAAGAATTTAAGCATGCAAAAAAAGAAGTGTCCGGTAACCTCTAACCGAACACTTCTTCGAGTGACTTTAAACCTAGGAAACTGTTAAAATACTCATCTAATCAAAATCAAAACCAACACAGTTACGGTGGAACAGTCCGTACGCAGTGCAAAAAACTATATCTTCTGATTAGAATATAACTACACCACACTTTATCCACAAAAGCAACCAAAACTGAATCTTGAGTTGTATTTGCATGGTGCTATCAGAAAATTAAGCTGTTAGCTGCAAAAAAACATCCTCTAAATCACTCTGTTGCGTGGTGACATCCACTATACCATATCCAGATTTTTGAACAGCCTCAATAATCTCGCCCACACCTTGTTGCTCTGTACAGTAACGAATATGCAACTGATTCGGCGCGCTGAGCTCCGCAGAAAACTTTAACAAATTATCGGGAATATCATGCATTTCTCGATCAAGCTTAAAAATAATCTCCTTGCTATCTAACCGCCCAATCAACACCCCCTTATCCTCGCACGCCACCACCTCTCCGTGATTTATAATTGCAATACGATCACATAGCTCCTGCGCCTCCTCAAGATAATGCGTCGTCAGTAAAATGGTAACGCCCTGCTTATTTAAAACCTTCACATTTTCCCACATCTGACGACGCAGTTCGATATCAACGCCAGCCGTTGGCTCGTCCAAAACCAAAATCGGCGGTGCATGCACCATTGCTTTGGCAACCAGCAAACGGCGCTTCATCCCCCCCGAAAGCCCGCGCACATAAGCATTACGCTTATCCGCCAAACCAACCATATCCAAAATTTCCATGCTACGGCGCTCAGATTTCGGCACACCATAAAGCCCCGCCTGAAGCTCAAGCGATTCATACGGTGTAAAATACGGATCAAAATTAATCTCCTGCGGCACAATCCCAATTGACCTTTTGGCATTACGGGGATTCTGATCTATGTCATATCCGTGAATCTCCACTGAACCGGAACTTTTTAAAACCAGCCCCGCCATAATATTAATAATAGTAGACTTCCCGGCCCCATTTGGCCCCAATAATGCAAACATAGAGCCTTGCGGAATATCAAGATCAACATCCCTAAGCGCAACTTTCTCTGGTGTGCCTTTCGTCGCTTTATAGGTTTTATGAAGGTGTCTGATTTCAATCGCATTTTTCATGAAAAGCACTCTACAGCCACCATAACAGCAGAGCAACCTCTAAGAATATTGGCGTGCAAGCCACTCTTTCGCGCCCGCATCATCCTTCAAATACGCATCCCAAAACGCAAGCGCGCCATGCATAATTTCTTCTTCATGTTGCTCACGCATTGGGTTACTCCCAAGCTTACCGCGCGTGCCGTTATAGACCATATGATCACCGCTATCGATAATTTGCGTATAATGCTCATCCGTCCCCGAATAATCACGCACAATCAGGCGATGCGTATAATCATAATGCTCAATCGGAGAATCATCTTCTGTGCCCGTCATATGAAACAACGGCAATCGAATGGAGCTATAGATATCTTCCGGCGTAGCGTTCGTCAGATGAGCAATCGGCACAGGGCTATAGAGAATGCCCGCCTTAAATCGCTCATCCGACATATCGAGCAAATTACCATCCTTATCAGGAAACCTCATCCCCGCCATAACCTGTGTCGTCATCGCCCCAAAACTGTGACCAGACATACCCAAACGAGCCATATCCATATATTGTCCAACATCTGGGTTTTTATCCATCCAGCCCGCAAGTTGGTTAAGCGCAAAAGGCACATCTTCCATACGTGCAATCGTCATCTCTCGCGGTACTTTGGCCTGACGCAAAATATCCCAAGGGTGTCCGTCCTGTCCCTCCCACAAACTGCTGTCTGTGCCGCGATGCGTCAAATGCACAATCACATAACCCTGCCCCGCCAAAAACCGAGAGATAAAAGACGCACCATCACGATTACCGCCAAATCCATGGCTCCATATAATCACAGGCATAGATTCTAAACCATGATCTACAGGATGATAAATTTTAAAGGGAACCTCACGCCCAGCGCGCCCTTGATCTATAAACTCACCACGCTTAAGCAAAACCCTAAACGGTTCAGGGCGCAATGCAGATTCAGGTGACCAACTCATTCTTTCTTACGAAAACTATCCAAAGAGACAACTTCACCTGTCTTCTCACCGCCACCAGATGGAGTGTCAGGATCATCATCCCCATCAGGCATTTCCTGCAAAATCAAATCTTCATCTGCCATAGCCTCACCCAATGGCTGGAACTGCAAGGCAAAATTAACAGACGGGTCAGCAAAAATACTAATCGCATTCAACGGCACAACAAGGCGCTCTGGAACATTATTAAACGAAAGCGTCACTTCCAAACGCTCCGCATTCACTTTCAAATCAGTAAACTGGTATTGAAGGACAATCGTCATCTCGCCAGGATAACGCTCATGAAGGTAATCAGGAATTTTAACACCCGGGTAATCAGTCAAAAATGTAATGTAAAAATGATGATCACCAGGCATACCGCCAGTGTCATTAAAATTCTCAATAACCTCATTAACAGCCTGCTGAACAACACCCCGCAAAGCCGTCTCAACCATTTTATCGTATCTTAAAAAATCATCTTCTTCAGTCATATGTTATATGTCGCAAATTATGGTGGGTGAAATCAAGTCCGCAAATCATTATTTCATCAATTTATACATTAGGCTTTGCGCAGAGGTCTAGAATATTTGCGTTCCTGCCATTCTTCGGTATTTAAATTTTTTTGAATCATAAGGGGAATAAGCAACACAAAATAAGCAAACAAAACAGGCCACAGGTAATTGTAAACTTTATCATCAACCGACCTTACGCGATAAAGCACAAAAACAGGAGCAAGCCAAAGCAGTCCAGAGACAAAAACAGACATCAACAAATCACCGCTCAGCATAAACAAAACAAAGCCAAAGCCCAGAGTGATAAACCATCCAACCAAACACAGTCCGCCAAAAATCAGAGTATCCCAAACATGCCGATACCCAAGCGCAATCGCTAAAACCAATACAACAATCTCACCAAAAATTTGAAAGGACTGACCCAGTGCAATAGAAAGAATCATCGCCCAGACAAACCCATGAATTTGCCCCATCCATATTGAACGCTGAAAAGAATACTCTGGCCAGCGCAAAAACCAAAATCCAGATGCAACAACAAAGCTCATCGCCGACATCGCACAAATCAAATAAAGCAATGGCGGCAGAACGGCCATATTATCCATAAAAC
>CAYGSA010000104.1:0-5422 GCA_964352375.1 uncultured Micavibrio sp.
GCCTCTCTACACGTGCGAACTTTACATCAAGCAATCGGCTGAAAATTGACCGACCTATGTAACCGAGCACCGGTCCACGAAACCGAAAAAGCTTACATTGGCCGCATCGCAGAAAATCGGTGAGGAGGACTCTCACCCCGCTTTGGCTGCTGGCTACACGAATGGCCGCTGTCGGGAAACGGGCCAGACTTTGCAAAGTCCGCTCTCTGCGCATTGCGCCAGTTCAGGCATCGCGCGGCATCCGGTAAAGTGGGCTCATCACTCCTGATCTTAACCGCGTCGTGTTCGAGTGTCTGGTCTGTTTCGCGGCTACGAACCTAAGCTGTGGATAGCTTCGCGCTCATGCTTGAGCTGCTCGCCCCAGTCTTCTAATGTCTCTAATACATTGTTCGAGGTTGCTCTGCTTTGGGGCACCATTTTGCTAGGCCAAATGGATGTAAGTAATCAGCTTGCGTCTGTAAGCTTAATGCTAGAAAGCTATGCCTTTAAAGAAACAGGTCTATTCATGGAACTTATTATTGCAGCCCTCCTCCTTTTAGGACTTGGTGTTCTTGGTGGTTTTATGGCTGGACTTTTGGGGATTGGCGGCGGGGCGATTTTAGTTCCGGGGCTGTATTACATTCTAAAACACTTCGAATATTACGATAGCGCGATGCATGTTGCGGTTGGGACATCCCTTTTAACAATTGTATTTACAGGTTCTTCATCTGCTTGGGCACATTACAAAAAGGGCGCAGTTGATATGCCGATTTTGAAGGCTTTTATTCCTGGAGCGTTTATTGGTGTTGGCCTTGGTACGTTACTCGCAGATATTTCTGATACATCGACTCTGAAAATTGTTTTTGCAACTTCACAGCTTTTGTTCGGCGGTTATATGATTTTGCGCACCAATAAAAGTAATATTTTTCAATCCCTGCCAAAACAGCCTTGGCTTAGCGTGGCTTCGGCGGCAAATGCGTGTTTGGCGACGCTGATGGGTGTTGGGGGTGGTGTGCAAAATGTTACCTTTATGACGATTTGCAATGTGCCGATTCATCGTGCGATTGCCACAGCCGCCGCGATTGGGCCTTTTATTGCAATAATTGGCGCGATGGGTTTTGCCTATATCGGATTTTCGGCAGAAGGGTTGCCGCCGTACAGCTTTGGCTATCTCAATATGGCGGCGTTTATTTGCATTATCGGGAGTAGCGTCGCTTTTGCTCCGCTTGGGGCCAAATTTGCGCATAGCTTGCCTGTTCCAAAGCTAAAACGTTATTTTGCGATCTTTATGCTGTTGATTGCGGCCAAGATGTTACTGGAAATTTTCACGGATTATTCTGTTATACAATAAGATCGCTCTGTTCATCGTTTTTAAATCGGCGTAATGTCTTTCTATGAATACTCAAGAGCCTGTGCGTGCAATATCGGATGTTTTGATTGATTTGGGGCAAAGTTTGCCACTTGAACGCGTGAGTATTGAAAATTTACTTGAAGCTTTCCATGAACGTGGTTTCGGGTTTTTATTGCTGATTTTTTCTGTGCCTATGGCTCTCCCCATCCCTGTTCCGCCTGGCATTAATGTTTTACTTGCCTCCCCCCTCATTCTTTTGACGGCGCAGCAGGCCCTAGGGCGGCATACGATTTGGTTGCCTGAGAGCATGAAACGGCGGACGATTAAGTCATCCAAGCTTCAGAAAATTATTCATGCCAGCTTGCCTTGGTTCAAACGGCTTGAGAAATTTGTGAAGCCGCGTTTAGAGTTTATCACACGCGGGGCATTTTCATATCTTATCGGTGTGTTTGGTCTTATTATGGCGTTAAGTGTCTGCGTTCCGCTTCCGATGACAAATACAGTGCCGAGCCTTGGCATTGCGTTGATGTCTGTCGGGGTTATCATGCGTGATGGGCTCACGGTTGTTGCTGGTGCGTTTATTGGTCTGGCTTGGGTTATTGCCTTATGCGCGATCCTTATGTTTTTGGGCACTGAAGGCATTGATTTTGTTAAGGAGATGATTAAGGGATATTTTTAGATGAATAAAATTCTTATCTTCATTGCAGTTATTTCTTTTACAGCTCTTGCGGCGGCTTTTGCATCAGAGGCGTTTCTGGGGCTTGAGCCATGCCGTTTATGTATTTATCAGCGCTGGCCTTTTGCGATTGGCTTATTGCTGGGAATTGCAGGCGCGTTCTTGCCATTTAAGCGCTCAATACTTGGCATTTTATCTTTAAATTTTTTCGCGAATAGCGGGATTGCATTTTATCATACTGGCGTTGAGCAGAAATGGTGGGCGTCAGCGGTGGAGGGGTGTTCCGTGTTTTTTGCGGAGGCTTTGGAAGGTCAGAGTATATTAGATAATATCATGAGTACACCGATGGCGCGGTGCGAGGATATTCCGTGGAAAGACCCAGTTCTTGGCCTCTCTATGGCAAATTATAATATTATTTTGTGCTTTGGTCTGGCCGTGGTCTGTTTGGTTGGTGCCATTCTAAGGACAAGACTTTCGAGTAACTAATCGGGAATATTTTCGTCGGCTACGGGATCTTGTGTGGGTTCTCTATGCCCGTTTCCCCATTCAATCGGGTCGTCACCGTAAGCAGCATCATTTGGATCTTCAAAAATGGCGGCAAATCTTCCCGCCAAGATTCCGATTTTTTCTCGTACTGAATCTATTACACCCATATCCTACTCCTTCTTGTCTTTTAACGCTTAACATTATTCATATTATATAATTCTTTTTCGATAATAAAGCAAATTTCTTTATTAATCTCAATCATCAGAAAGTTCCGTATCCCAGTAGAGAAAATCGCTCCAGCTTTCGTGGAGGAAGTTTGGGGGGAAGCTGCGGCCTGCGTTTTGAAGTTCGTATACGCTTGGCTGGCGTGGTTTGATAAGGGGGTGCATATTGATTTCGGCTGGCATTTTGTTGCCCTTTTTACGGTTACAAGCCTGACACGCCGCGACGATATTCTCCCAATTTGTGCGCCCGCCTTTAGATCTTGGGATGACATGGTCAAATGTTAGCTCGTGCGTTTTGAAGTTATGGCCGCAATATTGGCAATCCCAATGATCGCGCAAGAACACGTTAAATCTTGTGAAGGCAGGGTTTCTGGTGGTAGTGACATATTCTTTTAACGCTAAAACCGAGGGGAGCTTCATTTCTAATTCAGGTGACCTGACCATGCGGTCATATTCGGAAATGACATTTACACTTCCACGAAAAATGGCCCTAACAGCATCTTGCCAGGACCATACAGATAAGGGAAAATAGCTTAAGGGTTGGAAATCCGCATTTAATATCAATGCATTACATCGCTCTAATGGTACTAAGTCGTTCATGACATCCCTTTATACATGAGATTATGTTACGTCTGACTTTATTATACCATGATTCTTGCGTTCTGGCGATTTTTGGTGCTGCAGCGCAGCGCTTTCCACATATTTAAGAAACCACATCTTTCAGGAATGCTGCGCCGCTCTCTATGCCATCTTGGTCTATTGAGTGGGCTAACCCATCTGTTGTATGGCCTGTGACTTTGTAACCGTGTTGACTTAGTGTCTGTTCGGCCATTTCACGGGCTTGCACAGGAACGACATCGTCAGCTTCGCCGTGGATGAGGTGGATGGGCATTTTTTGACTTGCGCCCTCCTCCCACAGTAACGCGCCTGAATATCCGAGGACGCCTGCGATTTTATTTTTGAAGCGTGGTGCGACATATAGTGCCGTCATCGTCCCTTGTGAGAACCCAAGTAAAGCAAGTTTATCGTGCTTTAAGTTAAGGCGTTCGGTCTGCGCATCTATGAATTTTTCCACGAGAGGAAAGACAGACTTTACGCCTTCAAGCATGGCATGCGGGTCACGATCTTGAAGAGAGAACCACTGATACGCATTCGGATAACCAGGCGGCACCATATCGCATGCAAAAGGCGCGTCCGGGGATATGAATGCACTGTGGGGCAACGACTGCGCAAGATATGGGGCAAGGGAGATGAGGTCTTGCCCGTTTGATCCTACACCGTGCAGCATGATGACCGCGCTTTTCGGTTTGTCTTTTGGAAGGTGTTCGTAAAAATTTTCAATGCTCATGATTTATGTATGTAGCATGCAGCAACAGTGTAAAACAAGTCTAGACGTGAGGGTAAAAATCAGTAAACTTCGACTCTATGAAATACGATCTTCTCCATATTCAGGGTAAACCCTACGTGCTTGTCCCTCTTCATGATTACCGTGACCTTTCTGGCGGCGGCGCCGATAGTGCTTTGCCTGACGAGGTTTTAGATCAATTGTCCGCAGGGCAGGATCACCCTGTGAAGATTATCCGAAAATTTCGTCAAATGACCCAAGCGGATTTAGCTGAGAGTTCTGGTATTTCTCGTCCCTATTTGACCGAAATAGAGACGCGCAAAAAAGACGGCTCCCTTCGCGCGATGAAGGCCATTGCTGGTGCACTAGATGTCACTGTTGGTGATTTGACCTAAAAAACATATTTTTTATTGTTTGAGTTCTGATATGACTGCTTTTACAGAGCGCTCTATGTCTTGGAATGTTGTGCGGTGATTTACTATGGCTGCGCGGATTACTGTGCGGTCTTCGATTTTTGTGGTTGAGAACACAACCTCGCCAGAAAGCTGTAAGCTATTTACTATATTAGCATTTAATTCGTCTTGGCCCTCTTGCGCTGCTACATAGAAATTACAGACATTAGACACCACAGGCGTGGCGAGCGTCAATTTGTCGGATTCCTCTACGAGTTGTGCCATATAGGCCGCATGCTTACAGTTTTCCGTGATAACTTTTGCGAATGCCTCAAGCCCATGATTTTGTAACGCCGTCCATACCTTTAAAGCCCTGAAGCCGCGCGAGAGGTCTATGCCAAAATCACAGAACCATAGATCTCAACCCCCTAAACCTTCTGCTTGTGCGGCTAGATATGCTGGACGGTTTGCAAAGCTGTTATAGTGCAATTTCGAATCTCTGATGAGAATTGCGCCGCAATCATATTGAATAGACATCCATTTGTGAAAATCAAAAGCGATAGAATCTGCGCGGTCTATGCCACCCACTAGATTAGACCATGGCGCATCAGCAATGCATGCCCACGCACCGAAAGCGCCGTCTACATGCATCCAAATATCTTGTTTCTTGCAAATGTCAGCAATTTTATTCATGTCATCAAACGCACCTGTATTTACAGACCCTGCGGTTGCGACAACACATAGGGGCTTTAGGCCCTTTTTTTGATCTTGTTCAATTTTTTTTATTAGCGCCTCTGTGTCCATAACGCCCGACGCTCCCTGTGTTGGGATTTCACGCAGCGCATCTGAACCATGCCCCATCACTTGCAGCGCTTTTTTAACGCAAGCATGAACTCCTTTTGCGCAATGGACAGTTAGGCTCAGGACTCATTAAATCCACCATAATACAATTGCTGCGATTTTTATTGC
>CAYGSA010000105.1:0-5364 GCA_964352375.1 uncultured Micavibrio sp.
CACCCTCTTCTAAACATATCCCTTAATTACCATAATATATATTATCACACAAAAATAAGGCGCAGGGTGAATTCTATTTTGAAGCGCGACTTTTGTTAATTTATGCCCTCTTGGGGTGAATAACGGAAGTCGAATATGAGTAAATTTTACAATCATCTGAGCCTTGATGAAAGGCGTAAAATATATTTCTGGCGGGAAGAACAAGTATCGGTGAATGAGATCGCCAAACGATTAGGACGGCACAGATCAACAATATTCTGCGAGATACAGCGTAATACGTTCTTTTGTGAGGAAGATAAAACCTTGAACGGTTATACGCATTTAGATGTTCCAAAAGGATTTTAGGAAAGCCAATGTCACAACACTGACAGAACGCAAAAGCCGCTATACCGTTTTAATCAAAAATGAAACATGGCACTTAAATACGGTGATGGGAAGCATCCGTGAACGGTTGCAAAAGCTCACAAAACCGATGCTCCAAACTGTGACCTTTGATCGTGGTTCAGAGTTTTGTATTACGCCCTGCTCTCTCGCCAGTTGAACATCAAAAGCTATGGATACCGAACACAGAAAGAGGTGTTCTATGAATCACAAGTTTTATGATAGGTTAATGTAGGGTGTATTATAAACACTTATGTTTTCTAAACAGTTAGTAAAGGGATCAGCGTGAAATTAAACAGAACGTTATTTATTGTTGCCGTCTTATTATTTGGCTTAATTAATGTTTATCTTAATAATAGCTGTTCAGGTCAAGACTGTTTAGGACCATCTCTGCTATTATTTTTACTACTCATCCTGTTGGGAATTTGGTTCTGTATTAGCGTTTTATGGGAGCTATATTCTTTATTAAAAAGCAGATTTAGAAATAAGTCTTAAATGTAAATAAGCCGCCTGATCAGGCGGCTTGTCTACATCTCCTTCCTCATGCGCTACCGTTCAATATCTCCATGGTAGTCGCACTTCAGTTAGAACTTTCACGCTTCTTTTTTCAGTTTTTGTTCCAATAATAATTTAAAATTGTATTTGAGTACTGTCCCTTAGCGCCATAAGCGTAGTTACTTGGTAAAATTTTACTTTGGGCTAATCGTTGATTTTCCGATAAAGGTTCTGATGGTTTTTTTAAAAATTCTTGTATTGTATTTAAAATATCTTCTTCAGTGTTATCGGAAAAATATACGCCATGTTCATTCAATATGTGTTGAGTTGGGTTTAAGTTAAAAGGCTCATGAAACAGCTTTTCAAATGGGACTAAAGTATCATTTTCTTTGTATTTGAACACTTTAAATGTAGTTATATCTCCTTTTAAAAAATTGGGAGCATTGGACACGTTGTACCAATTTACATTGACGCTATTTATTCCAAACAGCATTGGCATGCTTGCGGGGCCAGATGCTAAGCCTATATAGAATTCACAATGGGACAGAATATAGGCATCCATCATTTCAGATTGAATGTCGGAATGCGCGTAATCAAATAACAAATTGCCGCATTCTTCTGTCATACTATTGATGCTTTTGGCGGACTTGTCACCAAGTCTAATCACCGCGTAGCCCTTGTTTATCAAATATTTTATAGCGGGTAAGTATGATTGTATCTCTGCGTTGCGTGTATTCTGACTTGGAATATTATAAAAGCCGTTATCACGTACGTGTAAGGCAACAAACTTTTGCCCTATGGGGATATTTTCATTTAATTGCTCTTGCGCCGCACGTATATCTTTATCAGGAAAACTGATAAGGGGCTTTTTGTATTTTTCTTGGTACTTGTTCCATATATTATGAGAAACTATTTCAGTTGGATGTGTTAGATCAAACTTAAAGGAATTATCTTCCTTAAATAATTTAGAAACAAAAAAAGGCGACAAAACAAGTTTTAAAAATGGGTTGCGTATGAAAATTGCATAAGGTTTATATAAATCGAGAATGTAACGATTTCCGTCTCTATGATAAGATGCTAAGAGCAAAATTTTATGTCGTGGCGTATTTTTATATAAAATATCTTCACGTAAAAAGAGGTCTAAATATATTACAGAGCCAATTTGGGTTAAGTCGATTGTTACAAACCTATACCCCACTTTCTTTAAAATATAGGCAATTGGATATAGAATATAAGAGGCCATTATCATTAGGAGAAGGCGAAGGAAATATGCAATTTTCTTTAATCTCTCCCCTACCCCTTTAGACTTCAAGCAATCTTTCCCAAGATTCTTTAATTGGCTCTCGTAGGTCATGATAGAATAATCAGGCGGTGGTGATACTATGGCATCAGACAAACGCATAATTTTTTTGCATAGATTGTAGAGCATGATTATTTAATCATTACGTAGGAGTGCTTCTTATACGGGTTCCAATCGATTACTTCCGATGTAATTGTTTTACCGTCTAACCGTTGGCCCAGCTCTTCAAAGTATTCAAGATTATCAATCCCCTCAAATACTGAGTTGCAGGCAAAAAACGCAAATTCAGAGCCCTGAATGAGCGGTTCTAGTGTTTTGCGCAGTTCCATTGGAAACTCAGTAAATGCCCAGTATGAAACGATTATATATGGTTTCTTTTTGGCATCTTCCATCAACGCTGTTGTATCGGAGTAATATTTCGCATCACACATTTCAACGCTGCCTGATATTTCATTTAAAATACGTTTTTGTATTGCCAGCATCGGCGGAATATCAAATATTGAAACACCCTCTTTACTTAAAGATGCGTGAACTGCGATATTTGCTCCCGTCCCGGCTCCAAGTTCTATGACGTGTGTATTGCTTAAGGTTTCGGATAGGGTTTCGTTGTCATCTATGAATTTACTTAAACCGTATTGATATGTTAGAAGCCAACGATTGACGATATCATAGTTCATATCCTCAAAATTTTCAGAGATTGATGTGGAAACATTATCGACAGCATTTTGAATATCTTTTGGTATGATATCAATGTGCTTTTTCGTAAAACTATTCTTCAGAAAATCTATATAGGATTTTGAATGCCAGCCTGTCGCAACGCCACGGATTACAAATGTTTGCGTTAAATAGCGGGTTGATATGTATTTAACATACATCGAAATAATATGATTGAAGCTTTTCCAAACATCACTTTCAATTTTAATATTTTGGTGTATTAGCTCGTTCCCCTTAAATCCATTCACTAAACGCTTTGGCAAAGAACGTGCGTATAATATCAGAAAATTTGCAATGACTCTTTTTTTATCAAATGAGGCTGGTAGTTCTAAGTTGACCAACGTCCACGTATCTTTAATTAATCCGATCATCGGCTTTTCCTTGTTAATTATTATTAAATTTAAAAAAGACGTTCATAGCTGAACTTTTATTCGTCATGCACAAGTTTTTTAAAGTAAGGCTGAGATTTTAGTAAAGTATTGTAATCACCTTGATCAATAAGCGTACCTTTTTCCAGTACAAAAATTTTATCTGCTTTTTTTACTGTAGATAAACGATGTGCGATCAGAATAATTGTCACATCTTTGCTAATAAGATCAATTGAGGCGATGATATCACTTTCAGTGTTGTGATCCAGGGCGCTTGTTGCTTCATCAAAAACGATGATAGAAGGTTTTTTATACAAGGCGCGTGCAATACCAATGCGCTGCAGTTGGCCTCCGCTTAGCCTCACGCCCCTCTCACCAGTCATTTCATTATATTTATTTGGCAGGGTTTCAATGAAATCATGCAGTTGCGCTAAACGTGCGGCTTCGTATAGCTGGTTTAGGTCAATTTCTTCTTCCTTTAATCCAAAGGCAATATTTTGGGCAATAGTGGCATCTGTTAAAAAGATATTTTGTGGCACATATGAAATGCTTGCTTGCCAATTTCCGATATTTTCACTTTCCAGTTTTAAACCATCGACTGTAACGCAGCCCTTTTGCGGTATCAGCAATCCTAGTAATATATCTGCAATCGTGCTTTTACCGCTTCCGGTTTGCCCAACAAAAGCCGTTGTTGTTTTTGCGGGGATTTCAAAGTTAAGGTCTTTCAATGTCCATTCTTCTGATGGCTTATCGCTTCCGTCATTGTAGTCAAACCATAAGCCCTTGAATTTAATTTTATCTTTTAGTTCTATGATTGGTGTAGTTGGCTGCGTCAATGATTTTGGTACTGAAAATGTCAGGACATCTAATGTTCTTTTTAAGGACACACGTAAGCCCAATGTTGCGCTTAAGGATGTATAAATTTGCTGGCCTGCAGGTAAAAGACGATGCGCGGCAAGTCCCAAGAACCCTAGTAAAGGTATCACTTCAGAAATATCATCTGTGTTTGATGCCATGATAATGGCTAAAATTGAAATTGCGACAACACCAAGAGATTCAATAAAAAAGCGTGGCGCTTGTCTTATCACGTTATTGTCAGCAGAACATCTTCTATACGGCCCATCTGAGTCTTTGTATTTATCAATATATAATTCTCGTGAACGGTTTAGTGCTATGAAATTAATTCCTCCGAAGCCCTCTTGGAGAGCTTTTATTAGTTTACGATAGCTATCAGACATAATCTTACTGTTTCGATGAAGTCTGTGTTTAATTGAAAGAATAATAATCGTATATGCAGATATTACTGTTAAGCCTAACGTTATTGAAATAACTGGATCATAGAGCAATAACCCTAATGTAATTGCTATGGCTATTAGGCCTTGTGATATGAGCGTTAGAATTCCCTGCAATATTCCTAATGTGGCATTGAGATCATTGGTGATGTTGCCGATCAGTTCACTGCTGTTATTTTTTATAAAATAAGTATATGGCTGATACAGCGTATTGGCAAATAATTTGGCGCCTAGGTCTGTTCCAATAGAAGCAGCAAGATGCATTTGAAACCATAAAGTTAGAAACCTCAGCATATTCGCAAGCACAATTGCACCGGCGAATGCTCCCGCCAATAACATCGCCAACTGTTTTGGTTCGGAAATATTAGTATAGGCCATGACGACTTGAATATAGTCATTTTCCATCAAGCCATTTATATCGGTTAATGCGCTTAAGAATGGGATTATAGCCCCTAAGCTCAAGACCTCTGATAACGCACTTAAAATTTGAAAAATGAATAAAATACCAAGCTGAAGTTGCCTTTTATTGGGCAAACATTGCCACAATATAAACAAGTCTTGGAATAGATTATTCTTCTTCAATGATGTCACAAGTTAATATCTCATTTTAATTTTTTTTTCACAATATCATCTAATAAATTGGATATGGGCTGTGCTGGTATTCCTAGTTTATTTTGTGTAATAGAGCAATCTAATGAGGGATGTATGGGGTTAGCTATACCGCTTTGTATACGCATTTCTTGCTCTATTATATTGTTGCGACTTACATTGAGTTTGTCGCATAAGGCATAAGCAATATCATAATATGAGGGCT
>CAYGSA010000106.1:0-1490 GCA_964352375.1 uncultured Micavibrio sp.
GTCTTCGCCCATGCGTTGCACGGTGAAGGCACACGTACAGGTAAACCATTCATCGCCATCAACTGCGGCGCAATCCCTTCTCAACTCGTTGAAAGCACTTTATTCGGCCACGAAAAAGGGGCTTTTACTGGCGCAACCGAAAAAGCCATTGGCAAATTCCGTGAAGCAGAAGGCGGCACCATATTTTTAGATGAAGTCGGCGAACTTCCGCTTGATACACAAGTCAAACTCCTACGCGTCCTTCAACAAAAAGAAGTCGAGCCCGTCGGCAGCTCTAAGCCCATCCCTGTCAATGTGCGCATTATCTCCGCGACCAACCGCGATTTAGAAGAAGACGTGAAACAAAGAACTTTCCGCGAAGACCTCTTCTTCCGCCTCAATGTTCTGCAGCTAAAAATTCCTCCCTTGCGCGATCGTACACAAGATATCCCTGCCCTTACAAATCACTTCATAGACCGCTTCTGCATAAATCACGGCTCCATCCCGAAAACCATATCAGAAGCCACACAAAAATCCTTAACCGTCCACAACTGGCCAGGAAATGTCCGCCAACTGGAAAACACAATCAACAACGCCATGGTCATGAGCGATGGAAACACATTAGAACTGCCCAATCTTTCAGCGCCACATACAAAAAACATAAATGTCGCTCAAAGCGTTTCAACAAACGCAACCAGAAGCATCACAATCTTATCAGAAACAGGTCATTTCAAAACTATAAACGAAATTGAGGCCGAGGCCATCAAAATTGCCCTAGACCAACACAACCAAAACATCACTCAATCCGCTCGCGCCCTAGGTATCGCTAAATCAACCTTTTACAAAAAAATAAAATAAATTCTTCATTGGGTTAAATATGTTTTACAAAGACGTGTCTTGTTCGTTTGAAGCATCATAACGAGATTGCGGGTAGTGTCGCAAAGCTTAACCGAGTTTGAAAAGACCTGCAATATGCCAGATTCTAGATGGTTGCTAGACGGTAAAATTGCTGCGCGTGAGTTAGGTTTTTATCGATGTATTTGGTA
Organism: uncultured Micavibrio sp.; assembly: GCA_964352375.1. Lineage (GTDB taxonomy): Bacteria > Pseudomonadota > Alphaproteobacteria > Micavibrionales > Micavibrionaceae > UBA1672. The sequence goes on from CAYGSA010000106.1 coordinate 1,026, forward strand.
AATTCTAGTTGGTTCTTCTTGATCATATTCATAAGCTCTATTCCTGCCAGCGTTCGTGATGCGGTGTGCATTTTTCTGAACCCTCCCATGGGTCTGGTAATCCGCTTAATATTCCTATGATCTTGTTCAACAATGTTATTGAGATATTTGGCTTGGCTGAGAATGAATTTCCTTTTTCCTGTGATAAATCCGGGCTTATTGAAATGTTCTAATGCTGCTTTGTTCGCACCGCTTTTGTCGATATTAATGCGGTATGGCATCCGGTTATGACGAAACGCCTTACGAAAGAAGGCTTTAGCCGCAGCCGCATCACGTTTCTTTGAGACCATAAACTCAACAGTCGCGCCATATTTATCAACGGCGCGATACAAATATCGCCACTTTCCTTTGATTTTTATATAGGTTTCATCCATCCGCCAGCTGCGATGAACGGGGCGCTTATACTTTCTGGACTTCTGTTCCAAA
>CAYGSA010000106.1:1590-5151 GCA_964352375.1 uncultured Micavibrio sp.
TTCCAAACACGTCTGGAAGAGAAACAACAATCGCGACGATCCCAGAAATGATCTTGGACGTTAGTTGTTATATCCCTTTAAGGGTGGGCGCTGCGCGCCCTCCAAAACTCGTAATCGGTTGTCCATCTTGTGAACCAGCGCCTTCAGATCACGGTTTTCTTGATCAAGCTCCTTTACCGCTTCTACCAGTGGCCCAACCATTCCTTGATAATTTAGAGATAGCACACCTTCGCCGCGCTCCTTTACAAGTTGGGGAAAGGCAGTTTGTACGTCTTGTGCGATCAAACCAAGCTCAACAGTATTGGTTGGATCATCCTTCATCACGAACGACACACCGTTTAATTTTCGGATACCATCAAGGGCGGATTTTATAGGTCGAATAGAAGTTTTCATTCTGCGATCTGAAACATCAGTTATTGTCCCAGTAAATTCGATATTGCCTATTACATCGAGTTCGGCATCTGGCGATGAATTTGCTATCCCGATGTAGTTGTTTGATAAATCGCCATAGATAGAATTACCAATATTTAATTCATCGGACGCCGTGGCGCTTGAAGTTATCACTTCGTATCCGATTAGGATATTGTTAGAGCCAGTTGTTGTTGTGTCACCAACATTGTAACCAAGGAATAGATTGTTATCACCACCTGATAAGCTACTGCCACTGCTATAGCCAACAATTGTGGTGTTAAGCGTTTGACTAGAAGAATTGCCTCCAGTATGGCTTCCTATAAAAGTGCCAAAGTTTGTGTTAGACATACTTCTTGCAGCTCTGTAGCCTAAAGCCACGTTTCCAACGTTCCCTGCGCTTATGCCCAGATTAACCATTGAGCTATGCCCTATTGCAACATTCTCTCTAGTTGTTCCAGCAGCGTTTTTTAGCGCTTCATAACCGATAGCAATATTGCTATCCCCCAGCACAGAGCTACCAAGAGCATCAGTACCAATTGCAACGTTCCATGTTCCAGTAGTGATAGAATCTAACGCATTATTTCCAAGAGAGACGTTGTCTAGTGTGAAATCAAGCTTTTGAGTAGTGTTCCACGTAGCTCCATCGCAAACTAAGAAATGGTATCCATCACTAGAGTTTTTTCTCTGAAAAGCTCCTGCTTGCGGCTGTCCGACTCCACCGCAGGCGTCACCATCGTTGTATTCAGCGGCGAATACGAGACTAGGCAGAAACAGCAATGTGATAGAAACCAGCGCGGACAGTCTATTCATAGAAAAACTTTCTTGTATTAGTTTAGTATTACCTACCTTCTCAAATATTTGGTTAATAATCAAAAACTTGTTAAAAAACGATAGGTGTTACCCACAGATCGCGCTTCTTCAAAAGAAGACCATTTGGCGCGAAGCCTCAACGCCGAGATTGCTGCCTATTTGAAAATGGATGGTAAACGCTCAATGTACGAATGGCTCAAGGAAACCTTAAAAGAGCGTCCTGCCCGAAACGTCGGGAAAAGAAACAACACGCACAACGATCCTGGCTACGATCTTGAAAGGTAGCTTCGCGGCTCATCAGGGTTGTTATTGCAGCGGTTGCATCAAGATTGACCAGTAATATTCAGCCGCGCCTTCCGCAGTCAGATTCTTGTCAGAAACATTACCGCCAAACGGCATGCCCATGGCTGACAAGTAGATGTGCTGATCATCGACATCGATGCTCAAACTTTCGTTGCAACTATTTTCACTTGCCTGATCGTTCGCAGAGTACGTGATGGTTTTTCCGAACATGCCACCCAGCACAATTTTGCAGCGGGCGATATCTTCACCGTTCCGGTAGATCACAGCCGTGAACCTGTTGGCATCGATAAGGCGGAAGCGTGAAGAGAGCTCAGGATAGCGATCTGCAAGCTCATTTAGAGAGTTTTCGAAATAGCGCTTCATCAGGTCAAACGCCTCATCCAAGAATTGATCCTTGTCTGCCTCAGTGAATGATTTCTTCACGCGAAGGTTTGCAGACCTTGGCCTATCCACCAGCACCTCAGCGCTAGTTGTCGGCGCACTTACCGGCTGCGCAGCAGCTTTCAAATTTGGCTTTTTAATACCTGCCTTGATCGCATTGACGACATCCAGAAATGCTTCATCAAGATCAGGCCATTTACGTACCGGCTTTCCATCTTTTGGCGCAGCAAGGAGCTTGCCAAATGGAGTATCATGCCAATCGCAAGGCCTCAGAATAACAGGGATAACGCGCGCATCGCCTGCTTCATGGCGCTCGATGGCTCTCGCCATCTCAATTTCATAGCAGTACCGAGATGCAATAAAATCTGAGCTGATCAGCAACAAGATAACGTCTGCATCGTTGAGATTCTTGTCTATCTCGTGACCGAACTCATCACCTGCCCGAATGCATCTGTCGTGCCACGTCGTGATCAAGCCATTATTTTTCATAGCAGCTAGATGCTTTTGCAGCATGTCAGCCAACTCTTCGTCTGCATGAGAGTAGGAAAAGAATATTTTTGACATCAGTCACCTGCTTTCACACAGAACTCGGCTATTTTTGTTCTGTTTTCTATTGGACGATCAGCATCTTCGAGGAACAGCTTCCAAGAACCAAATATCGCAGCATCTCTCATGGGTTCCCGATAAGGGCCGACGAACCCGTCGCTGATCTTCAGTTGCAGTTTTGTGCTAGGGACAGAGTTTGACCGGACCACATTAAGATAACTGGCGTCTTTCATGACAACAATGCTTCCGGACATTTCAAAAAATTCTCTTATCGGAGGTTCGAACGGCCCTTGTTGGTCAATCTCCCAGACCAAATCACCGTTGTATTCGAGAACTGCTAGCGTATCCGCGTCCTCATACTCGTCAAATTGAACCGTGTTGCTATCTATCCAGACGACACCAACTTTTCCAGCATTCGGAGGTTTGCAGACTATGGAATAGCAATTGGCTTGCCCCAAATTCAGCAGCCGAACCAACTTCCCCGATGAGCATTCGGATAGCATTTTCACTTCGCAACTTGGAAAAATCTTCATAAATACAGGCTTTCTATTGTTGCTCTTTCAGCAAAGGGAGGGTTGGCAGTAGTGCGTCAATCGCTGCCCTCGTGTCGTCAAACATAGGCAAGGCATCTTTTTCACGCTTCCAGAGCGATGCAAAATCGCTCGCAGTTTCTCGTGCAACATCAAGAACCATCTTTTCTGGCAACGCAGCTTTCGCGGCAAGATGGGAAATTTCATCTTCATCAAAGGCAGTAAAATCCCGAACGCGGCTGTAGTTAAGGGCGAAGCTGTCACCCTTAATGTAAGGGACTGTTGATACAAAATCATAGGCTGGCGACAGAGCGGCGTTGCGTCGATCAGGGTAGATCAGCGACCAGTTCTTGAGGTGCATGTCGCCGTTGCCAATCAGCGTGCTGAACGTCAGGCGGCGTATAAACTCACGGATGTCCTCATCCGATCCTTCCGCTGCGACGACGGCAGCAATATTGCGCATGCTCGCCTTTTTATATTTGTCTTCGCCATAAACGCCAAAAACCTGCGCGAAGTCCTCTATGTGCACCCGCTCTCCGCTGGGGTGCCGGTCAAAGCGCTCGATCACGAAGGCCTTTGT
>CAYGSA010000107.1:0-5061 GCA_964352375.1 uncultured Micavibrio sp.
GGGGATGCGTCGCTTACGAAACGTCCGATGGGGCGCGTGGTGAAGCCGCTTTCGATGATGGGGGCCGAATTTATGGGGCGGCGCGGGGATCGTTTGCCGATGACGGTTAAAGGCGCGCAAGACTGTTTGCCGATTGAATATCGTTTGCCTGTGGCTTCGGCGCAGGTGAAGTCTGCGATTTTGCTGGCGGGGCTCAATGCGGCGGGACGTACGACGGTGATTGAAGATCATCCGACGCGCGATCATACGGAGAATATGCTGCGTCATTTTGGTGTTGATGTCGCATGCGAGAAAACTGAAGATGGTGCGGACGCGATTTATGTGTGTGGTCATGCGGAGCTTACGGGGTGCGCGGTGGATGTGCCTGCTGACCCCAGCAGTGCCGCGTTTGCGGTTGTGGCGGCGTTGATTACGGAGGGGTCTGAGGTGACTTTGCCCAATGTTGGGATTAATGAAACGCGCATTGGGTTGTTTACGACTTTGCGTGAGATGGGTGGTTCAGTTGAATTTACGAATGAACGTGTTTCGGCGGGTGAGCCGATTGCTGATTTGGTTGTTCGTGGCACGGGTGAGCTCAAGGGCATTGATGTGCCTGAAGACCGCGTGCCCTCAATGATTGACGAGTTTCCGATTTTGGCTGTGGCTGCAGCGTGCGCTCAGGGGACGACCAAAATGACGGGGCTGGCGGAGCTTCGCGTAAAAGAAAGTGATCGTCTTTTGATGATGGCGCAGGGGTTGAAGGCGTGTGGTGTGTCGCTTGAGATGGGTGAGGAGAGCTTGACGATTCATGGTAATGGCAAGAGCTGCGCTGGTGGGGCGCGCGTTGAAACGGCTTTGGATCACCGCATTGCGATGAGTTTTTTGGTGCTTGGTATGCGCGCGGATGAACCGATTGAGATTGATGACGCTGCGCCGATTAGAACAAGTTTTCCGAATTTTATTGAGCTTATGAATGATCTTGGGGGGAGAATTGGAAATGAATAAAGTTATTGCTGTTGATGGGCCTGCGGGAAGCGGCAAGGGGACTGTGTCGCGGACGTTGGCAGAGGTGCTTGGGTTTGATTTTATGGATACAGGACTTTTGTATCGCGCGGTTGGTCTTGAGGTGATGCGTCAGATGGGGGATCCTGAAAATGAGCAAGATGCGATGCAGGGGCTTGCGCGTTTGAAGATGCATATGAATTTGGACAGCCCTGATTTGAAGAATGATCAGGCGGGGAATGCGGCGTCTAAGGTTGCGGCAATTCCTGCGGTGCGGGCGGCGTTGTTACAGATGCAGCGTGATTTTGCGCGAGATCCTGGTCAGCCTTATAATGGGGCGGTTTTGGATGGGCGTGATATAGGCACTGTGGTTTGCCCTGATGCGCAATTGAAGCTTTATATTACTGCAAATGATGAAATTCGGGCAGAAAGACGCATGAAAGAGTTGCAATCTAAAGGATTAAACGTTACAAAAGCCTCAGTTTTGGAGGATATGCGCGTGCGAGATGCACGGGATTCCGGCCGAGAAGCAGCGCCAATGCGCCCTGCGGACGATGCGATTGTGATTGACACAAGCCATTTGACTGCGGAGGATGTGGTGGCTCAAGCTTTAGATTATGCGAAAAAAGCATTTGCCGAAATTCCAGTATAAAGCGCGTTAGCGATTATATCCTTTAAAATCCATGTGTTTAGCTGCATTGCTGGTTTGGACATGTGATCAAGATTATGAAAAGGAATTAATATTATGGCACATATAGCCGCAAATTTATTAGATAAGTCGGATTCACCTGAATTCGCTGCTTTGTTGGGTGAAACACTTGGCGAAGGTGAAAAATTCGAAGGAAGCGTTGTTAAAGGTCTGGTTATCGGGCTTGAAGATGATCTGGTTGTGATCGATGTCGGTCTGAAATCAGAAGGACGCGTTCCGATGATGGAATTCTCTAAACCCGGAGAAGACCCGGAAGTAAAAATTGGAGATACCGTAGAAGTGTTCGTTGAGCGCATGGAAAATCGTGATGGTATGTCTGTTCTCTCACGCGAGAAAGCACGCCGTGAGGAAGTCTGGATTGAGCTTGAGAAATCTCATGAAGCTGGAGAGCGTGTGACTGGCGTGATTTTTGGTCGTGTTAAAGGTGGTTTCACTGTTGATCTTGGGGGCGCTGTTGCGTTCTTGCCGGGTTCACAGGTTGATATCCGCCCTGTTCGTGATATAGAGCCGTTGATGGATACGCCTCAGCCGTTCCACGTTCTTAAGATGGATCGTAGCCGCGGGAATATTGTTGTGTCTCGTCGCTCTATTCTTGAGGAGTCACGTCAAGAACAACGTAGTGATCTGCTTGAGAATCTTGCTGAAGGTCAGGTTCTTGAAGGTATCGTTAAAAATATCACAGATTACGGCGCGTTCGTTGATCTTGGTGGTGTTGATGGATTGCTTCACGTGACTGATATTTCATGGAAGCGTGTTAATCACCCATCAGAAGCCCTTCAGGTTGGTCAAACTGTTGAAGTGCAAGTTGTTAAATTCAATGAAGAGACACAGCGTATTTCACTTGGTATGAAACAGCTTCAGAATGATCCGTGGGATGAAGTATCTGTTAAGTATGTTGAAGGTGCACGCTTTAAGGGCCGTATCAGCAACATTGCTGATTATGGTGCTTTTGTTGAGCTTGAAGACGGTATTGAAGGTTTGGTTCACGTTTCTGAAATGTCTTGGACAAAGAAAAACGTGCATCCAGGAAAGATCGTTTCAACATCGCAAGAAGTTGAAGTTCAGGTTCTTGAGGTTGATTCTGAGAAACGACGTATTTCACTTGGTCTTAAGCAGTGTCAAGAAAACCCATGGGAAGGCCTTGCAAAAGAATTCAAGGTTGGTCAGAATATTGAAGGTGAAGTTCGTAATATCACTGAATTCGGTCTGTTTATCGGCCTGAATGAAGAGATTGACGGTATGGTTCATCTTTCTGATATCTCTTGGGAAGATCAGACAGAAGATGCCTTGAAAGCCTATAAAAAGGGCGATGTTGTTAAAGCACAGATCATTGAAATGGATCCTGAGCGTGAGCGTATTGCACTTGGTGTTAAGCAGCTTACAGATGATCCTTATGAGGGTGCACTGAAGGGGATGGCCAAGGGTGCTATTGTCACGTGTACGATTACTGAAATCAACAATGGTGGCGTAGAGGTTACTGTGAATGACAATGTTACGGGTACGATCAAGAAGAATGATCTGTCTCGTGAACGTTCAGAGCAGCGCTCAGACCGTTTTGCTGTTGGGGAAAAGGTTGATGCTAAGATTATCTCTGTTGACCAGAAATCACGTAAGCTTGGTCTTTCGATCAAGGCGCGTGAAGTTGATGAAGACAAGCAAGCGATGAAGGATTTCGGTTCAACCGAGAGTGGTGCATCACTTGGCGATATTCTTGGCGCGGCGCTTAAGGAAAGCGATGGCGACAAGAAGTAAGTTTTCTTACTGTATAATAATTCAAGGAAGCTGGGCGTTTTGCTCAGCTTTTTTGTTTTTTATCATTTAAAATCAGGGGGTTTTCCTTGACGGCTCTGTATAGATCGGGCAATCTAGTCAGGCTTACAAAAGAATTTTAGGATTTAAATATGACGAAATCTGAGTTGATCCAGCGTTTGGCTGACAACAATCCGCATCTCTATCTTCGTGATGTTGAGAAAATTGTTGAGACAATCTTTAATGAAATTTCTGATGCTCTGGCGCGTGGTGATCGTGTGGAACTTCGTGGTTTTGGTGCGTTCTCTGTTAAACATCGTGATGCGCGTGTTGGTCGTAACCCCCGTACGGGTGAGACGGTTGATGTGCCGGAAAAGAAACTGCCATTCTTCAAGACAGGTAAGGCGCTTCGTGAAAAATTGAATGGTGACGATGCATGATGGGACTTTTGCGCGGCTTGCTCGCTCTAGGTGCTACCATTGTGATTGCTGTGTTTGCGGCTCTGAATCGTGCAGATGTTTCGGTTATTTTGAATCCTCTTGATTTAGAGCAAAATGTGGCTGTGCCGCTTTATCTGGTTGTTTTGAGCGCTGTTTTGTTTGGGTTTGTGACGGGCGCACTTATGATTTGGTTGAATATGTCCCCGTTGCGCAAACAAAAACGTACGCAAAGAAAAGAAATTAAAGAGCTTGAAAAAGAAATGTCCAAGATCAAGAATGATAAGTTTAAAGTGCCGGCCTCGTCTGAACCGACAGGGGTTTTGCCTGTTCTAACATCACAATAAGGTCATCATGTCTGACTCCATTAAAATATTTTATGCCATTGATACGGCAGATTTATCACGCGCTTGTGAATTGGTGCGCGTCGTTGCGCCTGTGACGGGCGGGATAAAACTTGGGCTTGAGTTTTTTAGTGCGTTTGGGCCGCGAGGTGTGGAGCAGGTTTTAGAGGCCGCGCCTGATGCTCAGTTGTTTATGGACATGAAATATCATGATATTCCCAATACTGTTGCGGGCGCGGTGCGCAGCATGTGCGCGAATTTTGCGCCTGCCTATTTGAATGTGCATGCGAGTGGTGGCCTTGATATGATGCAGGCGGGGAAAGAGGCATGCGGCACAGGGACGAAATTGCTTGCTGTGACGATTTTGACGGCGATGGATGAGGATGCGATTGTAGAGGCGGGCTATGTTTCAGGTATTGCTGCGCGGGTGGAGCAGATGGCTTTGCTTGCACAAAAAGCGGGGCTTGATGGTGTGGTGTGCAGTGCACATGAGATTGAGGCTCTACGCGCGGCGTGCGGCGATGATTTCGTGCTTATGGTTCCAGGGATTCGTCCGGAGGGTGCGGCTGTTGGTGATCAGAAACGGGTTATGACTCCGCGGTGCGCGATGACGTGCGGTGCAACGCATCTGGTGATTGGCCGACCGATCACGGGCGCGGATGATCCTGCGCAGGCGGCGGCTGAGATTTTGGAGTCTCTTTCATCGTGACCATTCAAACGAAAATATGTGGGATTAAGACGCCGGAGGCTTTGGCTGCTGCGTGTCAGGCGGGGGCGCGGTATTTGGGGTTTGTGTTTTATCCGCTGTCTCCGCGTTATGTTGAGCCGGATATAGCTAAGG
>CAYGSA010000108.1:0-4764 GCA_964352375.1 uncultured Micavibrio sp.
TCTGCAAAGGCTTCGAACAAGTCCATGTCAAAAATTTCTGCGCCTTTTTCTTCGCGCATGCGTTCAAGCACGCCTTTTATTGATATGTCGCGGTCGCCGTAATGTGGTCTGAGTATTCGCCAGCCGTCATAGGCCTCTACTATTGCGGCGAGGCGTACGGGTTTGCTCATGGCTTCGGCGGGGGTGTTATTGGGGCCTTTTCCATCCATTTGGCCGTGATGTTTGACTTGAATATCAATGATCAGGTCTTTCATGGGATGGTCAATATCATGGAGGTATTCCTGCGTGATCTGTGCGCCAAGGAGTGTGTGGGTGCGGCGGAAATTTTTTAGCTGCATTGTTGGTTTTTCTTCCTTGTCCCAGAGGTCAAGGGGCATGTTTTTTTTGCCGATATCGTGGGGCAGGATGGCCCAGTACATGTTTTCGGCAACAAGGTCGCCGAGATTCATATGGAGACAGGTTTTTTTTATGTTTTGTGCGACGCGCTCTGCATGTTCATGGAAAATGTAGGTGTGTCCGTTAGGGCGTTGTTGGTCGTAAGCCTTTAGCTCGTTCATTTGATCTGTTATGAATGATTTTATTCGTGCGTCGATTTCTGGCGTGTCGTTTAGGTTAAAATCATTTGGCCATTCAGAGGTCGCGGACATCCGTTAATCTTCCTGTGATTGCCGCGGCAGCGGCCATTGCTGGTGACATGAGGTGCGTGCGTCCGCCTTTTCCTTGGCGGCCTTCGAAATTGCGGTTGGATGTGGAGGCGCAGCGTTCGCCTGGTTGAAGTTGATCGGGGTTCATGCCAAGACACATGGAGCAGCCTGGCTCGCGCCAGTCAAAGCCAGCCTCGATGAGGATATCTGCGATGCCCTCTTGCTCGGCCATCGCTTTAACAAGACCAGAGCCGGGGACGACCATAGCTTCGATGATGTTCTCAGCGACTTTTTTGCCTTTGGCGATTTTTGCGACTTCGCGGAGGTCTTCGATGCGGGCATTTGTGCAGGATCCGATGAAGATTTTATCGAGCGCGATGTCCGTCATTTTAGTACCTGCGCTTAGGCCCATATATTCAAGCATACGCTCAACGGAAGCCTGTTTGTTTGGGTCGTTAAAATCGGATGGGGAAGGGACAAACCCTGTTATTGGCACAACGTCTTCGGGGGTTGTACCCCATGTGACGGTTGGCGCGATCTCTTCTGCTTTGAGTAGAATTTCCTTGTCGTAGGTTGCGTCTTTGTCTGAGAAAAGTGTTTTCCAGTAGGCGACGGCCTTGTCCCAGTTTTCGCCTTTTGGGGCCATTGGGCGGCCTTTAATGTAGTTAAATGTTGTTTCATCTGGTGCGACAAGGCCAGCGCGCGCGCCGCCTTCGATTGACATGTTACAGATGGTCATGCGCCCTTCCATGGAGAGTGCCTGAACTGCCTCGCCTGCATATTCGATGACGTGGCCTGTGCCGCCAGCGGTTCCGATTTCGCCGATGATGGCGAGGATCATGTCTTTGGCCGTAACGCCAGTTTGGAGTGATCCGTTTACCGTGATGCGCATATTTTTAGCGGGTTTTTGGATGAGGGTTTGTGTTGCGAGAACGTGCTCGACTTCGCTTGTACCAATGCCGAATGCCAGTGCGCCGAACGCGCCGTGTGTTGAAGTATGGCTATCGCCGCAGACGATGGTCATGCCTGGCTGTGTGAAGCCTTGTTCTGGGCCGATGATATGCACTATACCTTGGCGTTTATCGTTTAGGTCGAAGAGTTGCACGCCGAATTCTTTGCAGTTTTCGCGCAAAGTTTCGATCTGGATACGGCTGTCTTCTTCTTCGATTGGAAGGCTGCGGTCGGTTGTCGGGACGTTATGATCCATAACGGCAAGGGTGTTATTCACTTGGCGTACTTGACGACCTGCCAGACGCAAACCTTCGAAGGCTTGGGGAGAGGTAACTTCGTGGACAAGGTGGCGGTCAATATAGATGAGACAAGTGCCGTCTTCTCCTTGTTGTACGATGTGGTCATCCCAGATTTTTTGATAAAGCGTGCGCGCTTTCATGGCTTTTACTCTTTGTTTAATAATTTGCCGTATCATAAGGCCAAGAGTTGATCTTTTCAAGAGAAGCATTTTATGACTTATGTTGTTCAAAATAATGAAAAAACCGAAGCTTGGTTTGATGTAAAAGACGGTCAGCCTTATCTGGAGCTTGATGATGCGAATTATGCGCGTGCGGAGAAGGTTTTATATATCGTTGCAACGCATTCAGTTCATGCGGTTATGTATGATGGTTTATTTCTGCTTGGTGAAGTGCCAGAGCATTTTCGTAATGGATTTTCTTCGGCTCACAAGGTGGTTTTGAAGTCTGTTTTACCAGATGGAGGCGTGGTACGCATGGTTTCTGATCTTGTTTCAGTTCAAGGATACGCTCAGTTGGAAACAAAAAAGGAAGAAGTTTTTGATCTTCTCCCTATCTTCGCAGCCGCAGGTAATGCCGTGTGCGACGGTGTTGTATAGCCGTAACTCTTTATTTCTTTTTTGATTTTTTTGAGGCTTTTTCTTCGCGTTTTTCGATGTCGTGGCCTGTTGTGCGCTCTATGATACGTGCTGATTTTCCGCGACGATCACGAAGGTAGTATAGTTTTGCACGACGGACTGCACCGCGGCGGACAAGTTCAATTGAGTCTATTCGGTTGCTCCAGAGTGGGAATACACGCTCAACGCCTTCGCCGTAGCTTATTTTACGGACTGTAAAGCTTTCGTTGATTCCGCCACCTTCACGAGAGATACAAACGCCTTCGTAAGCCTGAATACGCTCACGCGTGCCTTCTTTGACTTTTACGTTAACTTTAACTGTGTCGCCAGGGCCGAAGCTTGGGACTTCTTTTGTCTCTTTTAGTTTTTCGAGCTGTTTTGCTTCGAATTTTTGTAATGTATTCATTGTCTTTATCCTTTTGCCAAATCCTTGAAATATCAAGAGATATAAAGCTGTTTTTTGTGTTTTAAATTAGCGGATTACTCCAATTGCTGACTTTCTAGCGCACGGTGTGTAAAAAGACAAGTTATTTTTTCGAATTTTTATAGGCATTCCATAGGTCTTTGCGGTTTTTCTGCGTGATGTCTTCGGATTGTTGTTGTCGCCATTTTTTGATGTTTACATGGTGGCCTGAGGTTAGGGTTTCAGGGACTTTATGTATTTGTTCGTTTGCGTCTGTCCATTCGGCGGGTTTGGTGTAATGTGGATATTCCAGCAGACCGTTTGAAAAGCTCTCTTCGTCGGCGGTTTTGTCGTTGCCCATCACATCAGGGAGAAGGCGGATAACCGCGTCCATCAGAATAAGCGCGGCAGGCTCTCCGCCTGAGAGGACGTAATCGCCAATGCTGATTTCCTCAAAGTCGTGCGCATCAAGTACGCGTTGATCGACACCTTCGTATCGTCCGCAGAGCAGGGTGATGTTTTCAGTTTGGCTCAGGTCTTTGACGACGCTTTGTGTTAGTGGTTTTCCGCGCGGGGAGAGATAGATTTTGCGCCCTGTATTTTGCGTTGAGAGGAGCGCTTTTTCGATGATGTCTGCGCGCATGATCATGCCGGCGCCGCCGCCAAAGGGCGTGTCATCAACGCTTTTATGTGTTCCTTCGGCAAAGTCGCGGATGTTGATCGCGTCGTAGCTCCAGAGGTCTTTTTCTAACGCTTTCCCGCTTAAGGATTGGCCAAGTGAGGCGGGGAACATATCGGGGAAGAGGGTGAGGATGTTAAAATGTGTCATAATTTAAAACGTTCTACACCATCAAGATGAATAGTTTTTTCTTCTAAATTTATACTCTGAATATATTGATCATCAAAAGGAACGAAATAGCTTTCGCCGCTGTTGGGTTTGATTTCTAGGAGTGTTCCTGCGCCGAAATCGTTTGCTGCGATGATTTTACCGAGTTGCTTATCCCCTTCATAAGCGGTTATGCCTGTCAGGTCTTCGATATAGAATTCATCGTCACCGGTTTCGGGAAGTTGATCGCGACGAATATAGAGTAAGAATTTTGTAACCTCGGCTTGTTCTCGGGTCGTTATCTCATCGACTTGGGCAAGTGTGTATTTTCCTACGTTGTTTTTAAGGGTGATATTGATTGTTTCATCGCCTGTTTCGTTTGTGTATAATGTGCCGTTTAGAAGGCGTAATTCATCGCAAAAGGGCTTGATCTTGACCAAGCCCTTTACACCGTGCGCGCCTGCGATCTTACCGATGCAGACGCGTTTTTGGTTATCGTGATTACTCACTTTTTGCTTCTTCTTCCGCAGGTGCTTCAGCTTCTGGAGCAGCCGCTTCCTCAACTGGAGCTTCCTCAGCAGGGGCTTCTTCCGCTGGAGCAGCAGCAGCTTCGGCCGCAGCGGCTTTTGCTTCTTCTTCAGCCTGCTTTGCGGCTTCTTTTGCCGCGTCTAGCTTCTCTTGTTTATCAGCAAGTTTTAGCTTTGTTTTTTCAGAGGCTTCTGATTTGTTCGGGCGGTTTGGCTGTGCAGGCATGTCAGTTAAGCCAGCTTTACCAAGGAAGATCGCGACTCGCTCTGAAGGTTGTGCGCCTTCGCCGAGCCAGTATTTGATACGGTCTTCAACGAGTTGTACGCGGTTTTCGTTATCATCGTTTAAGAGCGGGTTATATGTCCCGAGCTTTTCGATGTAGCGGCCGTCGCGCGGCATACGTTTATCCGCAACAACGATACGGTAGAATGGGCGTTTTTTACGTCCGCCTCGGGACAGTCTGATTGCTAGTGCCATGTGTTTTCTCCTTTTGCTAAGC
>CAYGSA010000109.1:0-4596 GCA_964352375.1 uncultured Micavibrio sp.
CCTTATCCTTATGATAAAACGCATCGTAAATACGTTTCTGACACAGCGTCGCACCCAAAGGCAAAAACCCGCCCGTAAGCCCCTTTGAAATGCACATAATGTCCGGCATAAACTCCGCCTGCTCACACGCAAACATCGTCCCCGTGCGCCCAAAGCCCGTCATCACCTCATCGGCAATCAGCAAGACATCATGCGCGCGGCACAAATCCACCATCGCCTTCAGCGTACACGGCGAATACATCGCCATCCCCCCAGCGCCAAGAACAAGCGGCTCAAAGATAAACGCCGCAACGTCGTCTTTATTCTGGTTTAAAACACGCTCTAAAGCTTCCAGCGTTTCCGCCTCTCGGCCCTCAACAGGCGCTGGAATATGCTCCACATCAAAAAGAAACGGCTCATACACCTTGTTATAAACACTGCGCCCCCCAGCAGACATCGTCCCAAACGTGTCCCCGTGATACCCATCATCGAAAGCAATAATCTTATGACGCGCATGACCAGTGTGATGCCAATACCCAATCGCCATTTTCAGGGCAACCTCAACCGCCATAGACCCGCTATCGGAATAAAACACGTGATCAAACGCATTGTCTGTAACCTGAATCAACCGCCCCGCCAGCTCCTCTGCCGGCTCATGCGTAAACCCTGCAAAAATCACCTGATCCAGCGCCCTCGCTTGCTCTTGCACCGCTTTCACAATCTCAGGATGCCCATGCCCATGGGTAATCACCCACCAACTGGAAATCGCATCAATAATCCGTCGCCCACTCTGCCCAAACAAATACGCCCCAGCCGCGCGCTCCACATGGATCGGGTCAGGCGCAATCGCATGTTGCGTAAAAGGATGCCAAACACGTGATTTCATTCTATAAAATCCTGAATGTTAAAGTTATTCGCAAAGTTCATCCGCAAAGATGTATCATCCAAATGATCAAGTAAAGGCAAACGCCCAAAAATCTTAGCACCTGAGAACTCACCAATAGTTCGCATGTTATCCGCATTCTCTTCACCAATAAAGGCAATACCATGAAGTGTCATCCCCCGCGCCTGCAACGCCTCAATAGAAAGAAGCGTATGGTTAATCGTCCCAAGCCCCGTACGCGCGCAAAGAATAAGTGGAATATCCCATCTTTTATAAAGATTAATCTGCAAATTTTGCCGCGTCACAGGAACCATCAAACCGCCCGCACCTTCAATAATCAAATCACCATCACAATAAGGAATCACTGACACATCTTTTAACGCATCCATATCAACCTGAACATCATCCAACTCCGCCGCCCGGTGCGGAGAAAGTGGTTCGCTAAAAATATAACGCTCTGGCAGGAACCGATCATCGCCTAAATTCGTTAAATCTTGCACACGTTTTGTGTCAACACCATTAACAATCCCAGATTGCAACGGCTTCCAATAATGCGGAGAACGACCAGCCACCTCCAGCCCAAGCATAAGCGCCGCTGAAAACACAGTCTTCCCGATATCCGTATCCGTCCCTGTAACAATAAACTGACTCATAAATCCTCAAATTAATAAATACATGCCGTATTGTTATTATATTATGCTGCCGCTATATCTGATTCTGATATAACCGTTTCATAACAATCACAAAATTTCTGAAAATCCTCTTCTGATAACTCAGAACTTAATGATAACCTTAATCTTGATGTTCCTTTCGGCACAGTCGGCGGACGGATCGCACGAATATCAAATCCCTCTTCCTGAAAAACCTGAGCAATTTTGACAGCCTTTTTGTCATCATAAATCATAATCGGAAGTATCTGTGACCCGGCCCCGCCAAAAATCTCCTGAGCGCGCTCACAAAGCACAAAAAGACGGGCACGTTTCTCATCTCCCTCATCTGACGCAAGTATTTCAAGTGAATTTTTTACAATTAGAGATTGAATTGGCATTGTTGCCGTCGCATAAATAAAGGGCCGCGCCGCATTAATCAAATAAGAAATCACGTCTACCGAAGCGCAGACTAATCCGCCTGCCACACCAATAGATTTCCCACATGTATGAATGGTGATCATACGATCATACCCATATTTTTGAACAAGATCATAACTCACACCCTTACCCTGCGCGCCAAAAACACCCGTCCCATGCGCCTCGTCGATAAACACGTACGCATCATATGTCATCGCTAAATTATAGACTTCATCAAGAGGTGAAAAATCCCCATCCATCGAGTAAACGGACTCAACACAAATCCAAATTTTATCCGCTTGATCACGATGACGTTTCAACAAATCCTCAAGCGCATTCACATCATTATGCGCAAATTTATACGCCTTCGCATCCATCGCCTTCAGCCCGTCGCGCATACTGGCATGAACCAGCGCATCATAAAGCACCACATCACCCCGCGCAGGCAACGTCGTTAGCAATGCATAATTCGCCATAAACCCTGATCCGAAATACAACGTCGCCGGCGCGCTAAAATGCTCCGCCGCGTAAAGCTCCAAATCTTCATGAGGCTGCGAATGCCCCCGCAGCAACCGCGACCCACCCGCGCCAATATCAATGCCGCCCTCAAGCGCTTCAATCGCCACGCGTCGAAGCGCAGGATGAGACGCCATCCCCAAATAATCATTTGATGAAAGATCAATGCCATTCGGCAAGCTCAAAGACCGATACCGTCCAAGCTCTTTAAGCTGCTGCAGCTTGTTAGAAAATTCCCTCATAACTTTAACAACATCCACATCATAGGATTATGAGAGTCTTCCTCTTGCTGAAAAAATGGCAAGAAATTTAACTTCTCATAAAAACATCTAGTCCGCGCATAATATATATCATCAGACCGATTACTAAGAGTATTCACAATCAAAAATTCACAATCCTTTTTGACAGCATGTTTTTTGGCTGCATGAAATAATTCAACACCTATTCCTTGCCTGTGAAATTCGGGCTTAACACCCATCCACCAAATTTCAGCAGTCGTTTGATAATGAAATTTAAGTGCTAATAAGCCAACACACACATCATCAACAAACGCCTCAAATACGTCCATTGCTTCAATGCCCTGAATATAATTCTTATTCGCAGAAGGTATTCCAAACCAATCTGGCAACGACTCAATAATAACCCTACATGCATCTGATTTCTGAGCAGGATCATCTAAAAGACCAATTTTAAGCTGCTGCAGTTTTGTCTGGAACATGAGACTCGTCCTCAAACGGCGCGCGCGGCTCTATACCGAGTTCCGCAAGCAAGCCATAATCCGCATCTTTTTCAGGGTTCGGCGTGGTCAGAAGCTTCTCGCCCGTAAAGATCGCATTCGCCCCCGCCATAAACGCCATCGCTTGCGCTTCTTTAGAAATCGTCAAACGCCCAGCCGATAAACGCACCATCGCCTTAGGCATCAAAATACGCGCCACCGCAATGCATCGAATCCACTCAAAGATATCGAGCATCTTGTTATGTTCCATCGGCGTTCCCGCCACAGGCACAAGCATATTAATCGGCACCGATTCGGGCTGCGGGTCGAGATTACACAACGTATGAAGCAAAGAAATACGATCTTCCTCAGATTCACCCAAGCCAAGAATCCCGCCACAACAAGCAGAAATACCTGCCTTTGCAACATTCTTCAGCGTATCCAAACGATCATCATAACTTCGCGTTGTTATAACCTTGTCGTAAAACTCGCGGCTTGTATCCAGATTATGATTATACGCTGTTAATCCTGCTTCTTTGAGCTTCATGGCCTGATCTTCGGTCAACATGCCAAGCGTACAGCACGCCTCCATGCCCATATCCGTCACGCCCTTAACCATATCGCACACACGATCAAATGCGCGCCCATCCATCACCTTCGGCCAAGCCGCACCCATACAAAAACGTGTAGACCCTGATTCTTTCGCCGCGCGCGCTTGTTCCAGCACCGCGTCTGTTTTCATCAAAATTTCTTTATCTAAGTCCGCATCATTGTGAATGCTCTGCGAACAATATCCGCAATCTTCCGCGCAGCCCCCCGTTTTAATCGAGAGCAACGTGCACATCTGCATTTCATTCGGCTTATGATGGCCGCGGTGAACACCCGCCGCCTCATAGACCAAATCCAAAAGGGGCTTTTTATAAAGGGCCCTTACATCTTCAAGTGTCATAGTCATAAAAATACACTAGGACGGCGCAAGGATGTGGTCAACATAAAGCTTTTTTCGAAGGAAAGATTTTTGATGACCGTAATAAGAACAATATCTTTTAACAAAAAAAGAAAGACCCACGCATGCAAAAACTAACCTTAACTTTAATGCTCGCGTTATTTGCAATCATACCCTTCGAAAGCGCCAAAGCGCACGATACCAATCGGCACAATAACCGTTACAAACCCAACTATGAATACAAACAAGGCGAAAAACGGCACTATAAAAAAAAGGGCCAATATTACAAACACCACAGCAAGAACGTAAGTAAATCCTACAAAAATTCCTACCAGTTGGGATATGAGCACGGATACTATGGTTATAAACCAAGCAGACGCTCTGAAAACTACAGAGCTGGATATTGGGATGGTCGATACCGCGCAAAACAGGCCGCTAGGCTCAGGACTCATTAAATCCACCATAATACAATTGCTGCGATTTTTATTGC
>CAYGSA010000110.1:0-4515 GCA_964352375.1 uncultured Micavibrio sp.
AATAAAGTTGCCGTTATTGGCGCAGGGGTTATGGGGAGCGGGATTGCGGCGCAGGTTGCGAATGCTGGGCTGCCTGTGGTTTTGTTTGATATTAAAGTTGAAGGCAAGGATTTAGCCGCGGAGGCGGTTGGGAAGATGCTTAAGGCTGATCCTGCACCGTTTATGCGCAAAGCCAATGCGAAATTAATTGAGACGGGGAATCTGGACGATGACCTGGATAAACTGGCGGATGTGGATTGGATTATCGAGGTTGTTGTTGAGAATCTGGAGATTAAGCACAAGACGTATGCCTTGTTAGAGAAGCACCGCAAGAAAGGTTCGATTATTTCATCGAACACGTCGACGATTCCGCTGCATAAGCTTGCCGAGGGGCAGCCTGACAGTTTCAAGAAAGATTTTTTGATTACGCATTTTTTCAACCCGCCGCGCTATATGCGTTTGCTGGAGCTGATTGTTGGCAAAGAAACGCGTCCTGAAGTTACGAAAGTCGTGCGTGAATTTTGTGATGTGCGCCTTGGTAAAGGCGTTGTGGCGTGTCACGATACGCCCGGATTTATCGCAAACCGCCTTGGTGTTTACTGGCTGACGGTGGGGGTGAATGAGGCGATTAAGCAAGGGATTTCAATCGAGGAAGCCGATGCGGTAATGAGCAAGCCTGTGGGCATTCCCAAAACAGGTGTATTTGGCTTGATTGATCTGGTCGGGATTGATTTGATGCCGAAGCTTTCGGAGAGTTTACTCTCGACGCTTGGAAAGGATGACCCCTACCGCGATGAATTTATCGATCATAAATTCGTGCATGACATGATTGAGGCGGGCTATACGGGGCGTAAAGGTAAAGGCGGGTTTTATCGCCTTAACCCCGATGCGCCGAAGGGTGTTCGTGAAAAGCAAGCTCTTGCGATTGATGCAGGTAAGTTTGATGAGTCGATGTATGCCAGGGCGACTAAGCCGAAGATGAAGAGCGTTTCTGCGGGGCGTAAGGGCCTTAAGGCCGTTGTGACTACCGATGATGCGGGCGGGACATATGCCTGGGAAGTTTTGAAGAAAACGTTGTTTTACGCCGCCGAATTGGTGGGTGAGATTGCCGATACGGTGCATGAAATCGATGAAGGCATGAAGCTGGGCTATAATTGGAAGATGGGCCCGTTTGAGATGATCGACGCGCTTGGCGCGAAATGGCTGGCGGAGAAATTGCTTGCGGATGATATTGGCGTTCCTGATATTTTGGAGCAAGTGGGCGATGGCACGTTTTACCGTATAGAGGGCGGCAAGCAGCAATATTTCGGCACGGACGGGCAATATCACGATGTTGTGCGCCCTGATGGTGTGCTTTTGTTGCGTGATATCAAACTGACCGAAGAACCTGTTTTAAAGAACGGTTCGGCGAGTGTTTGGGATATTGGTGATGGTGTTTTGTGTTTTGAGAAAACATCTAAAATGAACACGTTTGATGAAGAGATTTTCAATCTTTTGGAAGACACGAACAAACTGATTTCTAAGTCCGATGAGTATAAAGCGCTTGTGGTTTACAATGAAGCATCGCATTTTTCTGCGGGGGCGAATTTGGGGCTGGCGATTTTCATGATTAATATCGCGATGTGGCCGCAGGTTGAGGGGTTTGTTTCTCGCGGGCAGAAGGTTTTCATGGATTTGAAATTCTCTCCCTTCCCAGTGATTGGCGCGCCGAGTGGTATGGCTTTGGGCGGGGGATGTGAAATTTTGCTCGCGAGTGATGCGGTGCAGGCACATGCCGAAACTTACACCGGCCTTGTAGAGGTTGGTGTTGGCTTGATTCCTGGTTGGGGCGGCTGCAAGGAAATGATCTTGCGGTTCCAAGAGCGTGAACGCGCGAAATTCGCCAAAGACATGGGCAAGATCGGCAAAGATAATATCTGGTTTAGCCCTGATACGACGCCTGTTGGCGCGGTGCGTAAGGCGTTTGAAACCATTGGCGTTGCCACCGTTGCGAAATCTGCGCAAGAGGCCGTGGATATTGGGTATTTCCGTGAAAGCGATGGGATTTCGATGAACCGTGATCGCCTTTTATATGATGCGAAACAACGTGCCTTGGCGCTCGCGGAAGGCTACGTCGCTCCTGAGAAACGCGATGATATTCGCCTTGGCGGTGCGGGTGCGAAAATGGCGCTTGATTTGGCGGTTTCTGATTTGCGTAAATCAGGCAAGGCCACGCCGTATGATGTGGTTGTGTCTGATCATTTGGCGAAGGTGCTTTCTGGCGGTGATAAAGATTACACGGAGACACTCTCCGAAGATGATTTGATCGCGCTGGAGCTTGAGGAGTTTATGAAACTGCTACGCCATGATGGTACGCTGGAGCGGATTGAACATATGCTGGAGACGGGGAAACCGCTTAGGAATTAATATTATACGTCATCCTGAGCGAAGTCGAAGGATCTCATTCCACTGATGCAAGATCCTTCCACTCCCTGTGGTCGGTCAGGATGACAAAAGGAATTTAAATGAACACCCTCTTCCTTATTATGCCGTTTATTGCTGCTATGTGCTATGCGCTTGGGTATGTGCTGGTCGAGCGCTCGGTTGGGCCGAGTATTAATCCTGCGAGCTTTATGGTGGTGAACACGCTCGCGGGGGTGTTTTTTATTCTGGTGCTTGTTTTCTTCAAGGGTGAGCCGCTTGATTTTTCGGGGATGATGCAAGGGTGGCCGATGTTCTTTACGATTTTGGTGGCTGCTGCGGCGCCCTCTTTTGGCTGGGTTTTATCGATTTATGCGATTAAGAATGTTTCGGCGATTTACACGGCTCTGGGTGAGGCATCTTATCCTTTGTTCACTTTGGCATTCGGGTTTTTGTTGTTTGGCATTAAAACTGTGAATTTTACGACTTTATTGGGCGGCGCGCTTATTATGGCGGGCGCGGTTGTCATGATTGTGGGGCAACAGCAGAGCGCGGCGGATGAATAAATTTTAGCTGTTAAATGTATGCGCATTGTTTTTACAGGATTTATTTTAGCTGTTCTTGCAAATATTCCGTTTTACGCTTGGATTTTTGCAAAGGACTGGCAATGGTTTCAGGGATTTCCTTTTGGCTGGATTTCCGCTGGCATGGTCTATATGGCTACCTTTTTTCACGAAATTGGGCATACTCTGCTCTTATGGTTTTATGGTTACCCTACTGTGCCAATGTTTGATTTTAAACATGGCGGAGGCTTGGCATTGATGCTTTCAGATCAACAGGTTCTCATTGTGCTTATCGTTTGGGCTTTGCTGGGTTATTTTATATGGGCTTGGCGAGACTATCGCGTGCCCCAAATCATTTTGATTTGTCTTTTACTGGTTAATTTATGCACCGTATTTACACCTTATCATATGGTTGTTGCGAATTTTATGGGGCCTGGGGCGGAATGTTTGGTCGCAGGGTTTTTCCTTATACGCGCCTTACTTGATCTTGCTCCACGCGGTGCATTTGAACGATTTTTAAATGCCTTTTTCGGCTTTGGGATTATATTACAGGTTTTTGTTAATGCCTATGGGTTGCTGAATAGCGGGGCTTATAGGCTCGTTTATTATGAACAAAAGGGGACACACGGGTTTGGCGATTTTGATAAAATAGCACGAGATATTCCTGATGCTGGCTTTAATCATGTCGTATGGTTCTGGCTTGCACTGAATTGTTTTTGTTTGGTTGCTCCATTTTTTCTTTTTATGATAAAGCGATACGTCCATGAATGACTATATCGATAATTACTGCGAGCGGTTAGAGCCGGGCCTTTGGGCGGAGCCTTTGAACGCGGTGACGAATGCGGCGTTTTTGGTGGCGGCATTTTTGGCGTGGTTGCTTGCACGGCGTGAAAATGCAGTGAATGTTCAGACAGTGATCTTGATTGCACTGATCGCGATGATTGGTGTGGGGAGCGCTTTGTTTCATACGTTTGCGACGACGCTGACTTTGCTCAGTGACGTGTTCCCGATCCTGTTATTTCAGATTGCATTTATTTGGTTTTATTCCTTATTTGTGATGAAACTCAGCGTGATTAAGGCCGCGGGGTTGTTTGGGGTGTTTATGGTGCTGACTGTTCTGGCAGAAAAAGCGCCTGCACATATTCTCAATGGCTCGCTTGGCTACGGCCCTGCGATTTTGTTTCTGTTTGGGTTTGGGATTTGGCATTGGCGTACCAAGATGCGGGAGCGTTATGTGCTGCTCATTGCCTCGATTGTGTTTATGATTTCGCTGGCGTCCCGCTCTGTTGATATGGCGGTGTGTGATGCTCTGCCGTTCGGCACGCATTTTATGTGGCATATTTTGAATGGCTGCGTGCTGTATTTAGCGGTTCGTGGGTTTATAAAAAACCAATCAAAGCCTTAACATCATCCTTTTTGTAAGAGAAATCATCCGGCACGGCGACGTAATCGAAATTTGGGTTTTCTTGATTGATATTCATCACCGTGATGCTTTTAGTGCGGCTGGTGGGGCGGTGCATGAGGGGGTCTATTTCGGGGTTTTTGTTGATCGTGTGGAAGTCTATCGCCTCGC
>CAYGSA010000111.1:0-4505 GCA_964352375.1 uncultured Micavibrio sp.
TAACGGGTCGCAGGAATACTCCTCGCACCTGCCAGTTATAGCCTGAACCAGAGCGAACATGAAAATTTTGGGCTTCACCATCAACTTGAGTGCGTTCTGATGTGCGTAAAATCTGGACGCTATCACAGACATGATAAATTATGACACATGCCATACCGAATCCAAGAGTGACTATGACAGACACTGGATATGAAAGGAGTGTCAGCGCTCCAAAAAGTGCCACAAGCACGCAGAGTTGTATGTCAAGGAATATGCTTGTAGGAAAACGCCTGCGTACGGATTCAAGCGTGTTTATCGGGCGGGACATTATCAAGTAAAACCGTTACCCCCCCAATTTCACCTGCCATCTCAATGAGTTTTTCAACGCGCTCGCATTCGGTGGTATCATTTGGGTCGTAGATCAAAAATATTTCAACGGTATTTTTGTCACCCGCCCCAAACAATGGTGCGGCCCCCGTCACCATTTTCACTTTTCCGGCAAGCTTTGCCATGTCCGCCCGGATCACACCTGCGATTGGGTTTAGATTATGCCCTGGCTTAGCTTTGAGCGAAAGAGTCTTC
The DNA here is from genome assembly GCA_964352375.1 of uncultured Micavibrio sp. Taxonomy (GTDB): domain Bacteria; phylum Pseudomonadota; class Alphaproteobacteria; order Micavibrionales; family Micavibrionaceae; genus UBA1672. The sequence continues at coordinate 562 of CAYGSA010000111.1, forward strand.
GTGTTTGCCATGCGTTAAAATCTATGCGGCAGAGTAACTTGTTGCAACCCCGATCAATCATTATCGATCAGAGGCAAAAGCCGCCTTGTCGGTCTGATCAAAGTGAGGGACACGAGCCCAAGATTATGTTGCTTCAGTTGATGGAACTGTTTCTTCGTTTGCCATGTTAAGCAGGCATACTACCAAACTCAGATAGTTCAAGTGTATGACAAAGAGGCTGTCGTTCCGGCCTTACGCTATGCGCAAGATGTGCGGTGTACTACACCGCTATCTTGGCAAGGGAGCCCGCTGCGCGCTCCCGTTGCATCCCTCCGGCAATGGCTCTCTCAGGGCATTGAACCCGTTCCAGCGCCAGTAGATCGTATCGCCGATCAATCACTCGCGGGAGACTTCGCTCTCCCTGCACCCATAGATCCCTTCAGGAAGATCAAGGGCTATCGCGCCACTTGAAACCCACTCGCAGGACTTGGAGAAGTGCCTCTCCACCTGCACCGAACCATGCACGAACGACTGGCCGTTCGATCACCAATCAGGGGAGCCGTCGAGCTCCCACCGATACCCCCACGGGGATTTCATCCAGACCAACCCTGCGCAGATTGGATGCCGCTATTTTGCCGAAGATGGATCACGTGTGCGCGTGGACTGACAAGAGCATTCGTCCAGAACAGACGGAACAAATTATGAAGCTTTCGCTTGACCGGTGGCGCACCCTGATTCATAGTGGGGTTAACAACACCCGCAAATGGGGCGCGAGCAAATTGTATTATACTCCTGGACAGCTTCGAGACATCGTAGGCCTTTCAAAAGAGGCTTTTCGCCACTGGAAACGGGTTGTTCCGGCATTCTCAAGTGGTCGAGGACACGCGCCAAGTTTTTCATCTGGGGATGTTCTCGCCTCTGCCGTATTGCGAAGACTCACCGACACAGTCGGTGTACGGATCGGCCACCTTTCCGAAGTCGCTCCTGCCATTTTCGAGGTCTGCAATAATTCCACATTGGGCGAGTTGCGAAACAAGAGCCTCGTTATCGATCTGGAGAAACGTTCATGCGTTTTGGCTAGCGATCCAATCATTTCGGCAGGCGAACTTTTTGTTGTGTGTGCGCTCACTCCTTTGATCGAAACGCTGGAGTACGATCTCCTCAATTCAACTCCTGCGGGCTCAACCAAAGTTGGTCGTGCAGTCTCTAATAACGGTCGAGTGCGCAAGGTGGACGGACGATGAACGTTTCTCAGTCGCGCCCACTCGACGAAATATGGAAAGCACGCCTTGATCTGGCAGGGCGCGACGCACCTGAATTGTACGAGAGCGTCGATGCCGTCCGCAACAGCCCGCATGCGGGAGCTATCAGAGCCACGCTCGAAGGACTTGGCGCATCGGCTGTATTCTGTGTTCAGGGTGTCCCGACCATCGTCATTCTGAGCCTTGATGAATACGAACGAGACACGGTCGTCAATCTGCATGCAGCTCTTTGGAATCAAGGTTTGGCCAGCTTGTTACTGGTCATGGCCGGTGACTTAGTACGAGCCTTCTCACTTTCGCGAACACCTTATTCAAACCCCGGAGAGGAATTTGAACGCCGTTGCCTAGTGGATACGCTGAATGCAACGGCTGATGCGCTGGCTTTGAAGAGCATCATCTACGGAGCGGAAACCGGGCGGTACTGGGAAGAACACGCGGAATTCTTCAAGCCAAAGGAACGCGTCGATCAGGTTCTACTCGAAAACCTGACCAGCTCTCATGATCTGCTCTGCGAAGAAAATCTGTCATCCGACGCGGCTCAGGCTTTGCTCATCCAAACGATGTTTATTGCCTATCTCGAGGACAGGCAGATAATCCGTGGTGGCTATTTCAAAGCGGCATCAGGAGATCAGAGCGAGCACTTTTCTTCTCTTCTGCAATCAGGCAGCGTTCCGGCACTCAACAATCTCTTAGCGTCTCTAAGAGGGGATTTTAATGGCGACCTGTTTGTCGCGCCATGTTCATTCGAACCTAACACAAGCCCCCCGCGCATCAATCGTAGCCATTTGAGCGTGCTCGCACGCTTTCGCGCCGGACAAGAGGAAATGAGTGCGGGGCAGCTCCGCTTTTGGGGATACAATTTCAAACATATTCCCATTGAATTGATCAGTGCAGTTTATGACCGTTTTCTCGGAGAACGCGAAGCTGAGCGGCGCAAACATGGGGCTTATTACACGCCGATGTTCCTTGCGGATACGGTCGTATCGCAGGTTTGGGATGCCTTGCCGTCCGCCATCAAAGGAAAAGGTGACTTCCTCGATCCGGCTTGCGGGTCCGGCGTCTTTCTTGTGCGCTCGTTTCAACGCCTGTGTGAGCACTGGCGGGAGAAACACGATGTCCGAACAATCCGTTGGGATAGCCTCAATAACATCCTGTTGCGACTTCATGGCTGGGATTTGAACGGTAGCGCAGTGCGCGTCGCTGTTTTCTCGCTTTATATCGCGTTGCTGGAACAAGTTAGCCCACCTGATATTCGCTTGTTGATCAAGCGTGGGAAAGTCCTACCCGAGCTTTGGGGGCGCACGCTCAAATGTCAGGACTTTTTCACAGTCGATCCTGGCAGCTCGCTGGTCGATGTTGTGATTGGCAATCCACCTTGGACAAGCCGTCGAGGTCCGAACCGGTCGTCCACACAATGGTGTGCAGAACATCATCTTCCAATGCCGGGGAAAGAGGATGCATGGGCTTTCACGTGGAAATCTATCCGTCATTTGCGCTCGGATGGAGTGATCGCCTTTCTGTTGCCCGCAATGGGATTCCTGCATAAGCACGCAGACACATCCATCGAAGCTCGTAACAAGCTCATATCAACAACTCGCATCAAGCGTATTGTGAACTTTGCTGATTTGAGGTTTCAGCTATTCGACGGAGCTGTGAGACCTGCCGCGCTTGTCATCTTTGGTAAAGCGGATTTGGAGCATCCAGCTTACAGGTTTGAGTATTGGGCGCCGAAGGCCGATCTGAACCTCAAAGTAAAACGCTTGATCACACTCAGCAGCGCAGACAAAAGCTTCATAACATCAAGGAGCGCCATCAAGGACCCCCTTATCTTCAAACGTCGCCTTTGGATGAACGAGCCTGACGCTAAGCTATTTAGCTATTTGGCTGGTTTTCCTCAATTGGGAGAATTGGTGTCGGTATATGGTGATATGTCAAGACGGGGTGACGACAATATTGAGTGGGCCATAGGGGACGGCTTTAAGCAAGCTGTACCTTCTCGTATTTCAGATCAATCCTACGATACCATTCACAGCGATTTCGTTGGCGTGCTTCCTCATGTTCCGGTGGAACAACTGCCGCCGTTGGCACTAGGCAGTAACACCCTCAAAGCGATGTCCAAATGGACAACTCGAACAGTGCATAGACGGGGCTTTGAAGCTGCCTATCGAGGGATCAAAGTTCTAATTCCAAGAGGTGTACGCATCGGGAAAGGTCGTTTGCGCGCGTCAATCTGCAAGGAAGATTGTACATTTTCCAGCATCATTCAGGGTTTAGTTGTTCCGTCAGAGGATGAGGCAACTGGCAAGTTACTTACTGCCCTTCTTAACAGCCGAATAATATTTTGGTTTGCTTTCCATGGCACAGCATCGCTTGGCTCTGACCGGCCCGAGATTCAGAAATCCGAACTTTTGCGAATTCCATTTCCAATGGTTGAGCAATTGCCCGAGCCAACGCGTGCGCACAAGGCGGCGCAGAAATTGATTTCGATTGTTGATGAAGCGCTAACGGAGGATGGATTCACGCTAAATTCGGACCCGGATGCGATCTTTGAAAAAATTGATAAGGCCGCTTTTGATTTTTTCTGCCTCTCGCCCGAAGAGATCACAATTGTAGATGAAGCAATTGAGTACATCTTTCCTGCAGTTCAGCCGAGCCGCGGAAGCTTTCCTGAAATCTGGAAAACAACGACGGAAAGAGAAAGGG
>CAYGSA010000112.1:0-4443 GCA_964352375.1 uncultured Micavibrio sp.
AGCCTCAGCCAGATCGTGATATTTCCGCTTATGTTGCGGATAATAAATTGGTGCAGGAAACTTTGGTTTCTGCAGTTGGTGTTTTAAAGACGGGTGAAGGCTTGGGTAGAATGCAGTCTGTTGCTCTTGCTTCTGCTCTTTACATGCTCGAAATTGACCGGGAAGCTCTTCCTGAGATGTCCCGTACAGATGGTGAGTGGGATGCAAGTTCGCTCGATTCTTTAAATGGTATGCTGGGTACTTTGAAAAAACTTGCCGATCTTGATACTCAATTTCCTGCTGAAGCTTACAGCCCTGAGTTAGGTGCTGCGCTTCAGCAAAAAATGAAGGGCATGGAAGAAGGGCGTGCGAAAGACCTTTTTACTGCTATTTTGTCTGAGGAAGATGCTGCCCAACTTATTGCTTCTTTAGATCGTTTGCATGCAGAGAATGAATTGCGCTCTGTTACAATGGTGCAGCCTGTTGCCTCTGTTCAAGTTTCTGCTAGTGCTGGTGAACAGCTAGGCCGCACTCCTCAAGAGGCTTCGCCTGCTAACGTTACTCAGGGGGCTAGTGAGCCGTCGGAAACGGGTGCAGTGGTTGAGGAAGAAGTTGCAGTGGTTGAGGAAGAAGCTTCTGATACACCACCACATGGTATTGATGTTGATATTTTTATTGTTGAAAGTGCCATGGTTGAAATCGGTGCTGCCATTGAGCAGCAGGGCGGTCAGCTGGCGGGTAATTTTGGCGGTATTCTTGAGATGATCGGCGCGGATGGTGCGGCTGATGGTATTGTTTCTAAGGCACTTAAGCCGATTACCGAGGCTGATATTGGTGGTGATTTTGGTGAAAATTCGCAAGAGATGTTTGCCAAGCTTATGGTTGCGGTTAAAACCTTGAATGGAACGGTTGATCCTGCACGTGCGCAAAGTAATTATGATGGTTCTTATGATGCGGATGCATTGCGTTTTGCGGTTTTGACAAACCCGATGTTCGCAGAAATGCGTGACAGTTTGGGTGTGCGCCAAATGAGCGTGGAGGAAGCTAATCAGTTTTTGAATCCAAAGGCTGATATTTATGCAAACCCTGAGGAGATGGAATCAAGAAGGCAGCAAGTTATTACTAATTATGGTCTTGCTGGATTGGAAAATTTTGTTGGCAGTCTCGACAGGATTGCCGCGCATGACGGCGATCTTTTGAATAAGAAGAAAGCGCGTGAGACTGATATGTACAGTATTGGTCTTGGTTTGGCGGGTGATGTTTTTGGAAATAGTTGGCTAGAGCCTATAAAGTCGTTTTTTCAGAGTCTTGGGGACTGGGCGAAGCCGATTGTTATGCTTTTGGAATACGCGTTGGGAACGACTGCGATTGGTAAATTTCTTGGTTTTGATAATGAAGAGTTGGTTGCGGAGAATTTTGAGCCTGCGATGGCTGGCCAGTTTACAAAAATATATGATGCTGCGAAGACTGAGTTGGGGCAAAGCGGCCAAGAGCCCAGTCATGAACAGGTTATGGAGCATTTAGGTCAGGATGTTGGCGGGATCGCTGATAAACTTAAGAATAGTGCAGTCTATCAGAAGTTTGCTGGAACTTTTCTTCAGGAAGATGAGGCATTTGTAGAGCGTAGTTTGCAAGAGGCGATTAAGCAAGCAACGCAGACTGATAATTTTGAAAATGCACGCGATGTTTTTGCTAATAGTATGGAACAAGCGGCGCGAGGGTATCAGGCGAGACTTGATGCGGCGCAGGTGAGTAGTGATACTTCGCCAGTTGGGCCTGATGAGGACGTTTTGAAACCTGACCCTATAAGCTATAGTGTTGATGATGCTTCGGGAGCTTTTGTGCGGGATGCAGTTTATACACCTGGTGAAAATAATGCGCAGGTTACTCTTGCGCATGCGGGTGCTGGTGGCGATCCGTCGGCTGAGGATATTGCGGCAGAAACGCGTCGCGCTTTGGAGGAGACGGGTTCGAATGGTGCGCCTGCAGGTGAGGTGATTGGACAGAAGACGACGGGAGTTGGGTTTGATCGTGATCTTGACCCGAATGACTATCTGCAGTTGGATCGTTATTCGAATGGGCGGATGGCTATTCTTAACGGCGTTGTTCTTGATAATTTTGCGCAATCTGGGCTTTCTGAGGTTCACCGAGGCGGTCTGACGGGGCGTGATGGTCAGGCAACGGATTATGCGACGAAGGCTGTTATGGCGGCGCATGAGGAGCATTATCTGCGGGCGCAAATTCATCGTGATATAAAATTTGGTGCTGTGACGTATGATACGATTGATGATGATTACCTGAGTAGCTTGGATCACAAGTTTGATGGTCAAGAGGACATGGCGGTTGTTGTTGATTATATGACCGATAAGGGCTTTACGGGTATAGAGGCGTATAAGAATGCAATGGTGGATATTGATTCTGATCTTCGCTCTGCCGAGGGGCCGAATAATAGGGATTTGCTCCATAGTGTTTGGGATCATTCAAATGTTTATAAGGCTTACGGTGTTGGTGCGGCTCTTCCGGGGCAGGGATTGCAAGCTTCGCGTGGACAGATTGATATTAATTTGCTGGTTGAGCAAATTCGCCATGAGCAGGCCCCCGTTGTGGCGCCAGTGCCGCGTGTTGAGCGTGAGGTTCCCCTTGATTCGGATGTTCCAGTTTCTGTTCGGGAAGTGACGCCAGAGGCAAAATTACCGCCTGCGCCTGCGTCGTTGGCCCCTCAGGACCCCTGTACGCATGTTGAGACATTTATGCATTTGCGGGCGATGACTGATGCGCAAGAGCGTGCTTTGAATATTGGCTTATATGAGGCTCTTACTATCCCTGAGGGAGAGCCTAATGCGGGGTATAATCCGCTTAATCCGAACTTGAATACATTGGATCAGATGCTTGGGGCTGGTTACGTTGATGGTTATACACATTATGCGTTTTTAGACCCTAAAGATTTTGATGTGGAGCTTGAGGGGGTCGATCTTATTGTTGCTCATCGTGAGAATGATGGTGATTTGGATATTCGTTTTGTGAATTATGAACAAGATGGTATTCGCCCGATTTCACAGCATAGCCGTCGTGACTTTAATGAAAGTTATGATCCGAATGATACGATTCAGGGTAGTCGCCGTTTGGATGATGTTCTTTTTGCGCATAGCCGTCGTAATTTACATGCGGTAGAGCCTGGTGCAAATGGGGGGTATCGTATGATTGGTGCGATTGTTCCTGCAGAGCGGGGGATGAACGGGTATCGCGGGATGACGGCTTATGAGGCGCTTTATCCGCGTGGTCGGAATGAAGATAATTTTGCGTATCGTCAGGCCATTGGTGAGTATAGTCAGGGGTTTTCAGCACGTACGCACGCAATGAGTGTTTATGAAGGGCGCGTGAATTTAAGAGCGGGTGATCGTGGTCGGGCTTTTGAGTCTGATCGTGATAATTGCGGCGTTGTTCCGCCGCGGGAGCAGTTTGCGGATGCGGTTGGGCGTGATGAGCGCGTTATTGCCCCTCTTTCGGCCAGTGTGAGTACGCAGGCACAAAGGGAAGGTAAGCCGGGGCTTAACCCGTTGCAGTTCTTTACAGTTCAAATTGATGCGCTTGCGAACGCCGTTACGGGGCGTAGGGGCGATGGTAATACCTTCCCTGCTGAAGATGGTTGGGTTGTTCACCGTTCTCGGGATATCGCTGAGAATACGCGTGATACAGGTACCTATCAGGGGAATATTTCTGGTTATAATAACCCTGAACTTGATGCTCAGAGGGGTCCTGTTTTTACTTCTGGTAGTGATCGTTAATTTTTTCTGAAACCACAGTCATTTAAATGATCATTGACCATGCCCATGGCCTGCATGAGGGCGTACATGGTTGTGGGGCCGACGAATTTCCAGCCGCGTTTCTTTAGATCTTTGGATAATGCATGAGATTCGGGCGTGTCGTTTGGCACGTCTTTCATTGATTTGGGCGCAGCTTTTTCGGGTGGTTGAAAGCTCCAGAGGTACTCATTGAGGGGTATGTCCATTTCAAGGGCGCGCTGGGCATTGTTTATGGTGGCCTCTATTTTTCCGCGGTGACGGATGATTCCTTCGTTTTGAAGGAGGCGGTGTACGTCTTTTTCGGTGTATTTTGAGATTGTGTGAATGTCGAAATTATCGAAGGCGGCGCGGAAGTTTTCACGTTTTCGCAAAATTGTGATCCAGCTTAAACCCGCCTGAAACCCCTCGAGACAAATTTTCTCAAAAAGCCGTGTGTCATCATATACGGGACGGCCCCATTCGTTATCGTGGTAGTGGATGTATAGGGGGTCGGTGCCGCACCAAGAACATCTTTTTTTATCATCCGATCCTGTGATTAAGCCTTTGTTTTTCATGGTTATTCCTGTATAATTTTTTAGATGTTAAATTTTATTTCAAACCCTTTTCATGCGCAGAAGATTACACGGGAATATTCCAAAGTTCGGGATGTGCGCTCTGAGGA
>CAYGSA010000113.1:0-4440 GCA_964352375.1 uncultured Micavibrio sp.
TATCTTTTTAATATGAATATTAGATTTTTGTTTATTATTTTGGCTATTTTGTTTTCGGGATATTATTTTTATCCTTCTTTTACTTATATCCAAACAGCGTCAGAGCCTGCTGAGGTTAAGGCAGATGTGAAGGTTTCCAATGTGAAAGAGGAAAGCGATTACTATTTTTACATTGGTGGGACTAAATATAAAAAAGAAGCGCAATCGACGGTGAGGCATGACACTCGATTATACAGCTATTCTTCGCCTGTTGTTGTGAAATCATATGTTCATAAATCATCCGTTTCAAATTTTAAGTCTAAGACTCGTCGAGTTTGTCGTAAAAGACGCGTCGTTGTCAGGCGTTGATAATTTTATATTTTTTTAGAAAATTTATGTTATAAACCTTGCGTGCTGCGCAGTGCGTGCATGCGGCTTTATCTCGGTGGTCGATGCTTTTTCGCACTCGGGAGCTGTCCCTGTTTTTGCTCACCAGTTCGGCTGTAGGGCTTAGGTATACGGCACCCACCTGACTTTCAGGACCCCGCGAAGATACCATACGCACACGGCTGTCGCGGCACTTTTTTGATTTAAGAGCGCGCAAACGATTGCGCGGGGCCGCAGTCGCGACCCGAAGTGCTGAAGGTTGGTTTTGAGCGATAATCTAAAAATTCAAAAAGAAGGTTTGCGGGCGGAGGCGAAGCGGGCGCGGGGGATGATGAGTTTGGATTCATCCCAGCAGGAGCGGCTTTGTGATGTGTTTCTTGAGCATATTCCATTATCGAAAGATGCCGTGATTTCATCTTATTGGCCTAAGGGGCGGGAGTTGGATACGCTGCCACTTATGGATCGGTTGATTGAGGCAGGGCATAAAGTTGCTTTGCCTGTGATTGAAAAAGACACACGGGTTTTGAAGTTTGCGCGGTGGTATGATGGTGTTGATCTTACCACGGGACTATTCGATGTTGCGCATCCGGTTATTGATGATGAAACGGAATGGTTGGAGCCTGATGTGTTCATTTTGCCTTTGCTTGCGTTTGATCGTCAGGGGCGGCGTTTGGGCTATGGCGGCGGGTATTATGATGCGACGCTGGCGGCATGCAAAGAGCAGAAGGATATTCTTGCTGTGGGTTTGGCCTATGCAAAGCAGGCCTGTTTGTTTAATCTGCCTTCGGAAGAACATGATGTAAGAATGAATTGGGTTGTCACCGAGCAGAGTGCGCAATCGTTCGATTAGAAAGACTGTAATGAGATTATTATTTATTGGTGATGTTATGGGCCGCGCGGGGCGCGAGGCGGTGGAGGCGTATTTGCCTAAAGCCAAAGCTGAGCTCAAGCCGGATGTTATTATCATCAATGGTGAGAATGCGGCGCATGGGCGCGGTATTACCGAGAAGATCTGTGAGCAGCTTTATGAATGGGGTGCGGATGTGATTACTACGGGCAATCATGTGTGGGATCAGCGCGAGATTTTAAAGTATATTACTCGTGATCCTAAATTGTTGCGCCCTGCAAATTATCCCGAGGGCACCCCGGGTGCAGGGGCTTATATGTTGGAGAAAGATGGTAAACGCGTTTTGATTGTTAATCTGATGTGTCGTTTGTTTATGGATACGCTGGATGATCCGTTCGCGTGCATGGAGCGCATATTGAAAGATTACCGATTAGGGCGTGACGCCGATGCGATTTTTGTCGATTTGCATGGGGAAACGACATCAGAAAAAATGTCATTTGGGCATCACTTTTCTGGGCGTGTTTCTGCGGTGATTGGAACACATACGCACATACCCACGGCGGATGCGCATGTTATGGCTGGCGGCACGGCATATATGACCGATGCGGGTATGAGTGGTGATTATGATAGTGTTATAGGGGTGAAGAAAGCTATGGCTATTCATCGTTTTGTTAAGAAGACCCCAGGGGAGCATTTTATTCCAGCCAGTGAAAATAAAATGCTCTGTGGCGCTTTGGTTGTTACAAAGCGTTCAGGCTTGGCGCTGAGCATCGAGCCTGTTCGTATCGGTGACGTTCTGAGTGAAGCTATGCCACAGAGTTAGATAAGATCAATGTGTGTTTTGGTGATTCTTTGTTCGGGTAATGTGTAGAGCATGTTGTCTGCATTTCCAGATTCTTTGCGTAAATGCTTTGGATCTGATTTTCGTCTGTAAGGGCCTTGATATTGTTCTGTTTGTTTTTTGCGGCGACGGTCGGGACCAAAGAAATTTTCGGATCTTACGAATTTTTTAGGGCTTTCAACCATGCGCTCTATGCGTTTGAACAGATCACGGGCGTTGAAGGGTTTGAGTAGGATTTCTGTTATGCCTGCATCTCGGGCATTTATGACTTTTGCTTTTTCGGCGTAACCGGTAATCATAATAACAGGCACATATTGATTAGGACTTTTTTGATGATTACGGATATTCTGGATCAGCTCTATACCATCGCCGTCTGGCATAATGAGGTCGGTAATAACGAGGTCAGGTTTTTTTGAGCACATCATGCGAAACCCCTCATGGCCACTTGTTGCAGAAAAGACGCTCATAATTCCAAATGATTCTAAAACTGTTTTTAACAGCTCAATCATTTGTTGATTGTCATCAACGACGAGTATTTTTAACGTTTGTATTTTTAAAGACATAGCGTTGTTTATTATTTCATATGATTACGGCCTTTATCTTTCAATAAGGCATGGTTATATTTTCGAGTGTAACCTTAAAATGTAAAAGAGATATTAATCATGGCTGGACATTCAAAGTGGGCGAATATTAAACACCGTAAAGGGAAAGCGGATGCGCAGCGCTCCAAGCTTTTCTCTAAGCTGGGCCGTGAGATTTTTGTTGCGGCGCGATTGGGCGGGGAAGATCCTGATATGAATCCGCGTTTACGTCTGGCAATTGTTACGGCGCGAGGGCAGTCTATGCCGAAGGATGCGATTGAGAAAAATATTCAAAAGGGTGCTGGGACGTCAGGGGATGATGAGAGTTATGAAGAGATGCGCTATGAGGGATATGGTGCGCATGGGGTTGCTGTGATTGTAGAATGTCTTACTGATAATAAGAATAGAACTGCGGCGGAGATCCGTGCTGCTTTTACAAAATTTGAAGGTAATTTAGCAGCGACAGGCGCGGTGAGCTTTATGTTTGACCGTAAAGGCGAGGTTGTTTTTCCTGCGGGCAAGGCAAGCGCGGATGATATGTTTGAAGCGGCGCTCGAGGCGGGTGCAGAGAATGTGGAAAGCGGTGATGCGTATCATGAGATACTTTGTGAAGCAGAAGATTTTGCGGCTGTGCGTGATGCGCTTGAGGCGAAATATGGCGAGCCAGAGCGTCAGGGACTTATATGGTTGCCAAATATCTCAACGGAGCTTGATGAGGATGGCGCGCGCAGTGTTATGAATTTAATTGACGCGCTGGAGGATAATGACGACGTACAGAAGGTCACTGCGAATTTCGATGTGAGCGATGAGGTTATGGCGAAATTGGCGGAAGGGTGATGTTTTTAAAGAAGTGGCAGAACTACCAGATTTTATTGTTTGCTTTGCCGATTACTCTTTTCTGGGGCTTTTTTTGTTTTTTAGCAATTTTTGTTTTTGCGCCGTCTAGTACTGGAGCGTCGCATGACGGGACATTGTTTTTTCTTGGCCTTGGTTTCTCCGGGCTTTTATCGATCGCTTCAGGGTGGGTTTTTTTGTATTTTTACGAAGAATTGCTGCAAGGCTTCTCTTCTTTGAGTGTTAAGCTTTTAATTACTCTTTTGCCCTCTATTTTTCTTTTAGGTTATGTTCTTCTTTCTTCTCGTGGTGGGCTAATTTGGCTCAATGTGATTTTGCTTCATTCATTCTTATATGTTTTGCATTGTTATTTTGTTCTTCTTTATCCGTTGTTCAAAAGGAAGCCCACATCGTGAAAATATTAGGCATAGATCCGGGGCTTCAAAAAACGGGATGGGGGATTATTTCGTTTGAGGGTAATGCGCTGGGTTATATCGCGAGTGGGTTGATTAAGACGAACCCGAAGCATGCTTTGTGTGATCGGTTGGCGATTTTGCATTATGGGTTGTGCGAGGTTTTGGATGAGCATAAGCCTGACAAAGCAGCGATAGAAGACACTTTTGTGAATAAAAACCCTGCGAGCGCGCTCAAGCTTGGGCAGGCGCGGGGGGTATTGCTTTGTGTTCCTGCGTTGCGGGGGATTGATGTGGCGGAGTATGGGGCGAATAAGGTTAAGAAGTCTGTTGTTGGTTCCGGTCATGCGGCGAAGGAGCAAATGGGGATGATGATTAGAACCTTGTTGCCTGCTTCGGGAGATGTTTCAGAGGATGAAGCTGATGCGCTCGCGGTTGCGATCACGCATGCGCATCATGTCTTGTAAGGTTTAGATTCTGTCTTTAAACTCTTTTCTATGATTGGCAAACTTTCGGGACTTATTGATTCTTTTGACACAGGGCATCTGATTTTAGATG
>CAYGSA010000114.1:0-4429 GCA_964352375.1 uncultured Micavibrio sp.
AAGATGCGCTATATTTTTGCAGGTGCGGAGAAGGTTAAGGATGAGACGAAGAAGCTTTATGCTGATCGTTTTGGAGTTCGTATTTTGGAAGGGTACGGCGCGACGGAAACATCGCCGGGCTTAACGCTGAATTCGCCGATGCATATGCGTGAGGGCACGGTCGGGCGTTTGCTTTCTGGGATTGAGTATAAGCTTGAGGACGTGCCGGGCGTAGAAGAGGGCGGGCGTTTATTTGTGCGCGGGCCGAATGTGATGCTGGGATATTACAAGGATGATAAGCCCGGCGTTTTACAGCCGCCTGAAGAAGGTTGGTATGATACGGGTGATATTGTTGCTGTTGATGATGAGGATTACGTGAAAATTCTTGGGCGGGCGAAACGCTTTGCGAAGATTGCGGGCGAGATGGTGTCTTTGACCGCCGTGGAGAGTATGGTTACGGCTGTCTATCCAGAAGAATCACACGCGGTTGTTGCTATTCCTGATGCGCGTAAGGGGGAGCAGTTGATTTTGCTTACGACGCAAAAAGATGCGGAGCGGGCTAAATTTTCTGCTTATGCGTCTGAAAATGGTCTCTCGGAATTAAGTGTTCCTAAAACAATTCTTGATATAGATAAGTTACCCGTTCTTGGAAGCGGGAAGACGGACTACACATCTGTCGTGGACTATGTTAAAAATAATGTATAAGCGAGGTTTTTAAATATGTCTGAATCAGGATTTAAAGAAGAAGGTGCGCCGAATAAAAGCTCTGTTCAAAAGGCAGTTTTTAATGATAAGCGCGATGATTTATTTACGGCGCTTGATACTCTTTATATTTATGGCAACGCCAGTGGGCGGAATAAATTTCGTGAGAAGTGGCCTGATGTCGCGGCTTATGTTTTTGGTGAGAGGCTGATTGTCTTTGATAATGAGGGTACGAATGATTTTGAGTTGCGTAAAGAGTTGGAAGAGGAGGCTGATGCGCGGCGTTTTTTTCTGAAAGAAACTATTACAGACATGTATGAAAAAAGCGTTGATTCTGGAATGTTGCAATTTGATTATGTAGGTAAAGTTGTTGATGCGTTTGGGCCGAATATTTCAAAATTTCTTTATTCTGAAACTGTGATTGAACGTGTTCGCCCCGGGTTGCTTGCGACTGGAGTCAGTGAGGGTGCTTCTGAGTCTGATAATGACGGGGTTTCGGCTGCCGAGAAAGAGGCTTTGAACCAGCCTGTTTCTGAACCGTTGGATGACATTCAACCGATCGATACCGATTCTATGGCTATACCTGCAGATGACCTTTCTGTTGTTCATGATGTTTCGATTGATGAAAAAACACTTGATGACATTGTTCCGCCTGAAAGTGACCAGGATGACATGCAAGACGTTGCTGACGTTGATGCTGGGGCGGCTAAAGAGCTATTGCCTGAGATTAGTGAGGCTGGAGATGCTCAGAATGCCAAACCGCAAGACGTCGTTTCCAAAGTGCGTACGTTAGGCTCCTCCCCGTCTGTGGAGGAGTCTTTTGAGCCGCCTGAGCCCAAGGTTGGTAATGAGGTGCCTTTAGATCGTATTATAGAAGAGGCTCAGTCTGAGGATGCGGCTTTGCCACCGCAGACAGACTTACAATCAGCGCCGTTAGAAGCGCCACTGCCCCAGCCTGATGAAGCGTTGCCACAACCAGCGGAACACCAAGCAGAAGAGTCGCAATCCCCAGAGCAACCTGAAGACACGCCAAAAGAGCAATCAAAGGAAAGCAAAGTTGACTCCGTTTCTTTTGAAGGGCGTGGATCGCGTAGCTGATGAGGACAAGAAATGTTCCCATCGCCAGCCAGCGATGTGTGAATTGCACGCCTGCATGATTTTCAAATAAGTTTAGCCAGAGTGGTTTATAGAACCACATTTCTTCTGGTATGAAGGTGTCACCCATTTTAGGAAAATGATCGGTATAGACTAAGCCAGCGTCTAGCCCGGCTACGAATGCACCCCAGATAATTGTGATTGATAGGCAGGCCAATGTGATTATACCGTGTTTGAACAACGCGGAATCTGGTTTGTTTGGCTTTGATATGGCTATTTTTTTCAAGCTGAGGCCAGTCCAAAGGAGGAGGCTGAAGATTATAAAGGCAAGTGAAAGATGCGCGGCGAGGCGGTAGTGCGAAACAGCAGGATTATCAACGAGGCCGCTTTGCACCATGTACCAGCCCATAAGCCCCTGACATCCCCCAAGAATGAGCAGGCCAAAGAGTTTGAGTTTATAGCCGTGGGGAATCCAACCTTTGATGAGAAAGAAGAAGAATGGTAGAGCGTATATGATCCCAATCATGCGCCCCATCAGACGATGGAACCATTCCCAGAAGAAAATATATTTGAAGTCTGAAACCTCCATCCAGAAATTTTCTTTTTTGAATTCAGGAGATTTTTTATACAGGTCAAAGACACGAAGCCATTCTGCTTCGTTGAGCGGGGGGAGTGTTCCCATAATGGGTCGCCATTCTACCATAGACAGACCTGAGCCGCTGAGGCGGGTGATGGCACCGATGATAATCATGCAAAATACAGCTGCGCAGCAGGTGAAAAGCCATGTCACTATTATATTTATTTGTTTATCGGTCATGTTGCTCGTTGTGGTATTATGGTCTTCTTGATACTGTATTCTCCGAGTAGGCTTTGAGCCATATATTAGGGATAGACCTGAAAGAACGACATGGCAAGTTTTGATTTTATAGAGGCCGCTGTAAAAAGCTATGAGTTTGTTTGGCGGGAACGTAAGTATTTGGCGCGTGTTGCCTTTCCTGTGATTTTTGTCAAAATTGCTTGCCTTATGGCGGTGGTGACTTTTGGTCTGCAGGATATGTATTTGCGCCAAGGGTTAATTATGTTGCCAGGATATGTTGTTGAGGCTTTATTTATGGTTGGGCTGATACGCTACGCACTGTATGGCGAAAATATTTTTATATGGGGGCGTTCATTCCTTTCCGAGCAGCCGCCGAAATCTATGATTCCAATGGTTGGGTCTAGAGGCCGTGTTCAGAGTGTTCAGGCGGGGGTGGCGCTTTATTTGCTTGCTGCGGTTGCTTTACTTGGTTTTTTTGGTTTTGTGATGGATTACGTGCAGACTATTGATCCGCGTACCATTGAAAATTCAAATCCAGATAAGCCGCCGACTTTTATTACGGGCGTTTTTATTCTTTCTATGTTTGCAGCGTCTATTTGGCTTTTTCGACTGTTTTGGCTTTATATTCCGGCGGCTATGGGAGTGCCTTTGTCTGGATTTTTACGCCGTATTCGCGGGTTTAGTAGCTCGGTGTATATGATTGGAGCGTGGCTGATGTGCTTATTGCCGCCTATGGTCGTTTTTGCGTTTGGGTTTCAAGTTCTCTCTGCTGTTTTTACTCAGGGAACGTATGGTTTTATTATTGCCAGCGCGGTTTTTCAGTCTATTTTTGAGGTGATAGTTGTCTCACTGCAGGTCATGGCGATGACGCACGGTTTTACTGAAATTTTATTTGGGTCTGATAAAAAAGAAGAAAAATGAAGGTTCATGTTACTGATTTTACGGGCAGGGTTCATGCTTTGGATGCGCCTGAAGGGTGGCGTTTGATGGAAGTTTTGCGCGATTATGGTTTTCCAATCAAGGCCGAATGCGGAGGTGCGTGTGCATGCGCGACGTGTCATGTTTATATTGATAAAGCCTGGTTAGGCCGTATTCCCGATATGCGTGATGATGAAGAAGAGATGCTGGATGAGGCGTTTGATGTACGTGATAATTCTCGTCTGTCGTGCCAGATTATCTTAGAAGAAGCGCTAGATGGTATCGCTGTGCATTTGGCGGAAAATCCTGATTAGATTGGGTCAGGTGCGTCGGGGAATAGCTTGGCAGCTTGTAGTGCTTGTTCGTAAAATGGCTGAAGTTCAGGATTGTTGATATAGATGCCAGAGGGGTTTTTATCGGAGGGGAATACAATGATGTCCGCGTCTGCAACTTCGCCATATTCTGGATTTTGTGTGAACATAGAATTTGTATCTAAGCGATCCGAATCATTATGGTGTATATTAAGGGTTGCGATGGATTGACCCTGATCTTTAAGTAGTGAAGGCATATCTAATTCATTACCATCAAGATCCTGGTGTCCTGCGAAATGGCCCGCGCCATAAAATATTACTCCTCCATTTACTGCTTGGTCTTTTATTAGCTCCACGGTTTTTCTGTCGTCAAGAATTTCATCATGATTTAAAAGGTATAAAAATAATGCAGGTACAACAATAGCGAGTGATGATACATCCTCGTCACCATATATTGATCTTTGGACATTAAGTAAACCCAACACAGGAGAAAACATTCCTGATTTCATATAGCGAGTGTCGATTGCAGAAAATTTTATATTGCCTTCGTTAATTCTTTCTCCCAAAGTTTCACATACATCTTGTCTGGCTGTTTTGTGAAACGAGA
>CAYGSA010000115.1:0-4335 GCA_964352375.1 uncultured Micavibrio sp.
CATCAGACGTGTCCAGTTGTTTAAGACAGGTTTTTGCATGATTTCCTGTTTGATCATGCGTTCGGCTATGGCGGTTGTGGTTTTTATGGCAGTTGCCGTGTTATTGCTAATCCCCTCCATTTGAGTGAGCATGGTGTGCGGGGCGGCCATCAGTTCGGGGAGGGAGCCGAATTTAGCGAGGAGGTCTTTCGCGAGGGGTTTGACGTCGCGCCTTGGAATGGCGGAAAAGAGAAGGAGTTCGAGAAGTTCGTAATCTTTTAGGGATGCTGGCCCACTCTCGACGAAGCGCTCGCGCAGGCGCTGGCGGTGGCCTGTGTGGTGTGGTGTTTTTGTATCTTTGGGCTTTGGGACGCTCATGGGCGTATCTTACACACTATATGGTGGCTTTGTGAATCCCTTTGGTGAAAGGGTAAAGATTTCAAAACCATCTTCGGTGACCGCGAGGGAGTGTTCGAATTGTGCGCTGAGGCTTCGGTCGCGGGTGACTGCGGTCCAGCCGTCTGAGGGGAGGACTTTTGTAGCGTATTTTCCGACATTAATCATAGGTTCGATTGTGAAGAACATGCCGGGTTCTAATATTGTACCTGTGTTTGGTTGGCCGTAATGCATAACGGAGGGCGGGCAGTGGAAGACTTCGCCGAGACCATGTCCGCAGAAATCACGCACGACGGAAAAGCGATTGCTTTCGGCAACTTCTTGGATTGCATGACCGATGTCGCCGAGTGTATTGCCCGGCTTTACGGCTTCGATGCCTGCCATCATGGAGTCATAGGTGACCTCCACGAGGCGTTTGGCTTTGACAGGGATTTTATCGCCGACGAAGTACATGCGTGATGTGTCGCCGTGCCAGCCGTCTAAAATTACTGTGACATCAATATTTAAGATATCGCCTTCGCGGAGTTGTTTTTCATTCGGAATGCCATGACATACAACATGGTTTACTGATGTGCAGATTGATTTTGGGAAGGGATCTGTTCCTGGGGGGCCTTGATAATGAAGCGGCGCGGGGATTGCGCCTGCCTTTGTGCACATATCATGGCAGAGTTTATCGAGATATTCAGTGGTTACGCCTGGGGCAACATGATCAGTGATCATATCTAAAATTTCGGCGGCAAGCTTTCCTGCCTTGCGCATGCTCTCGAAGTCTTTTTCATCGTGTAGCTCTATACTTTCGGCGGTGTATTTTTTTTGTGCTGTCATATGTCCAAGCCATTGTTATACTCTCTTGATACATATAGTGTTGCGGCAAAGGTGTAAAGTTTCATGGTAAAACAGTATAAAGCAGCGATGATTGTGATCGGGAATGAGGTTCTTTCTGGTCGGACGCAGGATAAGAATATTAACTATGTTGCGAATGCGCTGACCCCGAAGGGGATTTCTTTGGTTGAGGTGCGTGTTGTTCCTGATCTTGAAGCTCAAGTCGTTCAGGCGATCCATGATTTGAGGACGCAGGTTGATTATGTTTTTACGAGCGGCGGGATTGGGCCGACGCATGATGATATAACCGCAGAGTGTGTTGCGAAGGCGTTTGATGTTGCGCTTGAGGTTCATCAAGAGGCTTATGGTATTTTGCTCGATTATTATGGCGAGGCTGATTTTACGCAAGCGCGGCAGAAGATGGCGCAAATTCCTATGGGCGCGGCGCTTATTCCTAATCCAGTTTCGGCGGCGCCCGGATTTGTTATTGGTAATGTGCATGTGATGGCGGGAGTGCCGAAGATTATGCAGGCGATGGTCGATTATGTGGTGTCTGTGATTGAAGGTGGGGATGTGATGCAATCGCGCAGTGTGACGTGCTCTGTTCCTGAGAGTGTCCTTTCTCAAGGGTTGGGAGAGATTAACGATAAGTATGATGCTGTTGATATTGGCAGCTATCCGCGTTTTGTTGAAGGTGGTGTTTCTGTGCAGGTTGTGTTGCGTAGTGTGGATGTTGGACAACTTGACGGCGCGGAGCGTGAGGTGACTGCATTGGTTGAGCGTTTGACCGCTTAATACGCACCGCCTTTGCCTGTAACGACGCGTAGGGTTTTGATCATGATCACGATGTCGCCCCAGAGGCTCCAGTTGCGGGCGTACCAGCTGTCCCAGTAGATGCGGCGCTGGAATGTGGTTTCGTTGCGGCCGCTGACTTGCCAGAGGCCCGTGATGCCCGGCTTCATTTGATAGTAATCGTGGATAGCGTCGCCGAAGAGTTCTATTTCATCTTCTAATATCGGGCGGGGTCCGACGATGCTCATGTCGCCTTTGAACACATTCCAGAGCTGGGGGAGTTCATCGATGCTGAGCTTGCGTATGGTGTGCGCGGTTTTGGTGGTGATGCGCGGGTCGGGTACTTTTAGCTTGCGGTAGGCTTCCCATTCTTCTTTTGCTTCGGGGTCTTTCTCTAAAAGCTCGTGGAGGAGGTGCTCGGAATTTGGTTCCATTGATCGGAATTTCCAGCAGGGGAATTTTTTGCCATTGTGCCCAACGCGAAGTCCGCCGTAGAAAATGCTGCCGCCTTGGCCTTCGAGTTTGAGCATGAGGCTGACGCCGAGCATGAAGGGAGACAACATTATAAGCGCAAAGGATGAAATGATGAGGTCAGATGTACGTTTGATGAATTGCTCGGTTTTGGAAAGACCTGCTTTCTTTGTGTGTAGTAAAAAAATATCGTGGCCAAAGAAGTGGCTTGGCTCCATATCGAATAAGGTTGCACGAGATACGGGCGGGACAACGGCGTAGCGGGCGTTGAGTGCCGTTAGAGTTTTTATAAGTTGGTCACGCTCTTTACCGCGAAATGTTTCAAGGGATACAATAAAAAAGTTGTCAATATTCTTACTAATATAGGAGTTATAATCTATTTTTTCACGGTTGACGGTGATGGTTGCATATTTTTGCGGTATTTTACCGAGGTCAAGATGCTTGTCTTTGCGGTCACGCAGGCATACTGTATGAATGTTGTAACCAGGGTAGCGGTCTGTGCCGAAGGCGTAGAGCATGTTTGTGACGGTTTCTATATCGCCGATTACAATTGTTGGAATACGCCATATGCCTTTTTTACGGGCAATATAGTAGATGATTTGTCTTCCAATCAGGGTGAAGAGGAAGAGATATATCCAGCTGAGCCCAATCAATGAGCGTGAAAACGACATATCGAAGGCAAAGCGAGTAAAGATATCAATGAAGAATATCCTTAGGCAAACCGATAGGACAGACTGGACTTGGCTCCACCATGGAATGCGTTGTGTGTAATGGCCTGCGGAGGCAAACAGGAAAAGTACAATAGGGCATAGCCATAAAAAGAAGATGTCTGTGATATTTTGGACATTATAAAGGGATGGGTCATAAAGATCTGGCCTGAGCCACACTTTTAAAGCTTGGGCCGTTAGAAATGCGGCAAGAAAAGAAAGTATGATTGCGAAGATGTCAGAAAGGAAAAGGCTTGCGCTGACTATTGGTTTCACGAGCGGTGAGCGTTTATGATCTTGGGTCGTTTCTTTACTCTGCATTTATATTCTCTTACATGGTGTTGGCAGAATAAAGCATATTTTATAGATTATGTCGATGTTTAACGGTAGAGCGTCTCTACAGCTTTAAATCAAAATAGATGCGGTGGTAGGCGTTTTGTGCGTCAGGTGATAGATGTTTCTTCGCCACGATGCTTGTGCCTTTTTTGAGGGAGATGATAATTAGGCTGCCATTGTTGTCGTTCATGGCCTCCACTGAATAGGAGTTCAGGATTTTTGATCCTGAGAATGTGTGCGATGTTTTGCCGACCCATCGTGCTTCAGGGAGTTCGATGATGATCAGTTTTTCGTCATTGTCTAAGTCTATTTTGAAATCAGTGTTTTTATTTGTATCGATGACAAGACGCACTTTATCTGCATGCTCTCCTGCACGCAGATTTTCTGCAACGATGCCATCGTGATCAGGGGGGGGGCTCTTCTCAGGCGGTTTGTCCGGCTTTTTTTCTAGCGGCTTTTCTTTGGGGGGCTTTTGCTCCTCTTCTAGCGGCTTTTTAGGCTCCGGTGGTAATTGCTCGACGCGCAGCGAGGGGGCTATGGCATTGGATGTTAAATCCAATGGAGCGGCGACATCAGAAGGTGGTGTTTCCTGCAGCAGAACTTCTAGTTCTTTGATCAGGTTCTGGATGTCGCTTTCCACAGCGGCGAGGCGAACAATTGAAGGTTTGTATGAATCAAATTCTTTGCGTAAGTCAACGACAGCGTTCTCTACGCGCTCAAAACGCTCTGTTTCATCTTTGAGCTGCTCTGAGAAAATAGCTTCGATGTTTATGCCTTTTGCAGGCTTTAGGGCGGGGAGGCCATTTGGAAGCGTCGCGAATGACGTTTGTCC
>CAYGSA010000116.1:0-4296 GCA_964352375.1 uncultured Micavibrio sp.
GGTAAACACAGAGACTTGGCTTGGGAATGGGTTCGGCATATTGAAACTCAAGACAAATCAAAAAGAATTTTTATATTTGAACCTAATTTTTACGGGATCGGTATTAACTTAGTATCTTTTTGGAAATTCCTAACTAGAAAAAAATAGACATCACTCCACCGTAACACTCTTCGCTAAGTTCCTTGGCTGGTCGACATCTGTGCCTTTGATTACGGCGACGTGGTAAGCGAGGAGCTGCACGGGGATAGAGTAGAGGATGGGGGCGACGAAGGGGTGAACGGGCGAGGTGCCAACGCTCCATGTTGATTGTTCCTTCAAGACTTCTGCGCCTTTGAGATCTGAGATGAGGAATATCTTGCCGCCGCGTGCGACGGTTTCTTGAATGTTAGACACGTTTTTTTCGAACATCGGGTCGTTTTCCGGGGCGATGGCAACCACGGGGACGCTGTCATCGACCAGAGCGATCGGCCCGTGTTTCATCTCACCCGAGGCGTACCCTTCGGCGTGGATGTAGGAAATTTCCTTGAGCTTTAACGCGCCTTCGAGGGCGATTGGGTAGAGACTGCCGCGCCCCAAATATAAAACATCGCGGGCTTCGGCGACGTCTTTTGCGATGGCGAGGATTTCTTCATCATGGCTGAGGATGTCTGCGGCGATGGTTGGGATATGACGGAGCGCGTCCGCTAGCTCGTGCTCGGCGCTTTCATCGATTGCGCCTTTGCTGCGCGCCGCGGCGAGCGCTAAACAGGCGAGCGTTGTTAATTGCGTGGTGAAGGCCTTGGTTGAGGCCACGCCGATTTCGGGGCCTGCGAGGGTTCGCAGCACATGGTCGGATTCGCGCTCTATCGTGCTTTCGATGGTGTTGACGATGGAGAGGATGGTTTGGTTTTGACGCTTGCAATATCGGAGCGCCTCAAGCGTGTCGAGGGTTTCACCTGATTGCGAGATGAACAAAGCGACGCCGCCATCCGGCATGGGTGCTTCGCGGTAGCGGAATTCGCTGGCGACGTCGATTTCGCAGGGGATGCGGGCGATTTGTTCGAACCAGTATTTTGCCACCATGCAGGCGTAATAAGCCGTTCCGCACGCGATTAATGTTAAGCGCGGGGCGTTGGTGATGGATTTTAGCACGTCTTCGGGAATAGAGATTTTACCCGTTCCCGCATTCACATAGGCGTTGAGCGTTTGGCCGATCACGGCGGGTTGCTCGTAGATTTCCTTGAGCATGAAGTGGCGGTATTCGCCTTTTCCTGTGGCGGCGCCTGATTGCTCTGTGATGCGGATGGCGCGCTCTATGGGGTTGCCATCGCGGTCGTAGATGCTGGCTTCTTCGCGGGTCACGCGCACGCGGTCACCGTCTTCGAGGAAGCAAATTTTCTTGGTGAGCGGTGCGAGAGCGTAAGAGTCAGAGGCTACGAACATTTCACCGTCACCATAGCCCAGCGCGAGGGGCGTTCCCTGTCTGCATCCGATCATCAAATCGTGGTGACCTGCGAAGATCATGACAAGGGCGAATGCGCCTTCCAGGCGATCCATGGTTTTATTGGCGGCGTCTTCGGCGCTCTCCCCTTCATTCATATAATGGGTGACGAGGTGGATGATGACTTCGGTGTCGGTTTGTGTGTCGAATTTCGCGCCAAGCTCGATCAGCTCGGCCTTGAGGCTGGCGTAGTTTTCGATGATGCCGTTATGCACGACGGCGACTTTGTCTGTGGCGTGCGGGTGGGCGTTGCGCTCGTTTGGCAGACCGTGCGTCGCCCAGCGTGTGTGGCCGATGCCGACGGTGCCGTCTAGTGGCTCTTGGTCGATTTTGTCTTTGAGGTTGACCAGCTTGCCTTCGGCGCGGCGGCGGTCTATGTGGCCGTTACTGAGGCTCGCGATGCCAGAAGAGTCATAGCCGCGATATTCAAGGCGTTTTAGCCCTTCGAGGAGGAGTGGTGCGACTTGTTGTTCGCCGATAATTCCGAATATTCCACACATAGCTTTACCCTTTTGTCATCTCGAACGTTTTAGCGGAGATATCTGACCTGTTGCGATTTGATAAGATTTCTCCGTCTCTTACGAGCCGTTCGAAATGACAATAAGTGAAATCTGAAAAAAATGAAGTCACAAAGTTTTACGGATTGTTTCAGGCAAGTATATTATACCACAGTTAAGTCTACAGTGCTGTCTCGAAAGGCTTCTACTGGTTCATAGGTATCTTCTATTGCGTCTAAATACATATCAACTGTTAAGAAATATACGCTGCCAGTTACTGTATTTGATGCATTACCTGCCAATGCAGGGCATACACCATGGTCAGCTTGTCTTTCTGGCATTTCCTCAGGTAATTCTATGCTTAGCTTTAAAGCACCATCCTCTGAATTACTAAATGATATCGTTTCATCATTCCTAATTGCGCTATGTATATATTCATGTGAATGTTCATAGCCTGATGAAGCCACTTTAATTAAAAATGCACGTATTGTATTTCTGATGTCCTCGAATGCTTCTTGGTCTAAAGGCTCCCCAAATTCGTCTTTATATTTTTGTTCAATAGCAGCATGTAGTGATATTATTGGATCATATAAAGTGTGTGCCATGTAACAACAAAACCTTATTAGGTTTTCTTCGTGGCTATTGCCTAACTCTTTCAAAGAAACAGGGTCTTTTGTTTCCAAGATTTCTATGATGTGAGGAAGAAAAAACTCAAGTTCGTCGTCATCAAGAAAAGATGGGTTTTCTCTTGCGATCATTATAAATGCTAGAAGGTTGTGTGCGAGTGCTTTGCCTGTTTCACGTAATACCTCGTCAACCTCAGTTCCTATTAACGCTTCATGCATTTCTACATTTGGTGAAACTTTAATATCACGTGGTTTAAATTCATCTTTGAAGAAAGACTCTACTATGTTTGCAACCGCTGCATCTTTCGAAAAAGCAGATGCCAATGGTACCAGTTCTTCCATATTATTTTTCCAAGCTTCATAGAAAAATGCTGTGGATGTTCTCATACAACAATCGAGATATTGTATATCAGTATATCTCGATCCTTCTGGGGCTTTTATTTCTGGGCTTTCGCCAGTCTCTAACGCATGATTTTTTGCAGCGTCTACGGCTGCTTTTAACTCTTCTCGTTTTAAGATCTGCATAAACATTTATGTATCACCCTTATTAATTAGATTTATTTTATAAGACTTTATCAGGATATGTCAAATTATTTGGCTTTGTCTTTCCGACGCGCGGAAGCCCAGCCTTCGCGGATTTGGAGGTCGGTACGTTCCAGAGCTAAGGCGTCGGAGGGGACGTTGGTGGTGATGGTTGATCCGGCGGCGATGAAGGCGCCTGCTTCGATGGTTACGGGGGCGACGAGGTTGGCGTTGCTGCCGATCATGACGTTATCTTCGATGATGGTTTCGAATTTGTTGTAACCGTCGTAATTCACCGTCACTGCGCCGCAGCCGAAATTGACGTCCTCGCCCATGGTGGTGTCCCCGACATAGCCGAAGTGCGAGACTTTGCTGCGGTTGCCTATGCGTGATTTTTTGATCTCTACGAAGTTTCCTATGCGCGCATCCTCGCCGATATCCGTACCTGGGCGGAGCCTTGCGAATGGGCCGAGCGTTGTGCCCGCCCCCACGCTTGCGCCTTCGATGTGGCAAAAGGCTTTGATGTGAACGCCCTGTTCAATCTTTACGCCTGCGCCGAAGAATACGCTTGGTTCGATGATGACACCTTCGGCGATTTGCGTATCGTGGTGGAAATAAACTGTGCTTGGGTCTTGGATTTGTACGCCCTTGAGGAGGAAGTGTTCGCGGCGTTTGGCTTGCGCGGTGTGTTCAAGATGCGCGAGGTCGATGCGCGTGTTACAGCCTTTGACCTCACTTACGTTATGCGTGACATAGATGCTGGTTTTGACGCCGTCTTTTGCGGCGATTTCGGGCAGGTCGGTGATGTAATATTCGCCTTGCGCGTTGTCATTGGACAATTGCGCGAGCCAGCCATCGAGGCGCTCGGCGTTCAGGCAGAACGCGCCTGTGTTGACGATTTTGACTTTTTTCTCCTCAGGCGATGCGTCTTTTTCTTCGCGGATGGCGGTGAGTGTTCCGCCCGCGTCAGTAAGCAATCTTCCATAGCCCGTGGGGTTATCAAGTTCCACGCCAAGGACGGCGATTTCTGAACCTTTGGCGATCAAGCCTTTAAGCGTTTCGCCAGAGATTAGCGGTGTATCACCGAGCAGAACCAAGACGTTACCTTTAAATCCGTCGAGCATGGGCATGGCGGTTTTTAGGGCGCTGCCTGTGCCGCTGCGTTCGCGCT
>CAYGSA010000117.1:0-4291 GCA_964352375.1 uncultured Micavibrio sp.
TTTGTTTTATTTCAATTATCTAGATTTGACCAGCATAAAAAACTAGATTATTATGAGAAAAAATAAAATGGGTTGAAAACTTGAATAACAATGTATCTGCAGAAAATTTATGCGTCGTGCGCTTCAATACACGATATTTCTCGACAGAAGTTAAAAACTGGAGAGATGACAATCCTGTGCCGTTTGCAGAGAGCTGTGATGATCAAATTTGGTACGGATCCACATATGATTTTGAAGACTTTCCGTTTCCTGAAGGGCGCGGGGATGAAGTTAAAGTCATGGGAGGAGCAGAAGGCTATAAGTTTTTACTCGACACCGTATCGGGCTTTCGAAGCAGGCGTTTAGGTGAAACCCATATAAAAAGCCAATTTCATGATGGCTGGCGCGTATTTCTTGAAGAGCACCCCAGAGAAGCAAATGCATTTGAAACGTTTGTGGCCGATTTAAAAAAAGATCTGAAATATATACAAGAGGAAGTCGCAGCTGGTTTAAAAACTCTGAAGCATACGACCACGGCCAGAGATTTATCAGGCCAAAAAAAGGGTGATTCAGTTCTGCTTGTCGCAAGTGTCGGCAAAAACGGATTATTAGGCGAACTGTCCAAACAAATGATAAGCCTAATTGAAAACAAACAGGATCCAAGTAAGAAAAAAGGCGAAAAAGGTCGCTATCTTACGATCACACACCCTGATCGTAAGACATTAATGTCAATACAAGACCAATTGGCAAAGATGAAATCCGAAGGAAAAGTAAGATCCAGCATATCATTTGTAGGCTTTAGAAGAATAGGCGAACAGTTTGAAACAGCGGATCAGGTTTATGTTGATATGCCTATGGGAGCAAATGAGGAAGCAGAACAAGCGGTCATAGAAGCATGGCTGAATAGGGTCAGGGAAGATAACATGCTCACACAAATCAGGGGTAATCCTGAAACGAGAATGCAATCGACACCCTTGTGGCTAAATCCTTTATTGGACTCTTCTGGATACATAGCACCGGAAAAAATCATTGAAGAAAACTCTGATAGAAGAGAACGAAACAGCCAAATTATCAACAATGTTGATATCGCATCTCGAAGGTTAGCCGAACTGCGAGCAGATGGCGTGAGAAATATCCATGGCGCCATGCAAGAAGACTATGACAATGGGCATGATGTCTCTTAAAGTTTGGGATACATAAGGTTTATGGCTGCTTTGGCGTCAAAACATAGTGAACAGAAAGATCCAAAGCAACCGAAACGCTAAGATACATCATTATCTTAAAAGTCTTCCCTACAACTTCCTCACAAAACAGCTTTTCAGCACAAGGCCTTTGACCTCTTTCGTGCGACAATCTATCTCTTCAGGGTTCGATGTCAAAGTAATATTCTTAACCGTCGTTCCGCGCTTAATCGTCGCCCCGCCAGAGCCCTTTACATCAAGGTCTTTAATTAATGCCACATCATCCCCATTCTGGAGCACAGTTCCGTTCACATCGCGCGTAGGGGTATCATCACTCTCGTCTTCGCCCTCCCAATCATGAGAGGAGATGCTGTAATCTGCCAAGGCCTGCTCTTGTGCATCGTTTTTGCTCATATGCCAGAGCTCAACCGTTGGCGCCTCGTTAGCCGAGGCATGCCCATACAAAAACCAACCATCAGATGGCGCATCAAATTCCAAGACAAGATGCGTCACACCATCCTTGACGTTAGATACATTGGCTGTAAATCGAGTCATGATTTATCCTAAGTAGCTGCGCCAAATAGACTTATTAGCATTTGTATTAGCCTCTTTCAAAACCCGTGTATTGTTCTTCAAACGCACAGCATTGATTTTGATAAATCCATCGGCATCCTTCTGATCATATCCTCCCTCAATATCCATCGAAGACTGCGCAGGGTCATAAAGCGCCTGCGGGCTTTTACGCGAAACAGGGTAGGCACAGCCTTTATACAGCTGAATATCAACAGAGCCTGTATTTGTCTCTTGCGCCTTATCCATAAATGTCATCAACAGGTCAAATTCAGGCGAGAACCAGAACCCATTATAAATCAACTCAGCCACTTTCAAGGACATCTGATCACGAAGCTTCATCACTTCACGATCAAGCGTTAAACCTTCAAGGTCGCGGTGCGCTTTGTACAAAATTTCTCCACCCGGAGTTTCATAAACACCGCGTGACTTAATGCCGACAAAACGGTTCTCAACCATATCTAGGCGTCCAATACCGTGCTTTGTTCCAAGTTCATTCAGATAAGCAAACAGCTCAACCGCGCCCTCAACAGTTTTTTTACCATTCGTCACTTTAACAGGAATGCCGTGCTCAAAATCAATCGTTATAATTTCACGCTCATCGGGCGTATCTATGATACTGTTTGTGCGCGAGTAGACATCCTCAGTCGCAGCAGCAGAAGGGTCTTCAAGAACCCCGGCCTCATGACTAATATGCAGCATGTTATCATCTTCGGAATAGGGTTTCTTGCGCGTTGCGACCACAGGAATACCATACTGATCGGCATAATTCAGCATATCATTACGCCCCTCAAAGCGGGTTAGAAATTCATCCATCTTCCAAGGCGCAAGAACCTTTATATCAGGCTGCAGCGCGTAATAAGAAAGCTCGAAACGCACCTGATCATTTCCCTTACCCGTCGCGCCGTGCGAAACATATTCCGCACCCTCCGCTTGAGCGATCTCAATCTGGCGTTTCGCAATAATCGGCCGCGCCACAGACGTACCGAGCAAATAGCGCCCCTCATAAATCGCCTGCGATTTAACTGCGGTAAAAATGTAATCCCGAACAAACTCTTCTTTAAGGTCTTCAACAAACACCTTGGTCGCGCCAAGCTTCGTCGCTTTTTCACGCGCCGCTTCGAAATCTTCCTCTTGCCCAACATCTGCAATATAGGCAATAACCTCGTATCCTTCTTCAATAAACCATTTCAAAATGACCGACGTATCCAATCCGCCAGAATAGGCGAGTACGATTTTACCTTTAGACATGTTTTATTCCTTCTTTCTATAAGCGCGTTCAATCCAGACCGACTTCACAATTCCTAATGACAGCGTTGATAGCATATACGCCATAGGAGGCACAAGAGCATGCAGCCATGCATACTCAACATTCAGAAAACTAAGATAAAACCCAACAACCAGATATGTGACCGCTGCAATCAAACCGCGCCGCGTCAATGATATCTCCCAAGCCTTATCGGCTTCGACGCGTTCATTTCGGGCAATGATTTTATCTTCGATATTCATGCACTTTTACGGTTTTGATCAAGTGCAAATACTGATTTAAACGCGTTATCCAAATCAACAATCAAATCATCAGGGCTTTCAAGGCCGATCGACAGACGCAGCAAACCATCCGTAACACCGGAAATTTCACGCAGTTCAGGTGAAACACCAGAGTGCGTCGTACTCGCCGGATGGCATACAAGGCTTTCACTTCCGCCAAGAGAAACCGCAGATTTAAAAATCGTCAGTGCGTTGATAACACGGAACACCTCGTCTTTACTCGCATCCAAGGTAAATGAAAACGTCGAACCAGGGCCAGAGCATTGACGCTCATACACAGCCTTATATTTTGGATCTTCAATAAAATCAGGATGATGCATCACCGCATCAATATACGGGTTATCTGCAACCCACTGCGCAACTTTACGCCCCGATTCAACCGCGCGTTCCATACGGATTGCCAAAGTTTCAAGCGAGCGTGAAATCATCCAACTTGTATGCGGATCAAGATTTAATCCCATCGCCCCACGCAGCGCACGAATAGGCTTGAGCGCATCACGCGATCCACAGACTGCGCCCGCAACCAAATCACTGTGCCCGCCAATATATTTCGTCACAGAATAGAGCGCGACATCAATGCCTTGCGGAACAACTTGCTGGCACACAGGGCCAAGCATTGTGTTATCACACACCGTAAGAGGGCGGTGGCCTGTTTCCTTTTCTATTTGCTCAACACATCGAACCAGCGCTTCAAAATCAACCATAGAATTCGTTGGGTTAGACGGCGTTTCAATAAAGATCATCGCAAGACGGCCTTCTTTCACCGCGTCACGACAAGATTGCATCATGCGCTCTTCATCCAACCCATCAACAAAATCGGCGGTCTTAATGCCAAACTCAGGTAAGAACTTACGGATTAGTGTCTCCGTACCACCATAGAGCGGGGCGCTTTGAAGCAAAACATCACCAGGACGCAGATAAGAAAGCAACACAGAGCTAATCGCGCCCATCCCGCTAGAGAACATAATGCTGCGCTCCGCACCTTCAAACAGCGCAAGGCGGTCTTCGATAAT
>CAYGSA010000118.1:0-4229 GCA_964352375.1 uncultured Micavibrio sp.
TTCAGCTCCATCGCGACGGAGAGCAGCGTGAAGGGCAGCGGGGTGGATTGTTCGATGCGCCAGAGGGGTTTTGTGCCCTCCTCTTGCCAGCCGAGGGCGCGGACGCGGATGTCGGCGCTGATGAGGGGGGTTGGGGCGTCGAGGATCGGGGTTTCGTCGAAATCGCGCAGAGCAATATCGTTCAGCCCTCTGCCGACATCGAGCCTGAGGGCGGCGGTGTCTTGCAGGCGGTATATGGCTTCGATCAGACGGAGCTTTCTTCCCGGTCCGACGCTGCCCGATTCATTGGGCGGCAGGGGCACGATGATGTGCGTATAGGCCAGCCCGATTTCGACCGTGCTTGCGGGCTGGGTCAGGGTGATCATGCCGTTTTGCACCATTTGGTCGGCCTGAACGATACCATCTGCGACGATGGAGACGGTTTGCCCTTCGAGGTGGTCAAGGCCGCTCCAGAGGCTGGCGGGGGCGCTGACCTCCCCTGAGAGGGCGGCATCAAGGTTTAGGGTTTGGTCGAACAGTTCGATGAAATATGCGCCGCCGCGCTCTATCAGCATATAGACCTCATCGCCTACGACGCTGACGGATTTGACGTTGCCGTTTGTTTCGTGCTGCGTCCATGCGCTGATTTGTTCGGCGCGGAATACGGTGAGCGTTGCGAATTTTCCGTCCTCTCGCACCACGAATAACAGGCGGTTTTTTTGGTCATAATCTTGGTCTATAGGCGTGCCGATTGTTTGGCGGGAGAGCAGCGCGAGGTCGTTTGAATTATAGGCTTGTTCGAGGTCTGTGAACAGGAATTCATGAATTTCCGTGCCGCTACGCGCCATATAAAATGTTGCGCCGTCCACGTTTATAGGCGGGATATAGCGGTCAATACGCGAGCCGATGCGGGTTTGACGGCGGATCTGCACCGATACGGGCGTCAGGGGGTCACCTGTGACTTGCCATTCCGCGCCTGATGTGAAAATTTGCAAGTGCCGTGAGGAGAATATGCCGCGGATGGCGTTGACCTGATCGGACAGAATGGCGAATTCGATGGCTTCGTCGTCGAACCCATCGCCAAGGTCGAAGTTGAACAAATCGCCGGATTTTGAGAACCAGAGGCGGTTGGGCAGATCGCGGCTGCCGCCGATGACGAGGCGATCCTGGTGGAAGGCCACTGTGACGGGATATCCGCGCACGGGGCTGTAGGCTTGCTCGAACCAGTCGATGGTTGCGTTTGTGTCGGGGATATTAAGGAACTCTACGCTGCCCGATACGGACGCATCGTAATCGGGATTTGGTTTGGGGATGACGGTTCCTGTGACCACGGTTGGCGAGTCGAAATCCGTGATCTCTACGTCGATGCCGCGTACGCGCAGCCGCGTTCCCTCATGGCCAAGCTGGAAGATATTTGCCGATGCTGTGAGGGTTATTATGCCTGTTGTTGCGCTTGGGGTCAGGGTGACGGCGCTGCCTGCGAATTTGAAATACGGGTGAAAGATGATGTTTTGGTCGGTGAAAAATTCCCAGTCCGAGAGGCTCCAGACCCCACCGGTTGAACGCACGAGTCTTTTTGGCGGGACGTCGGGATGCACCATGAGCAATGTGTCCGCGCTTTGTGTCCATGCGAGTTGGCTGATTTGTTCGGCTGTCCATGGGGCAGTTAATGTGGCCTCTAATACGCCGCCAGAATAGACGTCGATTTGCGCGTCGGTGATGACAAGCAGCGCGGTTTGCTGCGTGTTGAATTCGAACGCGATCAGCTTGCCGTTGCCGGGGGCCGCGCCGATGTAGCTCAGGCCGAAGCGCCGCGTGACGCCGCCTGTCGGGTTGATGAAGACGTTTTTGAGGCTGAGCGCGCCGTTGTCGTAGGCGCGTAAGTCCCCGCGGCCGAGCAGCTCGCGGGATACTTCGCCTGCCGTGAATGTTGTTTTTAAGTCTCTGATGCGGGTCATTGAGTGGGTTCCTTGTTTGTTTTAATAGAATGCGAGCAAGCATCAAGAATGCTTGTGATTTTTACCATTTATGCTAGTGTGGCTATATGAGAGTTTTTGTTTTACTTGCCGCCCTGCTTCTTGCCGCCTGTGCGCATCAGCCGCGGGACCTTGGCTATCTTGATATGCCGGAGAAATATCTGGGCTATTGGCCGCCTTATACCAAAACGCTTGCAGGGGTTGGCATTGACATACAGCCCGGCGTTATCATTCACAAAAGCGATGAGGATTATTACTCTCGTTTAAATGTTCCGCCTGAAGCGCTGCATACGCGCTATATTGAGCATTATAAAGTCATTCACTTGGATGAAACCCATGTTTACCTGATCACGAAGAAATATTACACTGAAGAATGGGCGCAGCAGACAATCGACGATTTTGACCTTGATCCTGATTCTGATTTTTCAGAGCCTAGATATGCTTATGTCAGTTTTATCATTCGCAATCCTTACCCTGGTTTCACTGATTTACGGACTACGCATATTGATGAATGTGAATTAAATGAAGAAGATTGGACCTCTCCTGCACAAGCTCATCACAAGGCCATTACAGAGAATCAATGCCCTAACCCTCAACTCAAACTGATAGACAAAGATGCGTTTAAGCAATTTAGTTACACATATTCAAGGATAAAATATTAACGCCATTCTTCCAGAGCCTCTAAAAACTTTTTCTTTGTTCGGTCGTTGCGATGAACCATGCCGGGGTGTTCTTTTGGATCACGGCGCGATTCATTGGCGGCGCGTTTCCAATCTCGAGCGCCAATCGCTTTGAATAGATTCGGCCAACCTGTGCCCTGCAGTTTTTTATTAGACCCGTCATGGAAGCGGATGCCCATATTGAATTCCATATCCAATAAAGCGCGCTTTGATCCGCTTGGGAAATCATCAAATTCCGGGAATTTGCGACGCAGCTCATGTACGCTTTCGCGGACTTTTTCATTAAAGGCGCGCTTTGCGATTTCCGGTGGGAGCTCCAAATCGTCTAAGCCGTGCTTTTTTGCTAAGTCACCAGCTTTAGGATCAAATTTATCGGCGGTGTGTTTTCTGCCTGTGTTGGGCTGTTGGATTGCCAGAACTTTTCTGAAGGCGCGCTCGATTTCGGTTTCGGTGGCGCGGCGGCGACCACCTTGACCATCAGGCACAGTGAAGGGCAGGTTTTTTGCATCCTCGACCGTGTTCAGGAGAATACCGCCCGCGACCGTGACCTTACCACCGTTCTCGGCTGTATCTTTGAACATGAAGTTGTTTTTATCCGGTTTGCCTTCTTCTTCTATCACTTCGGCGAGCACTTTTTGGTTGTCTTCGTCCTTTAAGATTGGGTGACGGAAGGGCGAGTCGAGCGGCTTGCGCCGCGGGATGGGCGGGGTTTGTGCAACGGCTTTCTCTTTCTTCTCTTCTTCAGCAAAACGCTCCATGATTTTCTTTGGATTAATACGCAGGCCGTTTTCGCTCGTAATGAATCCATTCTCATCCGGTTGATCTTTGTCCTTAAAGTTGGTGATCAATACGGATTCCCGCGGATTGGGAATGTTGAATACACCGCGGTTGCGTTGTTTTTCTTCGGCTTCTTTCAGTTCGGCGCGATTGCTAATTCCGGTTCCGAAGCCTATGGATAGGTTTGGGTTGAAATCGGGGGTGCGGAATGGGTTTTTGTCTTCATACATGGCGTTAATCTCTGACATCGACGAGGGTGAAGTCCTCGATGCGGTTGGGGGTGTCTTGTTGCGCGTCGATTTGGCGGGCGCGTTGGTATTCTCGCTCGGCGATGGTCAGCATGGTTTCCGAGCGTGAGGTATTTTCCGTGACAGGAATTGTAAACTCCCCCGCGAGGCGCGCGATCAGGGCCTGGTCGAAATATGGGGGGAAGGCCTGTTCATCGGGGCGAAAAATGTAGGTTAGAATGACTTCTGGCGCGTTGGTCTGCAGAACGCCGCCGGTCAAGCGATAATTCAGGCCGCGTCCCCTGCCCGCTCCGCCAGCGCTTAAGCTACGGAGGAAATCATTGGGCAATGCATAGGCATATTGATAATCGGCCATTGGGGCTTGGGCGAGCTGATTCAACTGCACTTGCGCGGTGGCGAAGCTCCAGGGGTAAGCGGATAAGAGTGCGTCGCGGGAGTGTTCGTACAGCGCGCCTGCGATTTCGCTTTCGGCGGTGCCGTCGGTGAAGCTTTGGATTGGGCTTGCGCCTATTTTGATGAGTGCGCGCGCGCACAGGGCGATATCGGATAAAGCCATGGGTGATCTCCTT
>CAYGSA010000119.1:0-4215 GCA_964352375.1 uncultured Micavibrio sp.
TTCGGTATGTTGTTTAAAGCGCGCCCTTTGTGCTTGGCAGTTTGCCTTCCATGCGGGGGTCGGGTTCTGTGGCCATGCGCAGGGATTTTGCGACGGCTTTGAAGGCGCTTTCGATGATGTGGTGGTTGTTTGTTCCCGCCAGTTTTGTCACGTGGAGCGTTAGGCCAGAGGTTCCGACGAGCGCCTGAAAGAATTCCTGAAATAGCTCCGTGTCCATTTCGCCAAGGCGATCAATTGTGAATGGTACGTCCCAGACAAGGTGGGCGCGGCCGGAAAAATCGAGAGCGGCAGAGGTGCGGGCTTCGTCCATGACCAAATCAAAGTGCCCGTAGCGTTTAATGCCAACTTTGTCGCCAATAGCATCTTTCAAGGCTTGGCCGAGGGCGATGCCTGTGTCTTCGGCGGTGTGGTGACCGTCAATGTGGAGGTCTCCGTCGGTTTTGATTGTCATATCAATAAGAGAATGTTTCGCGAGCTGCTCTAGCATGTGATCGAAAAAGCCGATTCCTGTGCTGACGCTGTATTTTCCTTCGCCATCAAGATTGATCGCAACCTCGACGGAGGTTTCGTTGGTTTTGCGGGAGATTTTAGCGGTGCGGTATGTCATGATGATAACTCTTAATTTTTTTTCAGTACCATATCTTAATTTATAAAGGTTATCAATATTCTAAGATTGACAGCATGGGCGCGATCTTTCATACCTTATGCATGACTTACGATATACATGATTATGCAGATGCGCAGAAATGGCGCGGGACGACAATTATTTCAGTGCGCAAGGGGACGGACGTTGTCATTGTTGGCGATGGGCAAGTGTCCATGGGGGACACAGTTTTGAAGGCGAATGCCCGCAAAGTGCGCCGCCTTGGGCGTGATGATGATATTATTGCGGGCTTTGCGGGATCGACCGCCGATGCATTTACGTTGTTTGAGCGTTTAGAGGCGAAGCTAGAAGCGCACCCCGGGCAATTGACGCGCGCCTGCGTGGAGCTGGCGAAAGATTGGCGCACGGATAAGTATTTGCGGAAACTAGAGGCGCTGATGGCGGTTGCAGATAAGGATACGTCGTTGATTTTGACGGGTAACGGCGATGTTGTTGACCCACAAGACGGCGTGATTGGTATTGGATCGGGCGGGAATTACGCTCTGGCCGCGGCGCGTGCACTTTATGATCAAGACCTTACGGCGGAAGAAATAGCGACCAAAGCCTTGAAAATTGCAGCCGATATTTGTGTTTACACGAACAACAATGCCGTGATTGAGAAGATTTAATATCTTTTACATTAGTTTTGATAAGGGGATTCTATAATCTTTAGAGATTGTGTATTCGAAATCTTTCCATAGCTTTGTAACATTTTCTGGCCAGTAGCATATATCTGTTCTTGTGCGTAAAATTTGCTCGTCACACAAAGTGAAGATAAAATCGTTATTGTTTGCTTTGATTCTCCGCATTTCTTCTTGTTCGCGTTGAATTATCTTTTTGACGTTTTCCCAATCATCTTTTTGAAGTTTAATTTCGATATAGTATGGATCATAGTTCCTTGTTCCCAATGTTTGAGGGAGTGCTTTGCGAATCCAGTCGATATTATTTTTATTTATGATCACGCATGTTTTGTCATGGCTGGAGAGTTTGTTTAAATACCTGCAGTGTCTGACGTTTATGCTTATTGTCTCTGGTTGAAAACATAGGTACCAAGCGTGCTTGTGAGAACACGATTTTATATATTTGGGTATTATTAATACCGCTAAGGATAAAGAGAGAACAGTTATTATTACTGCTGATAGTAGTCCTAAAGACATGATATCAGGTTCGATTAGAACGGATTTTATGTCTTCTATAGTTACAGAAATGTATAAAATCGTTGCGCCAAAAATTAGTGTGATGAGGCATAAAATTAATATAATTTTATATACGATTGCTTGATATCTTAGGAGGTGCTGATCTTTGTGATGTTTGAAATTTGAGAGATTTGCAATATGCATAGTGTGTTTTTAAATGTGTTGGCGGGATGTGCCTAGCGCGAGCCATAGCGATGCGATGGCAAGGATGAGCGCGGAGGCTTTGGGCTGTAAGCGTCCCCAGACTGTGTTTTTCAACCAGACCACTGCACCGAACCCCAGAACAGCATAAGCCAATGTTGTGATGATTTGAATCGGGATAAAGATTGCGCCGAGGAATAGATATTCTGTGAGCAAGCTGCTTGAGGTTGGATCAATGAATTGCGGGAAGACCGAAAGGAACATGATGATGGCCTTTGGGTTTGTGCCGCCGACAATGAAGCCCTTTATAAATGATTTTAGGATGGGCTCTTCTTTGATGTCGTCATTGATGACGATATCGAAGGGTGTGTTCCATTGCTTATAGGCCAGATACATTAGGTATATGACGCCTGTCCATTTGATGATTGAAAACAGGATGAGCGATTGTTGGACGATTGCGCCAACACCGATGGCGGCGAGGACGATCAGAATGAGGTACGCTGCGCTTGCACCGAGGATGGAGAAGGTGCTTTTGAACAGGCCGAACCGCGCCGCGTAGCCCATGATGAACATGGTCATTGGCCCCGGGGCGAGAAGAATTCCTGTGCAGATGAGAATAAACATTAACATTTTAACATTATGTGCGTTTGTTGTTGATGTGTCAATATGAGGCGAATTTACAGGGCAATTTTTTATGTCAATTTTAGTTTTGCTCTCTCGTTTTCATCCAAGAATATACAAACCCTATGGCGAGCGCGCCGATGGTGATGGTCAATGAGACGCTTGGATCGATGTGATATCCGCTGAAGCCGTTATAGAAGACTTTGAGGCCAATGAAAGCCAGAACGAAAGAGATTGCGTACTTGACGTGGTGGAAGCGCTCTATGACGTTTTCGACCGCGAAGAACAATGCGCGCAGGCCCAGAACAGCGAAGATGTTACTGGTGTAGACGATGAAGGGGTCGGTTGTGATGGCGAGCGCGGCGGGGATGGAGTCGACGGCGAACACCACGTCGCTGATTTCAATGACGACGAGTGCGAGGAAGAGCGGCGTTGCAACGAAAACAGATTTACCTTTGACGTCTTTTGCTTCGTCTTCTGCAAGTTTTTTGCGGCGTACCCAGAATTTGTTTCCGTGAATTTTTGTTGTGAAGGGGAATCTCTTTTTTAGGAAAATGACGAGAGGTTTTTCCTCGAAATTTTCGGCCGCCTCCTCTTCGTTGAAGAACATCATTTTTATACCCGTATAGATCAGAATTGCAGCGAAGATGAACAGGACCCATTCGAATTGGTGGACGATTGCCGCACCTGCG
Organism: uncultured Micavibrio sp.; assembly: GCA_964352375.1. GTDB lineage: Bacteria > Pseudomonadota > Alphaproteobacteria > Micavibrionales > Micavibrionaceae > UBA1672. The sequence goes on from CAYGSA010000119.1 coordinate 3,294, forward strand.
CCAATCATAATTCCGCGCAACACGATCACGCCGATAATTCCCCATATCAAGACGCGGTGTTGGTATTCGCGGGGGATGGCGAAGGCCGTAAAAATCAAGGATATAACGAACAGGTTATCGAGTGAGAGGCTTTTTTCGATGACGTAAGTTGTGTAATATTGTGCGGCTTTTTCGGGGCCTAAATCTGCCCAGACGACGAGGCCGAAGGCAAGGCCGGCAACGATGTACCATGCGCTTAAGATCATGCTTTGGCGGAAGCCGATGACGTTATCGCCGCCTTTGTTAAACAGCTTGAGGTCTATGGCGATGAGCAAAGGGACAGCAATCAGGAAGATCGTCCAGTCGAGGTATGGCATAAAGTTGTTTCCTTTTGGCGCTACAGTCTGTCACTGCACGCCTAAAATAGATATCTATTCTGCGTCGCTTGTTCCTGCAGTAGAGCCAAAATTAAACACTTTAACTTGAGTAGGCTGCGATCATTTAAGATTGTGTACCATGAGGCGGGGCAGAGTTCTAGTGAAATTCGTTTGGGTGGAGATTGTCCATAATAATCTATGGGGCTGGCATAGATGTTTAAAACATTTATGTTGGTACAATGAAGCTAAAGCACTCAAAATTAACGCATTTTCAGACAAACAAGCTGCTAGAACACTTTGTTGCGGGCACACCAGCCAGAACAGCGTGTGATTTAGTCGGCGTCAATCGGAACACAGCGCGTCAATTTTATCACCGTTTGCGCCAAATTATTGCTTATCAAATTGAAGAAGAGTGGCAATTTTCTGGTGAAATAGAGGTTGATGAAAGTTATTTTGGCGGTTTTCGCAAAGGAAACGTGGACGTGGCGCAGCAGGAAAAGTGCCAGTGTTTGGTATTCTAGAGCGCGGAGGAAAGGTTTATACAAAGGTCATTCCAAACGCTAGAA
>CAYGSA010000120.1:0-4206 GCA_964352375.1 uncultured Micavibrio sp.
AAATGAGTTCTATCCCCGTTATTCACAATATATAAATTCAAAAATATAGCTTTAAATCCGCCACCTCTGCTACGCTCCCTGCATGAGTACAGATGCACTATTTGACCAAATCACGAGCAATCAAGCGCAAGCGCCGGAGCAATCGGACAACCCGCATTACCGCGTGTTACCGCACAACCAAGAGGCGGAGCAGGGGCTGCTGGGCGCGTTGTTGGTTGACAACCGCGCCTACGAAAGAATCGGTGATCTTCTGAGGCCCGAGCATTTTTTTCTACCCGTCCACCAAAGAATATTCACAGCCCTCAGCCAATTTGTTGATCGCGGCCAAACGGCCTCACCGGTCACCCTCAAAAGCTATTTCGAAAAAGACGAAGACCTGAGCGATTTGGGCGGAGCAGGGTATCTTGCTGATCTCGCAGGCTCCATCATCAGCGTCATCAACACCCGCGATTACGCCGAAACAATCTACGAACTCTTCATGCGCCGAGAATTGATTAATGTCGGTGAAGATATGGTCAACGATGCGCACGAACACACGCTGGATTCAAACGCGACCGACACCATCGAAGAAGCTGAATCACGCCTGTTTGCTCTTGCCGAAAGCGGCGAAACAAAGGGCGGGTTCAAATCACTCCGCGACTCTGTGCTTGTCTCTATTGAAGTCGCGGAAAAAGCCTTCAAAACCAAAGGTCATGTTACAGGCGCAACAACAGGCCTGCGCGATATGGACAAACAGCTCGGCGGCTTCCACCCGTCTGACTTGCTCATCCTCGCAGGCCGACCATCCATGGGTAAAACCGCGCTTGCCACAAACATTGCCTACAATACCGCCCGCACCTACGCCGAAACAGGCGGCAAAGAGGGCGCACGCGTTGGGTTTTTCTCCCTTGAAATGTCATCAGACCAACTCGCGACCAGAATTCTCGCCGATTGCGCGAACATCTCAGGCCACGCGATCAAACAGGGTGATATTAAACAAGAAGATTTCCAAAGCTTCGTAAAGGCCAGCCAAAAGCTCAGCCAGGTCCCACTTTACATCGATGATACCCCATCCCTCACAATTGGCGCTGTCAGAACGCGTGCTCGCAGGCTCAAACGTCAGCACGGCCTTGATATGCTCATCGTTGATTACTTGCAACTTCTCCGCGGTACAGGCTCCCGTCAATCCGAAGCAAATCGTGTGCAAGAAGTCTCCGAAATCACGCGTGGCCTCAAGGCAATCGCAAAAGAACTCCACATCCCTGTCCTCGCCCTATCACAGCTCTCTCGGGCCGTCGAACAGCGCCCTGATAAACGCCCAATGCTATCCGACTTGCGTGAGTCAGGATCAATCGAGCAAGATGCCGACGTTGTTATGTTCGTCTACCGTGAGGAATATTACCTTCACCGCGCCGAACCAGAAATCGGATCGCAAGATCACATGCAATGGCAAGAGCGCTGCGAACGCGCCCTGAACATCGGTGAATGCATCGTCGCCAAAGCCCGTCACGGCCCCATCGGCACAGTACGCATGCATTTCGACGGCCATGTCACCCGCTTTAGTGATCTCGACGAAATCCACTCATGAGGGGTGAGCTAACCATCAACCTGAAGGCACTTCAGGACAATTACAAAACCCTGAATACGCTCTGCGGCACATCATGCGAAACTGCGGCGGTCGTCAAGGCAAACGCCTACGGCATTGGCGTGTCAAAGGCTGTGCCAGTATTATTCGAGGCAGGCGCGCGCACGTTCTTCGTCGCAACACTCGAAGAAGGCGTTGAAATCAGACGGTTTTTACCCCAAAGCCATATTTACATCCTCAACGGCTTCTGGCCCGAAAACGCAAAAACATATAAAGCCTACACCCTCATTCCCGTCTTGAATTCCGCAGAAAGCATAAAAGCCTTCCAAAACTCAGGCGGCGGCGAAGCCATTCTGCACTTTGACACAGGTATGAGCAGATTAGGCCTGCGCGCCGAAGAAACACCTGACCTAAACGGCATCCATTTGCATTTCATCATGAGCCACCTAACATCCTCAGAAGAACTCGAAAACCTATCAAACCCGCGCCAGTTGGAATCGTTCAAGGCCATCCGCAAACAATTACCCAACACAAAAGCATCCTTAGCCAATTCGCACGGAATATTTTTAGGTACTGATTATCGCTTTGATCTCGCACGCCCCGGCATCGCGCTCTATGGATCTGGCAAAGCCATGAAACCTGTCATCAGCCTGTCCGTCCCCGTTTTACAAATCCGCAGCGTCAAATCAGGCGAGGCCGCAGGCTATAACGAAACCTACACGTTTGACAAAGACACCATGCTTGCAACCATCAGTGCGGGCTACGCCGACGGTCTACCGCGCACATTAAGCAACAACGGCGCGCTCTATTGGAAAGGGCACAGACTTCCCATCCGCGGAAATGTCTCAATGGACACAATCATTTGCGATTTATCGGACGTGCCCGAAAGGGAATACCCAAAGGCGGGTGATATGCTAGAGGTCATCGGCGAAAACCAATCCCTCGACCAAATAGCAAAAGACGCGAGAACCATACCGTATGAAATTCTCACGTCTTTAGGAAATCGTTATAAACGGATGTATGTTTAGCTAAAGCGAGAACCACCGCCCATGCCATAAGTATTAAGCGCTTGCATCTCACCAGCAGGCGTAGCAGTCGTATCCTCCGCCATCTGAGGCGCATCACCTTCAGCCGCTGGATTATCAGCCAACATATCAGGAGCATCTTTGGGCGTAATAGTACCAGGAACCGCATCAACGGGTGCCGCGTTCGGATCAGCAACACATTCAAGTGTACCGCCCGCATCGGTCACAAGTTTTGTGACTTGATCAAGATCGGCACCTGCTGGAACAAGAAACGTAACTTCAGTATCTGCAATTTGTCCTTCAAGCGAGGCGATTTGCTGCCCGCGCTCACGATTTGCATCAAGATAATCTGAATACATATCCTTTGCATTATCAACATCAGCAACGAGAGCGGCACGCTCATCAGCAGTATTCGCTTCAAGTGCGGCATAAGCTGCTTCAATCTGTGGACGAAGCCCGTCTTCACCACGTTGGGTTATATCAATGATTCCGCCATCACCAAATTTCTCTTCAAATTCAGCGAGAGAACCGGAAAAAGGAACTTCATGCGTTTCTTCACGTCCATTGCGCCCTGTCGTGACATTAACAGTAAAGTCACCTAAATCCTCATTTCTAAGAGATTCATCAAACGCACCGAGTGCCGTACGTGCCTCGCTTAAAGCAGCATCTTGTGCAGCGAGAACGGCATCATTTCGTTCAGGAGTAGTCTCAGAGAGCTGCTCATTAAGAAGTGCCTCGCGTTCAGCCACAGCTGGAATAGCTTCATAAGCTTTACGCGCATGAGTGTTCAAAGTCAGAATAGAAACATCAGGACGGCTTTGCATCACACCGTCTTGCAATGCACTTATCTCGCCCGCATCCATTCTCACAACATTAAGATGGCCATTCGTCTTCAGCCCAAAGTTATCAGCCACGCCCGTTGGACTCTCACCCAAAGAAGCAAGCTGCGCTCCCTCAATAGTTTCAGCTTGCTGTAAAGCAGAAGTCGCCGCATCAACCTCATCTGCAACGCTGGGGACTTGCGCATCGGCAAGGGCTTGTTCAATCGCTGCAATAGCCGCAGCATCTGTTCTGGGCACGGCACCGTCAGCAACTTGGACTTCAACAGGCGCAAGCTCAAGTGTTTGCGCATAAACAGCGTTAATTTCAGCATTACCTGCTATCCCTTTCAACGCATCTGAAAGCCCGGAAACATCAACGCCTTTAGATTCAAGGGTTTCCACGACTATATTAATGTTAGAAGGAGTTAAATCTGGGCCGTCTGCTCCATTCGCAAGCATCATCGCCTGAATGCCTTGTCCTGTGAGTTCGCCCATTCGACCATCGGCAACATCACGGGCTTCGCGTGACCCCATATATGAACTAACGCCAGCATCAGTAAGGCCAGCTTTATCAGGTTCTGCCATCATCACACGTTGAATAGTCTCAACATCCGCATCATACCCGGCAGCCTGCACAGAAGGAACATATTGATTCAAGGATTCTGTAATCAGCAAGACCTTCGTAGCATCTATGCCTTGTTCTCTGAGAAATTCAGCAACTTTACTCCGGTCACCCGCTTGTTCCACAAGGCTCGCAAATCCAGCCTGTGTCTTCGGGCCATCAAGCCCATCATTC
>CAYGSA010000121.1:0-4172 GCA_964352375.1 uncultured Micavibrio sp.
GGATGTTAATAGCGCACTTACGCAAACTTCGTTTGCAGCGCTAAAAACGGCACGGGGATTACTGCGTAATGGCAATTTATCATTGCTCGCTAAAAGTCTTTTCGAGAAGCGAAGGCCATTCGGCTGTTGCAGCCGCCGCCTATCGCTCCGGTTCAATCCTAAAGGATGAACGCGCGGGCAGAATTCATCGCTATCACAAACGTACAGGCGTGGCAGATACGTTTATTCTCGCGCCGCCTTGTGCCCCGAAAAGCCTTTTAACCCGTGCCGAGCTTTGGAATGCGGCAGAAGCCAGCGAAAACCGTAAAAATTCCCGCGTAGCGCGTGAGGTTATTCTAGCCTTACCGCATGAGCTTAGTGATACAGAGCGCGAGGCTTTAAGCCGTGATATGGCTCTGTATCTCATTGAACGCTATCGCGTTGCTGTGGACGTAGCCGTTCACAGCCCTGTTGTGGGTGATGGCCACGACCCCCGCAACCACCATGCCCATCTTTTGTTTACGACTCGTGAGGTCACAAAAGATGGGCTTGGCGCAAAAACTCGAATTCTTGATGATAAGATCAGTGGCCCTCAAGAAATCGAGATCATTCGCGAAGTGTGGGAAACGCTTGCGAATGATGCGCTGGAACGCGCAGGGTTTCCAGATGCAAAGATCGACCGCCGTTCGCTCGAAGATCAAGGTATTGATCGCATCCCACAAACCCATGAAGGCAAGGCATCCAAAAACGCAGAGGCCTTGCAAAGTCTTTTGGCTAAAGACTTCAAAAAAGCTTATCGCGATGGTGACGAGGATAAGTCTGACGATGAAGAAGAAGGCTCAGGTGAAAAAAGCTCTTCTTCGAGTTCATCATCCGGCGGCGGAAGCACCCACAATTTGCAAAGCAAAGAACGCGCCGACGACAAAGGCCGCAAGATTGATTATCCCGCCATCGATAAGAAACAAACGCGCACGACATTCAACGATGAAATCAAAGCCCTGAATGAAAAACGTGCTGCCTTTGGCGATAAGCCCTTAAAGGAACAAATCAAGCAGCTTGATAGGCTTATGGAGCGCCTTGATAGGCGCGTAGCCAAGCTACAGGCGCTTGAGGCTAAAACCAGCCTGAAATCAGCCATTAAGCAATCCATTAGCAAGGTAGTAAAACTGGCCGCAGATTTGCTCGTAAATCGCAAAGAGGTCAAAGCTGTTCTGAAACTTACAGCCGAAGAAAAACAGGCGCGTAAGGAGCGTCAGACTATCCGCTATGGCCGCAACTACCGCGAAGGGCTCCATACCAAAATAAAAGAAATGAAGCACAACATGGCGCTTGTAGAGGCCAAAAAAGACGCTTTCCGCAATTACAAAAGCTTTGTCAATACAATCGAAAGACAGTTAGATAAATACCCCTCTATTACCCTATCAAAAGAACCGGATCAGCCAAAACGGCAGATCACGGACAGAGAAATCAATCTCAAACTTCATCTGAAGGCTGAGATGATAAGAGCCAACATCCCTGAAAAATTTAGAGCATCTTCACCGATGAAGGGGCAACGGCAAACACTCACAACATCAACAGCCGTGAACAAAATCCTGCAAACGCAGAAAGAGCCAATCAGGCTGGATAAGACTATAGAAATTAAGCCTACGGTAAAGGCAGAGGCTAAAATCAGAACCGCTGCTATCAGGGCAGAATTTAATGAAAAGGTCCGAGCCGAACCATCGCTAAAAGCGCAAGCTGAATATAAAAAGCCCATGCGCGTTAGAATTAAGGGGATTGAGCAGGCTATAGCCGAAAGGCAAGCAGTAACGCCGGAAACCTCAAAGCCGGAAGATCGCAAAAACTGGTTCACGCCAGCGAGTGAAAGAACAAGACATATGACGGATGCGATTGATAAGGCTATCAGGCAGCAAAGAGCAGCACAGCCCTTGCCAGAACGTCCAGCCACTCAGACGCAGGAGAAATTCTCAAAGGCGCAGGAACGCCCGCAAAAGACAGCGACTTATAGCCAAGTCAGGGAAAAGGTCAGAACCGAAGCCGAAACGAAACGCGCCAATACGCCGCCGGAATATCGCGCTGAACCATATGACAGCCCAAGGGAAGAGTCGCAGGCAACAGCCACCGAAGAAACACCACGTTCAACATTTACCCGTGCCACGGAAGCAGAAAATGCGCCTAAAGCGTCAAAACCCCGAATGAGTGATACATTTAACATGAAATCAGGCTTCAATGATGCAGCCGCTCATAGCGAGCCAGAGCTGCGAATGGATGAAGCGCCGGAGGCGGAGATTTAAGCTCTTAGAGAATTCATCTTCCTTAAAAATGGGTGTAATTGGGTGTCTTATTGGGTTGAAAATCGGGTGAAATCGGGTATAATCGGGTATGAAATCGGATATATAGGCTCGATATGCAAGAACCCAAAATCACCGTTACCCAAGAGATCGTCAAACTCATCGCCGAGATTGACGAGTTCAAAGGCAAGTGGGAAGCCTTAAAAAATATGTCGCCGGAGCGACTTCGTCAACTTCGTAAAGTCGCAACGATTGAGAGTATCGGATCATCAACGCGGATTGAGGGTGCGAAGCTCACCGATATGCAGGTGGAAACACTGCTATCAAACCTAACCTCCACATCGTTCAAGAGCCGTGATGAACAGGAAGTAGCCGGATATGCCGAGGCTATGGACACAGTTTTCCAAGCCCATGAAGATATGACTATCACGGAAAACCATATTCGCCAGCTTCACCAGATTTTACTGCGGCATAGTAACAAGGACGAGCGCCATCGTGGCGATTACAAAAAGCTTTCAAACAATGTTGTGGCCTTCGATGAAAATGGCAAAGAGTTAGGTGTTGTTTTTGAAACAGCCACCCCGTTCGATACACCCCGCGAAATGGAAGAACTGGTAAGCTGGATCAATAAAGCTATTGCTGAAAATAGTCTTCACCCTCTTCTTGCTATCGCAGTTTTTATAGTTGTATTTCTGGCCATTCACCCGTTTCAAGATGGAAACGGCAGGTTGTCCCGTATCTTGACCACGCTCATGCTGCTGCGGGCTGGATATAGTTATGTGCCTTATGCTTCGCTGGAAAGTGTGGTCGAAGATAACAAGGATTTATATTACAAGGCGCTGCGCCGGACACAGACAACCCTCAAGGGTGATAAACCTGATTGGGAGCCGTGGCTTGGTTTTTTCCTGCGTTGTCTGAAAAAGCAGAAAGCCAACCTTGCCGCCAAAGTGGAGAAAGAAAAAGTTTCCGATGATACGGCCTTGCCAGCATTATCTGTACAAATACTGGAACTGCTTAAGCAGCATGAGCGGCTGAGCATTGCAGAGATTGTTGAGCATACTGGCGCAAACCAAAACACGCTTAAAGTGCGGTTGCGCGAATTGGTATCTTCTGGCCGCATTCAGCGCCACGGCAAAGCACGGGCAACTTGGTATTCATTAATTTAAAATAAGGAGCAGATTATGCGTCAAGACTATCCAAAGTGGCTAGCAGAGCAGAAGTATGCGGAAGGTACTCAGACCGCGCAAATACATAGAGTGAAGAAAGTTGAAGAGAGCTATGGAGATCTTGATGAACATTTTGCAAGTGGTACTTACAATGAAGTAATAGCTGGACTTCAATATTCCACAAGTGACGAAAGAGCTAATAAGCCCAATCCATCTAAGATTAAATTTCATGGAAACATCAGAACCAATCTCCAATCATATAAGAACGCAGTAGTTCGCTATCGAAAATTTTTGAACGATAATAGTTTTCAAGGTGGGTCTTTGGAAACGCAAGAGATTGTCGAAGTAGAAGATATGCCCTTATCTTCCGAGGAGTCCACTCAACAACGATTTTCTCTTGAGCGTGATATGCAAGCCGCTTTGCGCCGTAATATTCAGAGTCTTGATACGACGCTAAAAATCATTGATGACGGTGCGGAACGCGCCGTTAATTCTGGCTTGATTGACATTACTTGCGAGGATGACGAGGCTGTTGTTGTGATTGAGTTAAAAGCGGGTAAGGCTGATAGCCGTGCAATCGGACAAATATTAGGTTACATGGGTGACTTGCACGAGGAAGAGGGCGATAAGCCAGTGCGCGGAATCTTGGTTGCACATGATTTTGATAAACGCGCTAAAGCAGCTGCGCGTGTTGTCCCTACCTTGACATTAAAAAGATACTCTATTGAATTTATGT
>CAYGSA010000122.1:0-4157 GCA_964352375.1 uncultured Micavibrio sp.
GCAAGATCATTACACCGTTCTTGGCGATGGTCGACATCAAGTTATTAAGATTTTAGACAGCTTTATTAAAGAGGCCTCATGAGCACCGCATTTATCGTTTTGATTATGACTTATGTTTCGTTTATCGCGTTTGCGATTTCGCGCATGATGAATTACCTGCACGCTTTACAGCAAGATGATTACGATAATACGCGCCTGTCGCGGTGGATTGTGGCGAATAAGGTTTATGATAAACGTGTGACGACGTTTTTGGTTATTGTTTTGCTTGCAGATATTCTTAGCCCGCTGCCTGATATGTATGTTAATGCTTTGCTGTTTTTAGGCTTTTGCGCAGCGACTGCCTTAGAGAAAAATCCGCGTCGTGATGCCAAGAAAGCCTTTGTTTTAACACAGCGTGCTAAACGGATTTTAACGATTTCTGCGGTTTATGCTGCGGGGATTGGAGCGCTGGTTTTTGCCCTACCTCATATTTTGATCTGGATTTTAGCGGTGCAGCTTTTGCCTGCTTTGCTGATTTTGGGGAATGCCTCGCTTGCTCCGCAAGAGGCTGCGGTGCAGAAAAAGTTTGCGGCAGAGGCACGGGCGAAGTTAGATGAATATAAGCCCAAAATTATTGGTATTACAGGGTCTTACGGGAAAACCTCGGTTAAGCATATTTTGGGGCACATCCTTAATCATTCTGCACCGACGCTTGTAACGCCGGGCAGTACCAACACCATGATGGGCACGACGCGCATTATCCGTGAACAGCTTCAGCCGAACCATAAATATATGATTGCAGAGATGGGCGCTTATGCCCCGGGATCGATTGCACGGCTGTGTGATCTGACCCCGCCCGATATTGGGATTATCAGTGCGATTGGTCATGCGCATTATGAGCGGTTTAAAACGCTTGAGACTGTCGCCGAGGCAAAATATGAGCTGGCGCAGGCGGCGCTGGCAAAAGGTGGAACGGTGATTGTGCATGAGAAGACGCTCAAATTTCCTTATACGCGTGAGATACGTAATCGTCATATCGATAATTTCATTGTGTGCGGCGAGTCGATGCAAGAGCGCAAACCGCGCACAGAGCAGGAATATAGCTACCTCTCTAAGGATGATTTACACATCTTAGGTGTGGAGCAGACCGCAAGAGGGTTAACGATTTCGATTGAATGGGGCGAGACGCGTGATGACCTCAAGGCCCCGCTATACGGGGTGCATCATGGGCATAATATTGCGCTGGCTTATGCGTGTGCGCGCGATTTGGGCATGGAGCATAATGACATTAAAACTGCGCTGGCGAGCCTGCCGCAAATTAAGCATCGCCTTGAAGTAAAACGTCAAGTCGATGGCACGATTATTATTGATGATGCGTTTAATTCCAACCCGCCTGGTTTTCGTTCTGCCGTTCATGTGATGCGCGTTTTAGCGGATGACACAAAAGGACGTGGCATTTTGGTAACGCCCGGTATCGTAGAGCTTGGCGGGGCCCATGATGAGGTGCATAAAGCGCTCGGCATATTGGCAGCGGAGGTATGTGACATTGTGATTGCTGTTTCCCCCTCGCGTATTCCGACCTTTATTCAAGGGTATAAGGCGCATGGCAATGGCAAGATGCTCTATCAGTTTGAAACCTTCAAAGAGGCCGAAAAATGGCTGGTCGAGCATAAAAAGTCTGGCGATGTGATTTTGCTGGAGAATGATCTGCCTGATATTTATGAACGTGTGCTTAGGATATGAACTACAGAGGGCGCTGAGTTTTAAAGGAGATCGCAGAGTTTATCTCGTTGTCATTACGACAGAGCGTAGCGACGAGTAATCTTTTTATGTGGCGGCGTGATTAGATTTCTCCCCCACTCGCTTAATTTCCCACCTCAAATCAATGCCTAGCTGTTCCTTTGCGCGGTTGATGAGCTCATCGCCTAGGGCCTCTAGGTCAGTGGCGGTTGCGGTTCCTGCGTTGATCATGAAATTCAGGTGTTTGTCGCTCATGCGGGCGCCGCCGATTTGGAGGGTTCGTCCGCCGACTTTTTCAACCACTTGCCACGCTTTCAGGTCGCCTTCGGGGTTGGCGAAGGTGGAGCCGCCGGTTTTTTCTGAAATGGGTTGTGTGGATTGGCGTTTTTTCTTGATCTCTTTGAGGCGCGCTTTTACTATGGATTTGTCTTCTAGTTTGCCTTCGAAGACAGCGCTAGTGAGGATTGCACCTTCGGGCAGATGCGCTGTGCGGTAAGCGAATTTCATGTCATCAGGCAAGAGCGGCAGGAACGTTCCATCGCGCTCTAGGGCTGTAGCGCCGACGAAGATGTCTTTGATTTCCGCGCCGTAAGCCCCTGCGTTCATACGCATCGCGCCGCCGACCGTTCCGGGGATGCCCGAGAGAAATTCCAGCCCCCCTATTCCGGCCTTCGCAGCGGCGGCGGCAACAGAGCCATTCAGCGCGCCTGCGCCTGCCATGATTTTTGTGCCTTGGATGGTGATGTCGGCGAAAGATTTGCCGAGCTGGATTGTGATTCCTCTGATCCCGCCGTCGCGCACGATGGTGTTGGCGAGGCCGCCGAGGATGGTCAGTGGTTCATCGGTAGGGTAATCTTTTAAGAAATGTGTGAGATCTTCGTAGCTGTCTGGTTCGAAGAGGAAATCAGCCGTTCCGCCGCATCGAAACCAGCTTTTTGCGCCGAGGGCAGCGTTTTTTGTGAACGTCCCGTCATAGCGGATGGGGTCAAATTTCTCTTCTGCGCTCACGCCGCGGCGCCTTTGCGTTTGTTGATTTCTGCTTCGAGCTGCTCGGGCAAAGCATATGCCCAATGCGTTGAGTTTCCTGCGCCCATAATGATCACATAATCTCCTTCTTGAGCGACATCAGCCACGACGCGGGCGATATCACTTTTGCTCTCCAGCGCTTTAGCGGACCTGTGTCCGTGAGTTTTGAGGCCTTGTGTGAGGTAATTTTTATCAATGCCTTCGATTGGCTCTTCGCCGCCTGCATAAACATCGGCAATAAATACATGATCGGCATCGTTGAAGCAGCGGCAGAATTCTTCGTATAGATCATTTAACCTCGTATAACGATGTGGCTGCATGACGGCGATGACTTGTCCGTTATTTTGAGCCACGGCAGAGCGCGCGGTTTTGAGGACAACGTCAATTTCTACGGGGTGGTGGGCGTAATCGTCGATGATGGTCACGCCATGCGGTACGCCTGTTTTGGTAAAGCGGCGTTTGACCCCGCCGAAGTTGCTCATGGCACGCTTCATAGTTTCGGGAGGAACGCCCATTTCCTTTGCCACGCCAAGCGCGACGAGAGAATTTTGGACGTTGTGTTTGCCGAGCATTGAAAGATGGATGTCTTTGATGACAACATCTTCGCCGTCGAGATTGAGCCAGCCTGCGAAGGTGACATCGAAGATGCTTCCCTCAGCGTTTGAACGGATATTCTCGGCGCGGATATCAGCCTGCGGGTTGAAGCCGTAGGTGATGAGTTTGCGATCCGAAACTTGCGCGGCGAGAGATTGCACCTCCGGGTGGTCTATGCAGAGCAGCGCGTAGCCGTGGAATGGGAGGTTTAGCACAAAGCGTTTATAGGCATTTTTGACGTGTTCGAATGATCCGTAATGGTCCATGTGTTCTGGGTCGATATTTGTGACGACTGCTACGGTTGCGGGCAGGCGGATAAAGCTGCCGTCGCTTTCGTCGGCTTCGACAACCATCCAATCCGACTGGCCGAAGCGCGTGTTTGTGCCGTAGGCGTTGACGATTCCGCCATTGACGACTGTTGGATCGAACCCTGCGGTATCGAGCATTTGCCCGACCATGGATGTCGTTGTAGTTTTTCCATGTGTTCCAGCGACTGCGACTGCGGATTTCAGACGCATCAGCTCGGCGAGCATTTCGGCACGCTGCACGACGGGGATTTTTTTTGCGCGTGCAGCGATCAGTTCGACGTTGTCGTCTTGAATTGCCGAAGAGATAATAATTGCAGCGGGGCTGTTTTTAATATTGGCGGCGTCATGGCCTATGAAGACGTCTATGCCCTGTTCACGCAGACGGGAGACGTTTGCGCTCTCAGCCATGTCGGAGCCTTGGACAGAATAGCCCAGCGAGGCGAGCAATGTCGCGATTCCGCTCATACCGATTCCTCCGATACCGACGAAGTGCAAAGTTCCGATGTCAGG
>CAYGSA010000123.1:0-4140 GCA_964352375.1 uncultured Micavibrio sp.
ATAATGCAGTGGAGGCAGATCCTTACATCGCACAGGTTGTGCTAGATAATCAAGTAGAAGCTGCAGAGCTTGCAGCTGCGCAGCAAGCACAGGCTGATCTCGAAATGCAACAAAAACTGGACAACCCGTATAAGGTCACAGGAGCCGACCCAAATATGGCAGGCCCAACTGCAATGAAGCCAGTCTAACAATTTTTCAAAAAACCACTTGATTTATGTATGGGTTACAGATTATAACCCTGCATACCTCAAGCGATTAACGCACCAACTGTGTCCCGTTCGTCTAGAGGCCTAGGACACCGCCCTTTCACGGCGGCAACACGGGTTCGAATCCCGTACGGGATACCATCGCTTAAAAAAATACAGTCCAATACACTCCAAATACACTAGAGATAACAACGGTTTCAGGCTATAATACGTCCGAAGCTGTCTGATGCTATCCAAATACATCTAAGATATTTGGGGGCTTTTATGGGGGCCTCGAAGATAATGCTAATTTAAAAGGCCCCCAAATGAAGTTAACCGCTAAAGCTATAGAAACCGCCAAGCCTCGCGATAAGTCGTATAAAATGTTTGATGGTGGGGGCCTTTATCTAGAGGTGAAGCCCCCAAATAGTAAATTATGGCGTTTGAAGTATCGCTTTTTAGGCAAAGAAAAGAAACTGTGTATTGGTGAGTACCCAACAATAACGTTGGCAGACGCTCTTGAACACAGAGATGAGGCTAAGAAGCTGCTCGCCAATGGGCATGACCCCTCTGCAGTTAAACAAGAAATAAAACAAGAACGCATGCAGGAGGCAGACAACACCTTCGAGGCAATTGCCCGTGAATGGCATGCGCATAAAATCGCGGATTGGTCACAAACGAACGCAGATACAATATTAACGCGTTTAGAAAAAGACGTATTCCCCGTGATTGGCAAATACCCTATCAAAATCATCACTCACAAAATGCTTTTAGATTTAGCGCATACGATTAAAGAACGGGGCGCTCATGAGTTGGCCAAACGTGTGATCCAAATGAGTAAGCATGTTTATCAATATGCCATTGTCACAGGCCGTGCAGAAAAAAACATAGCGAACGATCTCACTGGATTGGTAAAGGCAAAACCAAAGGGCCACTTTGCAGCAATAGACTCAAAAGATATTCCGCAATTTATATTTGATTTAAGAAGCCACAAGATGCGCCTTAATCGCCAGACCTACCTTGCTGTAGAATTTATGATGCTGACCTTTGTACGCACGAGTGAGATGATTGGCGCGCAATGGGATGAGTTTGATTTTGATGCAAAAACATGGCTCATTCCCGCTAGCCGTATGAAAATGGGAAAAGAGCATGTTGTGCCGTTATAGCAGCTAAGCTGTTAGGCATAATAGCCGCCAATGAAGATACCCAAAATACATCCGCATCTTTTTCAAAGCTATGCCGAGAAATATCTAGGGCGCATTATGAAGCTGAGCGAATGATTTATTCTTATTTGTCCGGTGACTTTAAAAGCGCTGAAATACAAGATCCTTATTTTAAAGGATGTACAAACTTCTTACAAAGCCCTGATCCTGAGTTGTATATCGAATATATGAGAGAGCCATATTATAAAGTAATGGTTTCTACAACGATTTCTGAAGCATTTGAGCAATATTATCAAGCAAAGTTGGCGGAAGCGAAATTTCAAAATAAGAGCAAAAATACAGTTGATGAGTATCGAGGTTTTGCTGAGCGTTTGTACGATATTTGGAGCAAGGACAAAGATATAAGCACAATTAAAAAATCGGAAATTTTGGAACTCAAAGAATATCTAATGCGCTTCCCAAGGCATTTTCAAAACAATTTTGGGAAAAAAGGAATATCGCTTATCTCGGTTTTAAGCGGGGATCAGGGGGAGTACGAATACATTAGTGCTTCTCAGGCCAAGAAAATGTGGGATGCATACAAAGGCTTTTTTTCGTGGGTACATGAAAATGATTTAATAGCAACAAATCCATTTAGTGAAATAACATTTAAGACAAAACGCCATTCACAAGATGACCGCAATTCCTTTACGAAAGAGGAGATTATTTGTATTTTTAGCTCTGCTTTGTATACAGGTAGAAAACACAAAAAAAAGATGCCTTGGGTCAGATCTGATGAGAAAAACATAAGATATGTGATAAAGGACGGTTACTTCTGGATACCTCTTTTAGCGTTGTATTCTGGTATGCGTTTAGGGGAGATACTTCAACTCGAGCCTAAGAATTTAAAATGCGAAGACGGTGTATATTATTTTGATTTAGATAATAAAGAAAACCTTAAAACTTCTCAGAGCAAGAGGTGCATACCTCTTCATCCAGAATTGATTAAGATCGGCCTTCTAAAGCATATTAATCTAAAGCATATTAATAAGCAAAAAAAGAGAAAATCAAATAGCTACATTTTTGATGACATACCAAGATGCAAAAAGAAAATGTCTAATAAGTATTCGGGTAAGTTTAGTGAATACATAAAGAGGATAGACGTAAAAAGAAAGAAAAATTCATTCCATAGTTTTAGGCATAATTTTGAAGATGCAATGGTGCGGGCAGAGGTGAGCCAGCGTTCAAAGTTTGCTATTGCTGGGCATAGTGGGAATAGGGAATGGAGCACCAATCATGCATATGGTCAAAATAATATAAGCCAGATACATAAAGAGCTTAGTAAAATAAATTATGATTATTTGGACTTTTCAAACCTGTATGAATAAAAGAGATTATAACCAAAATGGCAATGTTTGGCTCTGAGTTGACAGTTAATTAGTATAGATCCTGTGTAAAGATGTTACCCTTTTCAAGGGTAACATAATTTTAAAAATTGCAATCAGTTTCAATTTTTGCTTAAAAGCACTTCATAATTGACACCCCCAACTCAACTGGTAAACTTTAAATTGGATCATCAATTATGCTGATCTGGGGCTTAAGAACCTCTTATACACTAGCGGTTGGCATCAACCGTCATTGGTGCGTTTCATTATATAAGCGCACCAAAGATGTCGTCACTTGGTCTATGACTGGGTGGCGGCGTTATGTTCAAGGCTCGTCCTAAAAGCGTCGCGCCGTTGCTAGTGTAGCGGTTCTTAACACCCAGTCACCAAGAGAGATCTTGGTGGCTTTTGTTAAAAATAAGGACAAATTCAATGATTTCTAAATTTTATTCGACAGCTCTAATAAGTATGACGTCTATATGTGTATTATCAGCATGTGTTACGACGCACAGTAAAGTCAACGCAATTACACGCCCTGCTATTGTAATTTATGATAAACCCACAAACGAGGTAATTAACAAAATCATTGAGATTTGTGATCGCAATTTTTACGATATAGATCACAGCACAAACAACTCTGTATCTTGCGGGACAAATGCGTCAATTTTTGAAGAAGCGTTGTTTGGTAATAAATATTCAACCAGTTTACGCAATACAACAAAATTTACGATAATCCCTATTAAAGACGCAGTTAAAGTAAATGCCAAGCTTTTTAGAGGCAATCAAAATGCATTTGGTCAAAGTAAATTGGTCAAGGTCAATAACGAAAATGTGCGTAACAGCATACAAATCATGCTCAATACAATCAAAACAGAACTGGAGCAAAATTAATGATGAAAACATTCAAATTATTTATCGTGATCGGCCTAGCAGGGTGTTCTCCAGCGAGGTTACAAAGTTCACAAATTATTCCTTCGGATAATGGCTTAACGCGTTATCAACTGACGGGATTTACTGATTTGGGTGATACAACACCAAACTCAAGCGTAGGTTACGCAGAATATTCTTTATCTGATGCGTGTCCAGACGGCATTAATATTGTCTCTGTTCAGGAAAGTCCTGCACGAAACGGTTTAGGCGAGTTTCTAAGTTGGCGCATCGTTGCAGATTGTTACTAAAGTGGACTACAGGGATCTAGAAAAGCTCGGGCGTGTTCGGTTGTCAGCAAACTTTTTCATGCGTGAATTCCTGCACAGTGAAGTTGCAAATTATTACCGTATTTCTAACATTCCAGTTGATCCAGAATTTGCCATAGAAAATGGAATAAAGCTTTGCCAAGATTTACTTGAGCCGCTTCAAGAACATTATGGGCGATTATTTATTCGTTCCGGATATCGTAGCCCAGCGCTGAATAAGTTTTGTAGTGGG
>CAYGSA010000124.1:0-4051 GCA_964352375.1 uncultured Micavibrio sp.
GGTCCACCATTTCATTCTTACCCCCCTTTAAATCCTCTAAAAGTGAGAATGGCTGCGAGAAAGCGGCGGTTCGAAATCCTTCATTTTTCACGTAAGAGAGTTGATCAGCAAATGTAAGTTTTAGGACAATTCTCTTGTCTTCGTGCCTGTCTGAACACCACAGTTTATAAGGGTTCGCAAGGAAGTCGAGAGCGGTTCGAAATGTGTCGTCAAAATCAGGTAAAGGACGACCGCATTGAGCGATATTTTCAGAGATTGTTATTTTCTCTTCTTCCAGCTTTTTGACCTGATTTTCATAGGCTTTAATCACTGTATGGCTATCGGCTTCAATAATGCGCTCTAGGAACTGCTCAACCTTTTTATCAATCTTGCCAAGCTCTAATCTTAAAGTATGAGCCTGTTCAATGGAAAGGTTGTTGTATAAGCTTGATAGAAGCAAAGGCTAAACATGTCAGTAGAAGACGATAAAAAATTGTGCGGTATAGCAGATAGATCCTTAACTATCATGGTCTAGTTGTTATCTCCTGTGGAGAAAAGTAAACTATAGCTAAAGTTATATATAAAGTTTAGTTGTTATCTCCTGTGGAGAAATGTAAACTATAGCTAAAGTTATATATAAAGTTTAATTATGAGCGTTGAAGAATGCATGATGTCTTAAAAATTGAAAAACCCGATACTCGTAATGTAGATATGAGTAAAGTATTTAAGTATATGATCGGAAATAGGTCACCTGTTCAGGAGGCTATTATCAAGACACAGCATCCTGAGTATCTATCATGGGAGAAGTTAAAAAGAAAAAGCTGGATCCCAGATGAGTTTTCTCCAGAAGAATTTTGGTCTCTGATTAAGATGGTTAGACAGGGCGGTATCACGACGCCTATAGAAGATGTGGATGGCACCCCTTTTTATTGGAATAAATCACAACATTACGATCAATTATTACATCAATTAGATTTAAATACAGGCGGTAGGCTTATAGATGTAAGGGTTTTTTCAGATGAAGAAAAAAAGAGCTACGTTTCCAGAGGAATTATTGAAGAAGCGATCGCCTCTGCTCAACTTGAGGGGGCTCATACAACCAGAGAGCATGCTAAAAAAATGATAGAAGAAGGGCGTGCTCCACAGAATTTGGGGGAAAAGATGATTCTAAATAATTATCAAGCCATGAATAAAATAAAAGAAGAGCTCAAGAATCAGCCCTTAACATTAGACTCCTTATTTGAGCTGCATACAATATTGGCGAAGGGAACACTAGATGACCAAGACCAAATAGGCAGATTTAGAAGAGATGATGAAGATATTTATGTTGGGTCTGATGATGGAATCGTTTCTTATGTTCCGCCAAAAATAGACTTTGTAAACGATCAAATAAAGAGATTAGTTGATTTTGCAAATGATGAGCTAGAAGGTGATACTGTATTCATACACCCTGTTATCAAGGCTATATTACTGCATTTTTGGATTGGATTCCTGCACCCATTTGCAGATGGAAATGGGCGAATAGCAAGGGCTTTATTTTATTGGTATCTTTTGCGCAAAGGTTACTGGGCGTTTGCTTTTATACCAGTTTCTACCCGGATAAAGAAATCACCCGTACAGTACTCACGTTCGTACATGAATAGTGAACAAGATGATAATGACCTAACTTATTTCATAGATTACAACCTGAGGCAGATAGAGCATGCTCGTCGTGACTTTATGAAATATATTTCAAAACAAGCTGATCAAAACAAAAAAATAGATGAAATAGCTAAGGAATTTTCTGAATTAAATTATCGCCAACTAGAGTTAATTAATTATTTTAGAGCATGCCCAGAAGAGCGTACAAACTTAACTGCGATGCAAAAACTTAATGGTGTTTCAGCTGTAACAGCAAGTAAAGATTTGAAGACGATGGTAGAAATGGATTTATTATTCCACCGTAAAAAAGGAAGGCACATTTTCTATTATCCTACATCTAAATTGTTACAAAGTAGCGATTAGAACCTAGAATATAATATTAGACCAATTGAATAGGATATCCAAAATACGATTGGAACATTTACTTTCGACGTCCACCATTTACCCCCCTTCAACTCGTCTAAAAGCAAGAATGGCTGCGAGGGTTCTAAATATATCTTCAAAACTCGCCAATGGACGGCCACACATTTGCACTTTTTCGTTCAAAGCAACGCGCTCTCCCGTTTAATTCTTCTCGCTAGAATGCTTAGAATAATTGTAAAAACTTCGTATTTTTTAAATTCTAGTTTCACAAACACTCTTAGATAACTTAGTATTGAATGTGTATGAGCCCAGATATTAAAAATAACATTCTTATCCATTCTATTGAGCATAGTAATTTAGCACACACAATTTCACGTATTGATGGTGATATGGAGCTTATCTATGTAAATCAAGCATTTCTGGATCAAACTGGATATAGTCGTGAAGAAGTGATTGAACGCAATTGCCGTTTTTTACAGGGAGAGGGAACAGACCCGGAGGCTGTAAAAGAAATCAGAAACGCCATTGCTAATTGTGAGTCACTTGATATTGAAATTTTAAATTACAAAAAAGACGGAACACCATTTTGGAACCGCTTACGTATGTCTCCTGTCTATGATTATGGCGACCAACCTGTTGCCTTTATTGGTATTCAATCAGACATTACGCATATCCATGAGCAAAATAGAGTAGAACGTGAGCGACAAAAGCTTGAAGCGCTTGGGCGCTTAACAGGAAATGTAAGCCATGAAATCAAGAATGCCCTTCAACCTGTTAAGCTTATGGCTGAGACACTCAGCGATTGGCAATCTCTTGATGAAATACAAATACAGCGGTGCATTTCAATCTTAAATGAGAATGTTCTTCTTGCAGATCGCATTACGCAAGACGTTCTGAGCTTTTCGCGCCAATCAAGTGAGGAGTTTGAATGCATTAATACAGGAGAACTTAAAGATGATATTATTCGCTTTACCAAAAACCTTTTACACAGCCGTGTAGAATTTGCCGAAGTAATTCAAAACAACCCATTCGACACTGACTTATATGTTGAAATACGGTGCAGCCAATTACATCAAGTTTTGATGAATTTGGTCAATAATGCGCTGCACGCGATGAACGATAAAGGCAAGCTGACGCTGCACTGGCTATACGAAACTATAGGCTCTAATAAGGCACTCGGGCTTGGTATTAAGAATGGTGAATACCTATGTATAGGTATTGAAGACAATGGGTGTGGTATGGGCAAAAAAACAATGGCTTCGGCATTAGACCCGTTTTTTTCAACTAAACCACCGGGGGAAGGCACAGGTCTTGGACTTTCTATATCTTATAAAATCATCAAAGAATTGAATGGTACGATAACTATTGATAGTAAAGAAGGTAAAGGGACTTTATTTAAGCTTTATATTCCTGTAAAATAAAAAAAATTAAGACTGTGTAAATCTACTCTGCGTTATAATCTATTCTCAAATTTCCCCTGGCAGAAGGTATGATATGTCTAAAAAAATATTACTCATAGAAGATATGAAGGGCGTTCGCGATTCACTCGAGGTTATTTTATCCATCCAAGGGTATGATGTTGAGTTTGCCAATGACGGCCGCGAAGGCCTCGATAAAGCCAAAGCCTCTCAATACGATCTCATTATTACCGACATTTTAATGCCAGAGCTTGATGGAACAGAAGTTATCATCCAGTTGCGTGCTTCGGGGAATAAAACACCTGTTTTGGCGATCTCTGCGGGTGGTGACGGCGTTTCTGCGTCTCAGGCTCTCACCATCGCGCAGGAAAAAGCGGATGCTGTTCTTGAGAAGCCATTTTCAAAGGAAGTTCTTCTAGATCAAATTAAAAAACTTATTGGCTAAGGAAGGATTCCGCGCCCATGTCTCTATCATCATCTTTTCACAAATTAAAAATCGGTCACAGAATTTACTCTCTTGTTGCCATACTTCTTATTTTTATTGGCGTTATCGGCGGTACTGGCGTTTATAAAATGACAGAAATCGGACATGAGATGGAGGAAGTCGCAAAGCGTGATCTTCCCCTAACGAAATTATTGGAAAAAATCAC
>CAYGSA010000125.1:0-3999 GCA_964352375.1 uncultured Micavibrio sp.
GGGTATTCCTGTATGATTATGCGTATGTTTAATGCTATCTTAGGCCGTTTCAGTAACAAGATAAATACAAAAGAACCTCGTGAGGTTCGTGATGTCCGTCGTGAGGGTGATGATGCCTTTCTTGAACAAAGCAAGGTGCATTTAGACGCGCTGGAGGTTGTGCGTCAAGATAAGCTTCACAGTTATCATTGGCGCAAGAAGATAGCCGTGCCTGTGGCGGCGGTGAGCGTTCCTGTTCTGGGCGGCGTTGATTATATGCTTCTTTTGATTCAGGGGGGCAGTGATGATAAATTTGCTGGTTTAACGGTTATGGCTATGTGTGCATTGTACGCGTGGGTTATCGCCCCTAAACTACAATATGCGAAAGTGTATAAAGCAAAAATCCTTCCTGAAATCGCCAAGTTATTTGGTGATTTTGTATATGAGATTAAAGGGCAAATTAGTCTGGGTAAGATATGGAAGTCTAAGATTTTTCCCGGGCATGATCGTTATCGCTCGGAGGATTATTTTGCGGGGACGTACAAGGGCGTTGGGATTGAGTTTTCTGAGATTCATTTGGAGACTAAGCACTCTAATTCCAAGGGGCGTACAACGTATCGCACAGTTTTTAAAGGGCTTGCGATCTTGCTGGATATGAAGTCGAAGACATTTTACGGTCATACGACGTTACAAAAAGATGCTGGTAAAATTTCGGAATGGTTTAAGGAAAAGTCGAGCAAGCTTAAGCGGGCAAACCTTGTTGACCCTGAGTTTGAGAAAGTATTTGATGTTTATACAAACGACCAAGTTGAGGCGCGGTATTTGATTGACCCTGTGATGATTGAGCGTTTGAAGGGATTGCAGGAAGAATATGACGGGAGCGGTATGACTGCGGCGTTTTATGAGAATAAGATGCTTGTGCTTATACAGAGTACGCATAACTACTTTGAACCTGCCGATATTACGGTGCCTGCCGCAGACCCTGCGTCTATTTTGATAATGAAGCGGGAGGTGGGGGAAATTCTCTCTTTGATTGATCGTTTGTCGCTTTATGATGCAGATGCGGTCCATGGTTCGACAGAGTCCGCCCTGCAATCCTCTTGACCATTGGCCCTTTTTGTTCCACAAAGAGGCCTTGACTTAAAAGGGAAAAAATTATGGCGTCTTATCAATATGTTTATGTGATGAACGGGCTGTCCAAGGCCTATGGTAACGGGAAGAAAATTCTTGAAAATGTGACGTTGAGCTTTTTTCCGGGGGCGAAGATTGGTGTTCTTGGCCCGAACGGTGCGGGTAAGTCGACCCTTTTGCGGATTATGGCAGGGGTTGATAAAGATTTCATGGGTGAGGCTTGGTCAGCGGAAGGTGCGCGTGTTGGGTATCTTGAGCAGGAGCCGAAACTGGATGAGTCTAAAACGGTTGGTGAGAACGTGATGGAGGCCTTGGCGGATGTTAAGGCCATGGTGGATCGGTTTAATGCGATTGGTCTTGAGATGGCGGAGGAAGACGCAGATTTTGATGCGCTTGGCGCCGAGATGGGCGAATTGCAAGAAAAGATTGATGCCGTTGATGGTTGGGAGTTGGATCGTACAATTGAAATTGCAATGGATGCTTTGCGTTGTCCTCCGGCGGATTCAGCGGTTACTAATCTCTCGGGCGGGGAAAAACGACGCGTTGCGTTATGTCGATTGTTGCTCGAAAAGCCTGATTTATTGCTGCTTGATGAACCGACGAACCATTTGGATGCGGAGAGTGTTGCATGGCTTCAGAGGTTCTTGGGAGAGTATGAGGGTGCGGTTGTGATGGTGACGCACGATCGCTACTTTCTTGATAATGTGACGGGCTGGATTCTGGAAGTCGACCGTGGTTCTGGCATTCCTTATGAGGGGAATTATACGGCGTATCTGGATGCGAAGGCGAAACGCATGAAGCAAGAAGAGCGAGAAGAGAATACACGCCAGAAAACATTGGCGCGTGAAATGGAGTGGATGGGAAAAAGCCCGTCTGCACGCCGTTCTAAATCTAAGGCGCGGATTAATTCTTATCAGGAGCTTTTGGCTGAGAGTGAAAAGATTGACACACGCAATGCGCAGATTGTTATTCCTACGCCGCCGCGTCTGGGCGATCTTGTTATCAAGGCGGATGATATATCTAAAGGGTTCGGTGATAAATTGTTGATTGAAGGCCTGTCCTTTAGCTTGCCACCTGGCGGGATTGTTGGTGTTATTGGGCCGAACGGCGCGGGTAAATCGACGCTGTTTAAGATGATTACAGGGTCAGAGGAGCCCGATAGCGGTTCATTTGTTGTTGGTGACACGGTGAAGCTGGGTTATGTCGATCAGAGCCGTGATGCGCTTAATGGTGACCATAATGTATGGGAAGAGATTTCAGGTGGCACGGACATTATAAAGCTCGGAAAGATCGAGATGCAGAGCAGGGCGTACGTGTCTGCGTTTAACTTCCGCGGTCCTGATCAGCAGAAAAAAGTTGCTGATTTATCAGGGGGGCAGCGCAATCGCGTACACCTTGCCAAGATGTTGAAAAAAGAAGCAAATGTTATTCTTTTGGATGAACCAACGAATGATTTGGATACAGAAACACTCGCGGCTTTAGAGGAGGCTTTGGAGCGTTTTCCGGGCTGCGCGGTGGTTATTTCCCACGATCGCTGGTTTTTAGACAGGCTAGCAACGCATATTTTGGCGTTTGAAGGTGATTCGCATGTTGAGTGGTTTGAGGGCAACTACGGCGAATATGAGGCGGATTACCGAAAACGCATGGGGCATGATGCGGATACACCTAAGCCATTGAAATACAGGCCTTTGCGTAAGGCTGGATAGGGTGCTGTACGTCTTTTTTGCATGTTTTATGAATAAAAGTTCATAATGATGACATAAAAACTCGCATTTGTTTTACATTTAGTGCTAATATATGTTCTAATTGTAGAGAGCCAGTTTTTAAGAGATGTGAGTAGAAAACAGTGCAAAATATAAAGACAAAAGATGTAATTAAGTATGCTACCCTTCCGCGGGTTATTCCGCGTGTTAAATCTTTTTTCTCTTCTGGTTTCGGTTATATTCCATTTCTTTTGGCTCATGTTTACTTCATGGTGCGGTTGCTTCCGCAAAACCATCCTTATCTTTTATCTGAGAATATAGGCCGCTTTGGTTTGCGTCACCTTTTGGTTGAGGTTTCTAGCCGTTTGGAGTTTTCGCGTAATAATATTGATAAGATTTTAGTGTTCTTTGTTACGATTGTCGGCATTTTTATGCTTTTCGCGCAGTTGATACTCCTTATTTACGCCACAGTTATTTCGCCTGCCATGGCATTTTCGTGGTTTATAACCTACACGGCGCGTAATGATATTGCTTTTAATCTGCTTGATCAGGTGTTTGGTGTTCCGGGTGTTTTTTGTACGTTTACTTTGCCTCCTGTCGGTACGCTTGTTGGGGGGTTTTTACCTGGTAGTATTGGGTGTACTGAGTATGCGCAGACCAATGGTTTATGGACGGCCTCGTTAGGTACTTTAAGTATTGGTGGTAGAACTCCGTTTCATACCGCTTTGCACGAATTGTTTCGATTTTATTCAATTGGCCTTTTGTTGATTGCTGTTTTGATTTTCCTTTATTTTGTGGTTGTGATTGTTGTTGAAACAGCCGTGAGTGGTACGCCGTTTGGGCAGCGTTTCCAGAATGTCTGGGTGCCTATTCGTTTGGTTGTCGCGCTGGGGCTTTTGGTGCCCATTAATTTTGGTCTTAATTCTGGCCAGTGGATTGTTCTCTATGCTGCTAAATGGGGGTCTGGTCTTGCGACGAATGGGTGGTTTGCATTTAATGCGCAAATTCTTGCCAGTAGTACCCTCTCTCCCGCTGGTGGCTTTAATCCACTTGGTGAGCGCTTTTCTTTGCTTGCGTTTCCAGAGATTCCTGACATTACCTCAACTGTTGAGGCTATGGCGATTGTACATTCATGTGCTTATTCCTATCACCGTTTAAATAGTGATGGTCCTAATGTGACGATTGG
>CAYGSA010000126.1:0-3924 GCA_964352375.1 uncultured Micavibrio sp.
GGCCAGGGCTGCTCGTGCTTTGCCGGGTGATCAGTTGGTGGAAGGCAAAAAAATCGCGCGTGGTGCTATCGAAAAAGCAGAAAAGATTGCGAAGGATCTTGATGACGTTCAAGCACAAGACTTCGTATTGAACTATATTGTGGAATTTGAGTTATCAGATCACAGTTCAGGAATGAGTGGCGTGATTGACGCGATAGAAAGGTTCCTGGACGCCGCCAGACGCTCATCTTCCTTTATTCGCGAAGCTGAATTGCAGATTAAGCTGTCCCGGTCCTTGATTCACGAAATCAAATCATCTTCGGATGATCAGCATCGGTCCGGTGCAAAAAAAGCACTTGCCTGCGCCGAGCGCGCCGTAAGCCTCTTCAAAGAAGAAGCGCTTGCCGAAGAGGAGGCCCGCTCTTGGATGCTTGTCGCTTGGGGCCGAGCATTAACTTCAAACTTCCCTGACATGGATGCAGAAGCAGCTGTTATTGCTGCAATCAATACGTGCTATCACCTTATAAAAGAAGACAATAATCAGCAAGTGCTGTATGAATGTAAGTTTGAATTCGCTGAACTTTGTTACAAAATTCAGTGTGAGGGCAGTGGCCTTTCCAATTTCGAAGCTTTCAATGTGATTGATTCATTGAGGCCATTCGTCTCTGCCCATTCCAACCCACTTCTTTTAGGCAAGATGTTGATGTTGGAAGCACAGATGCTGTCGGAGTTACCGAGGGTCGTCAGGGTAGAGCGCCGATCACAACTGGCAAAGCAATCGCTGGCGCTTGCTCAATATTGGGAAGAGCAGTCGGACTTACTAAGTGCCGGCGCATATTACAGCCACAGCGCAGGTTTGAACTTTTCTCTGTTCCTTGATGGTTACAATAGCTGTTGCCAGCTTGCCGTTGATCAATTGAGTATTGCGGTAGACCTGTATGAAAAGCTCGGTGAAAGAGGACAATGGATCGCCGCGCTCGGCGATCTTGCATCTTACAAAGCCGAGCTATTGTCGGGCGACTGGGCACAAAATATTGACCAAGCCATCCACATCCAAACTGAGGCTCTTACACATATCAAACCTGGAGAAATGACAGACGTCTTCACAACAGGGATTATGAATTTGGGCTTTGCCTATCGTGATGACAGGCGTGGCTATCGGGAAGATAACATCGAATTAGCAATCGCGTATCTTGAGGACGCGATGAATTTTGCACATCGATTTGACCTCGCGGAGATTGAGCAACGATGCGCCAGAGAATTGGCCGTTCTTTTTGAAAAAAGACCGAGAGGGCAGCGGGAGTACAACGCAAAGTTTGCGCTTGCCGCCAGTATCGAGGCTCTAAAATACGCGGACACAAACACCCCATCTCAAGGCCATCACAAGTCAGCAATGGACGCAGTTCGTCTGATGGGTGAGCTTGGGCAAGAAGCTCTCCCAAGGGACAGGGGCACAGATCGCGCACAGGAGCTTTATGCTGCCGCGAAAGAACACGCTGATATGATGAGAGTCCACGGAAGGGTGTTCGAACAAATCGCCGCCCTAAGAGCCTTGTCAGATTCCCTGACGCACTGGGTGTTCTTTGATGAAAACGCTGACCAAACTCAGAAAATCGAACAAACCATAGAAAAGCATCAAGAAGCCATTACCTATTGCGAAGAAGCGCAGCAGATCGCAATTGAGTATGGAGATCGCAGGGCAACTGGATATCTATTGGCGGAGATGGGAAGAATTTGGGAGATGATCGGCGGTATGATGTCGATCATCGACATAAGTGGTGATCGCGCTGCCGAATCTTTTGATCCTAAGCTGCCGCTTAGTTCCGGTCGCGCCCTGGATGCTTTTGAGCAAGCCGCTGGCTTGTATGAGGAGGCACTCAAGAAGCTCAGTGGGTATTGTTCAGCCCGCGATGAACGTCAGATGCTTATGGCTGGTGCGCGCATGGAAATACAGCTGCGCGAATGGGAAACGGCAGCAGAATTTTTTGATAAGGCAAATAGTTCTTTGATGGACCAGACCTTTCAGGTCGCAACAACGCACGAAGAACAGCTCTCCTCGCTTCATGAGACAAATGAGATTGCGGGCTTGGGCGCGATTGCGATGTTTTTTGCGTTTGGGAGCCTTACATCACTGGCTTTTAACGACAGCGCACGTACTCAGTTGCTGGCAAAAGCCATATCTGCCCGCGAGAATATTTACGACAAAGGCCTTCTTGCGTCGGTGACAGCGCTACAAAGGCATATCCGGGGAAACAACGCGCTGCTTGAGCAGGAGACGATAGAGAATCGGCATCGACTAATACTTGAAATTCGTGAAAATCGCAGGGCGCTGACTGAGCTTCAGAAGCGAAACAGGACAGAACAGACACATGAAAAATATCTGAAAGACAAGATGTCTTCGTTTGTCAACGAAGGCACGGCACTTTTGGTCACTGCATTTTCTAACTATGGCGGTGTGCTGTTTACAGTTTTGAAAACTAATGACGGTATCGAAATCGCTTCAATCAATTCAGTTGATTCCTTTGATATCGACACGGTATTCAAAGAGGAAAGTATAGGATGGGACCCAAAGTACCAGCGGGCCTTTGCCGAAAACAGCCCGACATCGGTTCGAATCGAAGGTTTAGAGCAGGCAATTGGCTTCGTTTCCAGTCACCTGACAAAGATCTTAAAGCCTGAGGAATGGCCTTGGCGGCAAGGTGACCATGCAGCAGCCGCATGTAAGCGACTCGTTATCGTGCCCGATGGGCATGTCGCGTCCCTGCCGCTCAGTTGTTTGCCGCTCGAGGCGGAACAATGCCTCTTGGATCAATACGAAATCGTTCTGAGTCCTAGCATTTCACATTCCGCTCGGCTGAGCGGTATGGCGCACCGACAAAGCCACGTCGGGACTTCAGTTTTGGCAACGCAGGAGTACCTTGATGGCGAAACATGCTTTGCATTTGAAGCATCCGCTCTCGCTGGCTTAAGCACTCACACTGGCGGGATGCAAGACATGGGAGACGTCGGGTTTGTTGCAGACGATGAGTTGGAACTGGTCTTCGGCTCAAAAGTGCTGCACATCCCAGGGCATGCCCAATTTGTTCTTGAAGATCCTTCAAAGTCCGCGATCGAGGTATCCTCAGACAAGATGTTGAATCTGGACGACTTACTGAGCCGCCTTGATTTACAGTGCTCGGATCTGGTGGTTTTACCAAACTGTGAATCAGGTGTTACCGAACGCACCACTGTTTCCAACCATCTTGTTGGATGGCCAACAGCTTTTTTGCAAATGGGCGCGCGCGGCGTTGTCGCCACCTTATGGCCCGTGGAGATGGCACCCGCAACGATCCTCGTCACAAGGTTTTATGAAGAGTACATTCTATCTGGGAGAACTGCGTCGGCTGCCCTGCGCGCCGCACAATTGTGGCTTCGGGATGCCCGAAAAAGCGATGTACTGATTTTTATAGATCACTGTAAGACGCTTGATGACAAAATTTCACTGCCATATCAAAACCTGTTTGAACTGGTATCCAGAATACCAGGAGACGCAGACACCCAGCCATTCAGAAAGCCAAACTTCTGGGCCGGGTTTAGCTATTGGGGAGATCCCGAACTTACCTACAAGTGATGGTGTATCTCACGGTCCATCAAAGCCATCGGCGGCGTCTACCGGCGGAGCATCGTCGGGAATAAGATTGATTTCGTTGAGTGTAAGGCCTCGCTCTTTGCCTTGTTCAACGGCTAGCTCATAGAGCTTACGGGCGTATTCTTCTTGGTATGGTTTGACAGGAACAGTGTCGAGCATCTGAAAAGGTCGGACGCTTCGCTCTTGACCATACAAGTATCCCTCTCCGATTGACAAAAAATCTATGTCCGGGTCATTTGCACCACGCTCGATGGCCGCGTCGAGAACAGAAGTCTGGGTTCTTAGCATCGCGTAGTGGAGTGCCGTCCAACCTTTTT
>CAYGSA010000127.1:0-3907 GCA_964352375.1 uncultured Micavibrio sp.
ATGTCACAAACCTTCACCGCCAAACAATCTACAAAACCGCCGAAACAGGCCAAAACAAAGCCGAACTAACCGCGCAATATCTCCGCGCCCTCAATCCTGACATCAAAGTCAACGCAATAAATAAGCGTATATGTCATCCTGAGCGAAAGCCCGAAGGGCTGAAGTCGAAGGATCTAGATCGATCCGCATGGGGAGATCTTTCGACGACGGATTTTCAATCCTTCGCTCAAGATGACTATGACCTCATCCTTGACGGCTCTGACAATTTTGAAACCAAAGCACTCTTGAATGATTTATCCATTGCTACGCAAACTCCCCTCATCTCCGCCAGCGTCAATCAATGGCAAGGGCAAATCGGACTCTATGAGGGATATCAGGAAAACAAAGCCTGCTACAGATGCGTTTTCCCCGAATTCCCCACCGATGCAAAAAACTGTAACGAAGCAGGAATTTTAGGCACATCCGCAGGAATAATCGGAATGATGCAGGCACATACAGCCCTACTAAAGCTTTTAAATATAAATGAATTCCCGTTTTTATCGGTTGATTTAAAAACACTTCGTATCAGTAATATAAAGACGCAAAAAAATCGGGCTTGCACCCATTGCAAAGATAAGGCACACAAGGAACAGCAACAAAAAGAGGATAATATGGTCGACCTGATT
This sequence comes from uncultured Micavibrio sp., assembly GCA_964352375.1. Classification (GTDB taxonomy): domain Bacteria; phylum Pseudomonadota; class Alphaproteobacteria; order Micavibrionales; family Micavibrionaceae; genus UBA1672. The sequence goes on from CAYGSA010000127.1 coordinate 666, forward strand.
TCAAAAAATGATTTGGCGAAAAACACATGCGTGGTCGATGTCCGCCAGCCCGAAGAGCTTGAGGCCGACCCGCTCCCGCTCGAGGCGATGCACATCCCCCTGCCTGAATTCATCGCCCGCCAAGATGAACTGCCCGCAGACCAGCCGCTCGCCTTCGTCTGCGCCGGAAACATCCGCTCCCGCCAAGCCGCCGAATACCTTTCCGCCAAAGGCCGAAATGATGTTTATGTGTTGGATAAGTTTTCGCTTTGACACGATGTCATCCTAAGTCTAAGCGCGCCAAAGCCTATGGCGAAGGATCTCATTCTATACAAATATTGAAGTTCAATAAAAATGTCGAAGGATGACACGATACTCACGCCGCGACCTTTTGCTTCACCTCAGGGCGGGGATACAGCACATCCATCGGAACAGACTTGCCGTTATCCTGCACCACGCGAATATGTTTGCGTCTGATCAAGCGCGGCTCACTAACGCCGACAGAATGCGCAATCACCTCGACCTCATGCATCATATTGCGCGCATAATTCGCAACCTTCACGGCCTTATCGGCGGGGTTCAAACCCTTTTGCAAATGCTTATCATGGGTCGTAATCCCCGTCGGGCAGGTATTCTTGTTACATTTAAGCGCCTGAATACACCCAAGTGAAAACATAAAGCCCCGCGCAGAATTAATGAAATCCGCCCCCGCGCCAAGCGCCCAAGCCACCTCAGAGGGGGTAATCAATTTCCCAGAGGCAATAATCTTGATCCGCTCCCGCAGCCCATAACGATGAAACACATCAGAGACCATCGGCAAGCTCTCCTTGATCGTCAAGCCAACATTATCCATCAGCGGCATCGGCGCCGCCCCCGTACCGCCATCACCACTGTCTATCGCAATAAAATCAGGCGCGCTTTCAATCCCGCGCAAAAGTATTTCCTCGCACATCTCCTCAACCCACTCTGCGCCACTGACCACCGCCTTAAAGCCCGTAGGCTTCCCCGTCACATCACGCACACGCGCAACAAAATCAAGCATCTCGGTTGTGCTATTAATCTCAGGATGACGGTTCGGAGAGATCGACGCCTCCCCCACAGCAATGCCGCGAATGTCCGCAATCTGCTGAGACACCTTCGCCGCAGGAAGAATCCCGCCCTTACCCGGCTTCGCGCCTTGGCTCATCTTCACTTCGAACATACGAATTTGTTCATGCGCAGCAACCTCACGCAGCTTTTCATCGCTCAGTTGACCATGCTCATCACGCACGCCATATTTCGCCGTCCCAATCTGAAACACAATATCAGCGCCGCCCTCAAGATGAAAAGGCGACAAACCGCCCTCCCCCGTATTCATCCAGATATTAGCAATCTTCGCCCCCTTAGACAGAGCACTTACAGCAGGTGCAGAAAGAGAGCCATAGCTCATCCCTGAAATATTAAAGAAGGATTGCGCCTCATAAGGCGTGCGGCAATATGGCCCAATCGTCATCGGCTCGGTCTTTGTGCTGTCCTCATCAAGCACAGGAAACGGGCAATTTACAAAGATCGCCGTCCCCGGCGGGGTCAAATTCTTAGTGGAACCAAACGCAACCGTGTTCCCCTTGCCCTTCGCCGCGCGATACGCCCACTCCCGCTCTGCGCGGTTAAAGGGCATTTCCTCCCGATCCATCGCAAAGAAATACTGACGAAAAAATTCACCCAGCATAGAGAAGAGATAACGAAAACGCCCAAGCACAGGATAATTGCGCCGCACCGCATCTTTTTTCTGCGTTGAATCGACAACAAACATGACAATAACAACAAAGACAACAAACCCGATCGCCACAATAAAAAGCGTCGCCAATAAAGAAAGGCTCTCAGTAACCCACCCCGGTGTCATAAACATGATACCCCCTGTAAAAAAATCTTAGTCAGGGGTATAAACTACAGGCCCCATACCATCAAGCAATTTAGAATATCCCTGATCAGAATTCCAGGTAACAACCTGATTTATCGGAACACCAACACCCACATCCCCCCTCTGATAAGAAACATTTTCAAGGGCTGACAACCTTTGCATCTGAGCACGGTCGCCAATATAACACGTGATTGTGCTATTGGGAATAAGCCCCAAGCCTTGATCAACATACAATTCATCTCCATCAACTTCAGTATGAATAACTGTTGATGCAAAATAAGATCCACCTGCACACAAACCACCAACACTTGCACCACGATCAAAGGCTTTCCTGCATTGATCTTTCAACTTAAACCGCTCAAACGCTTCACTTAAAACAGAAACATCACCACCATCAAAAAACACAATATCTGCGCGTTGAAATACCTCAGAAACTCTATTTGCATACGCGTCATCATGTAAATGGAGCACATCAAGCTCAAGTCCCGTATCATCAAGAGATTTGAGGAAACCATTTTCAAAAGAGGGCTTATCTCCGTGCGCAGCACCTATATAAAGAACACGCGCACTTTCTTGGTATCTCTTGGAAAGAGCGAGAACACACTCTTTAATAGCTGTACCGCCCTGCACCCCCCCCATGATGTAATAAAGACCTTGATCAGACATCTCAAACTAAGCCGCCTTCTGCGCCGCCTCATTCTCAATACCTTCCATGATCAGAGATTTTGCTTTCTCAGACCCTTCCCAGCCCTGCATCTTAACCCACTTCCCTTTTTCAAGGTCTTTGTAATGGGTAAAGAAATGTTCGATCTCATCCAAGAGTATTTTCGGCAGGTCAGAGTATTCATTTACATCTGCAAACATAGGGTGTGTCTTATCAACAGGAACAGCCAGAATTTTCTCATCTTGACCGCCATCATCTTCCATGACCAAAACGCCAACAGGGCGCGCTGCAATCACAGCGCCGGGAACAATCGCATGCTGCGCATACACAAGAACATCAACGGGGTCTCCGTCACCGCCAAGAGTCCCTGGAATAAAACCGTAATTCGCAGGATAGAACATTGCCGTATGAACAAAACGATCAACAAATAAAGCGCCAGAATCTTTGTCAATTTCATACTTAACAGGCGTGCCGCCTTGCGTATTCTCAATGACAACGTGAACATTATTCGGCGCATCTTTACCGACAGAAATTTTAGAGAGATCCATGCTCTATACCCTTTTCTTGCTGAATTTATAATGACTACAGTCATACAATCCATACAAGATCAGAGCAAGGAGTTATTAATCATCACTCTCGTGACTCTCTTCGGTGACGTTGTCGTTAGAACGACGAATATCCATCAAAGAATCCGTTATT
>CAYGSA010000128.1:0-3881 GCA_964352375.1 uncultured Micavibrio sp.
ACCACTTTAACCTCATTATCGCTAAGATGGTATCGACCTCCCGCAACCAATTTAACCTGCGAAGCGCCCTCTGGGGCGCTTTCGTCGTTTCGGACAAGGCCTAACGCTGCCTTGTGCGCTTCGAGTGCAGCGTTAGTTAGTTGCGATTTGGACTTCGTTTCGTCTGACAGAGCCAGTATTCCAGCCAGACTGCCGTAAAGATCAGACACAAGACGGTTTTCGCTTTCGTCAGGTGTAAGCACGATCTTCTCGATGAGGGATCGAACAGCATCAATCGCTTCCGCGCGATGCTCTTGCGAATTCAATGTTTCTATTAGTTGCCCCACTTGGACACGATATCTGTGTGACATGTTCGGATGCAGGAGCGGAGGCGATTCTTCCACGTCCTCCAGCAAGGTTTCCAGTTTTAACCTACGGTTCTCCAAAGCGTGCATTCTGTCCTTAATGGGCGCGACGGGCGCACCGTCACAGATAGCGTCGACCATTTGCGACAGCTTATTCTTTGTCTTCTCGTGTTCTGCCCTGAACTGATTCAAGGCTGCGTCATGCTCGTTACGGAGCTTGTTCATATGTTTCGTGTACTCTTCACAAAATACTGCGCAGAGATCGGGGTCCATCAAGTGCTCTTCAAGGGCGCTGAGAACGTCAGCTTCCAGTTTTTCGCGGTGGATGCCCATGCGGTTAGAACAGATGCCTTTGTTGCGGGCGCTAGAGCAGCCCATGTGCGTCTGCGAGATCATCGAGTATCCGCCGCCGCACTCCCCGCACTTCACGAGGCCAGAAAACAAGTTTTTAGGGCGCTGCTTAGACCAAAATGGCTTTCCGGGTTTGTTGAGCGAGGCTTGTCGCTCTTTAACCTTCGTCCAAAGAGCTTCATCAATGATGCGCAGCTCTGGTACATCCTGTGTAATCCACTGATCTTCAGGGTTTAGCTTTGAGACTCGCTTGCCGGTTTCAGGGTCTTTCATATAGCGCAGGCGGTTCCAAACCAGCCGCCCGACATAGAGTTCATTGTTCAATAGACCCGTACCGCGCTGCCTGTTGCCATTGATGGTGCTTTGACCCCATCCTTTACCACTAGGCCCTGCAACGCCTTCTTCGTTGAGCTGGAAAGCGATTGCCTTGGGGGATTTGCCGGTTGCGTAATATTCAAAGATGCGTCGAACGATTGCTGCATCAGATTCATTGACGACCCTTTGCCCGCGTTCTTCTCCGGCAACCACGTCATAGCCGTAACACTTGCCGCCACCAGAACGGCCTTTTTCCACCCTTCCGCGCAAACCGCGACGGGTCTTGTCCGCCAAATCCTTTAGGAAGAGCGCATTCATCGTGCCTTTAAGGCCAATATGGAGCTGAGAAATCTCACCCTCAGAGAGGGTGTTGATCGTGATGCCTGCAAAGCTGAGGCGCTTGTACACGGCAGCAATGTCTTCTTGATCGCGTGAAATGCGATCTAACGCCTCTGAGACCACTTCATCAAACTTGCCCGCAGCAGCGTCTTGCATAAGCATCTGAATGCCTGGGCGCATCAGGGAAGCCCCTGATACCGCATGGTCAGTGTAGCTCTGAACGATGGTTCCGCCAGATGCGCGCACACGCTCTTCGCAAAGCCTGATCTGGTCTTCGATTGAAGCTTGGCTTTGAAGATCACTTGAATAGCGGGCGTAGATGGCGACTCTGGTCATGGGCGTTTCAATCTCTTGTCTGTTGTTCCTTTAGTTTCTTGCGTCTTTGACGCTGAAGCAAGCTTTCAAAATCATCTTCGGCAGCGCGCCGTGCGAGATACCTAACAAGTTCTCGTAATTGATTTTTTGACGAAATGGAGCGGTTCCCACGCAAAGCATCTCGCCAACTATTGGAACGGCGATCAGACATATCTGACTATCTTTTCGAATGTTGCGGACTGAAAAGTATGTGGATAACTTTTCGTACCTGTTACTTCAATTGTATCACGACTGACGACAAAAGCGCAAAAAACGGCTTGAGACCGCATGTTCGAGGCGTCTTTAAAATCGATCATGGTGCAGCCCTTCCAGTGATTGGCTCCACCATATTTCGCTTGTGCTTAGCTGGCTAACGGCGCGGATCAAACAGTTGGAAGCCAGCAACCAGCTTTTGGAAACGCCTTGGAAAAGTTGCGATTTCAGGTCGGAGACGATCAGTCATCCAACAGCAAAACGCTTCGTCCGTCATTAGGTGTCGCGTTAAGCAAATGAACAAGGTGCTTCTCTTCGAGTTCAGGCAGTTCCTTGAAGGTAAATTTGCCGGTGCTGGTCTGTGGCACAGAACCAGATTCCGTGGCGGCGACGATCATCACACGAGACGAAAAATAGCTTACTCGTGGATGTTTTCTCATGATCATGGCTTTGAACCTTTGCCCCTGAAGTTTGGCCTGCATGACCATGAAGAAGGGGTAGTGAAAATCGTCTTCGACACCAACAAAGTAAAGGAAAGCCTTGATCAGCATGAGGCGACCACGGATGACAATGTCAAAAGGGCCATTTAGATCGCTCTCTGAATTGACGTGATAGCGGATGGTAAAATTCAGGTAGGTATCGCTTTCCGCTCTTTCGACCTGCATCAAGCCTTTCGCCAGGCGTGGGGTTTCTGCCATTCGGCTTCGATCCCTTGCGCAATACCGGCCAGCCACCAAAGGCTGACGTTTCTCCTTCAATTAAGAGGGGCTTGCGGCCCCCAGGCCATCAAGACCTGAACGCCCTTTGGGGCGCGCACAGCGTGTTTCCCCGTCCTTCCGCACTCCTTCGTCGCTTGTGCAGGGCGGGTGATCCCCCTCACGCCGTGCGGGTCTTGACCGCCATCCCCCGCTCATTGGCGCGGGCCTAGTCCAGTTGCATGCGCAACCGGCTATCTAGGAAAGGAAAAGCCAATGAAAAAGGACATTTATCAGAAAGTCACCGACAAGATTATTGCAGATTTGGAGAAAGGTGAGCTCTCTTGGCTGAAGCCTTGGAGCTCTGCAAACACAGATGGGAGGATCATCAAGCCGCTACGTCATAACGGTTTGCCCTATAGCGGGATCAACATTTTGATGCTGTGGGGCGCAGCGATGGAAGGCGGATATGCATCGCCTTACTGGATGACCTTCAAGCAGGCCAAGGAATTTGACGCGCACGTCAAAAAGGGCGAGCGCGGCAATCTGGTCGTGTATGCCAACACCATCACCAAGACCGAAGAGACCAGCGACGGCGGCGAGGAAGAGCGCAAAATTCCCTTCATGAAGGGGTATTCAGTGTTCAACGTCGAGCAGATCGAAGGCTTGCCCGATCACTACTATGCCGAGCCACCAAGGATCATTGATCCTGTTTTGCGAGTTGATCATGCGGACAGTTTTTTTGCTAAGACTGGCGCAGATGTACGCCACGGCGGAAACCGCACTTTTTATTCTGGCGGCAGCGATCATGTGCAGATGCCATTTTTTGAATCGTTCCGCAGCCCTGAAGCCTACTATGCCACGTTAGCGCATGAATTGACTCACTGGACAAAGCACAAGAGCCGTCTTGACCGTGAGTTTGGGCGTAAGAAGTGGGGTGATGAAGGTTATGCACGCGAGGAGCTGGTTGCCGAGCTTGGGTCGGCTTTTCTGTGCGCTGATCTGGCATTGATGCCCGAACCTGGCACCGATCATGCGGCCTATATTCAGAGCTGGCTCAAAGTCCTGAAAGACGACAAGCGCGCGATCTTTAGTGCGGCAGCGCATGCGCAGCGCGCGGCGGATTTCTTGAACGGATTTCAGGATGAAAAGGAAAAAGCAGGAGCGGCGGCATAGCCGCTCCACGGGTTCTCCAAAATCTGCGGCCAAGCCTACTGGCTTGGCCGCTTACAGTTACGCTTGGAGCGAACTGTTATGAATTTTCTTGACG
>CAYGSA010000129.1:0-3842 GCA_964352375.1 uncultured Micavibrio sp.
CAGTTATGCAGACCCGCTTGATGGGCTGGGGCGGCTGGATGCGCTTGGCTTGGTGGGGGGGGATGTTCATCTGCATACTGGTGATCTTACGGATGCGCAGGCTTTGACCGCACTCATTAAGCAGATTAAGCCTAATGAAATCTATAATCTTGCCGCGCTTTCGCAAGTTGGGGTGAGCTTTAATACGCCTGCGGTCACTTTGGATATTAATACGAAAGGAACGTTGGCTGTTTTAGAGGCAGTCAAGCTTTTGGATATGACCGACACGGTGCGTATCTATCAGGCGTCATCTTCTGAAATGTTTGGCTCTAGCGTTGGGCCGCAAAATGAGGATACGCCTATGCATCCGTGCAGTCCTTATGGGGCAGCGAAATTGGCAGCGTATTGGCTGGCGCGGACCTATCGGGATTCTTATGGCATGCATGTCTCGAACGGGATTTTGTTTAATCATGAAAGTCCTTACCGCGGTGAAGATTTTGTGACGCGTAAGGTCACAAAGGCCGTTGCAGAAATTGAGCTGGGGCGGTGCGAGCCTTTGATGTTGGGTAATCTGGATTCAGTCAGAGATTGGGGGCATGCGCGTGATTATGTTGAGGGCATGTGGCGGATGTTACAACAGGCGCACGCGGATGACTACATTCTTGCGACGGGGCAGGCGAAAACTGTACGTGAGTTTGTCACGCGTGCTTTTGCTCATGCCGGTGTACGTCTTAATTGGCAGGGGCGTGGCATTGATGAGGTTGCAAAAGACAGAAAGACTGGACGCGTTCTTGTGGCTGTGGATGAGACTTTGTTTCGTCCAAAGGATGTAAATTACTTACTGGGAGATTCGTCGAAGGCCCGCCGTGTGCTTGGTTGGACGTCTCGTCTCTACTTTGATGACCTTGTGAGTGAGATGGTAAATGCCGATCGTGCGTTGTTGCGTAAGATGCAAAAGGCGTCTGAGCTCTGTTGGTCGAAGATTGGAGTTGCATAATGTTCCGTGTTGATCGATTTGATAAGAGTGATAAACATGATTGGCTTTGTCTATGGGATATGGCTGACCCTTGGTGCAGGGAGAATAAACGGCCTGATATACCGGAATCGAATTGGCGGGACTTGATGTCGTCTCATAAGTCTCTCTCTGGCTTTGCTTTGCGAGCAGATAATCGCTTGACGGGGTATGGGCTTTACTTTTTCTGTCCTTCTATACGAAATGTGCGTGATGAGTGTGAGGTGCGCGATCTTTATATTCATCCTGATTTTCGTAGGAAGGGCGGCGGTACGTTGTTGATGAATGCTATTCATGAGGCGGCAGAGAATTATGATGCGGGGCGTGTGTATTGGTCTTGTAACGCGGCGCGTGAAGATTCTCTTGCGTTTTTGAGTCGGTTTGGCGCGGAAGAGAAGACGGAGCGTACGTATTATCAATGGCTTAATACTGCTCTGAAGGCTTAAATGTTTTCTTTGAAGTGTCAAAAAATATGGGTGGCGGGGCATCGTGGGATGGTTGGCTCTGCAGTTTGCGCGCGGTTGAGGCAAGAGCCTTGCGCGGTTTTGACGTGTGATTTGGATTTGCGGGGCCAAAAAGACGTACGGCAATGGATGGCTGCGGAAAAACCTGACGCCGTTATTCTGGCGGCGGCGCGGGTTGGTGGGATTGGGGCGAACGTCAGCGCGCCTGCTGAATTTTTCTATGATAATATGATGATTGCGGCGAATGTTCTGCATGCGGCCTATGAGCAGGATGTTGAAAAGCTTTTGTTTTTGGGCTCGTCTTGTATTTATCCGCGCGATTGTGCGCAGCCGATCACTGAGGACATGTTGTTGAGTGGCGCCCTAGAGGCAACCAATGAGGCGTACGCTTTGGCGAAGATTGGTGGTTTGAAGATGGCGCAGTTTTATCGTGCGCAATATGGTGTTAATTTTATCTCTGCCATGCCGTGTAACCTATATGGGGTAGGGGATCGTTATGATTTGGATGGGTCGCATGTTATTCCTGCGTTGATGATGAAGGCGCATGATGCGAAGAGGAATGGGGACAGTCAAATAATTGTTTGGGGGAGCGGGGCGCCTCTGAGAGAGTTTTTGTACGTGTCTGATCTGGCGGAGGCGCTCGTGGTATTATTACAACGCTATGATGAGGATCAGCATATTAATGTGGGATCGGGTGTAGAGATTTCTATTGGAGATTTGTCGAAGATAGTCTGTGAAGTTGTTGGTTTTGAAGGTGAAATTGTATTTGATAATTCGCGTCCTGATGGAACGCCGCGTAAAATGCTTGATAATTCTAAAATTCGGGCGCTTGGCTGGCAGGCGAAAACAGGGCTTAAAGAGGGGCTGGAAAAGTGTTACGCTGATTTTTTATCGCGTTTATGACTTTTTCCTATGACACTTCAAAATTGGATTATGCTTGTTGTTCTTTCCATGCTTTGGGGTGGGTCGTTCTTTTTTGTTGAGGTTGCTCTTACTGATTTTTCGCCGTTTCAATTGGTATTTTTGCGTGTCAGCCTTGCCGCGCTGGTTTTGTTGATGTTTGTTTATGCCCGTGCTCGGCGTTTGCCAACGGATTTAGAGAGTTGGCGTAATTATTTTGTTATGGGTTTAATTAATAATGTTATTCCTTTTTCTTTTATTGCATTGGGGCAAATGCATATTACGGGCGGTGAAGCGTCTATCCTGAATGCAATGACACCAATTTTCACCGTTTTGGTGGCGCATGTATTTACACAAGATGAGCGACTTTGCAAAAATAAGGCTGCTGGCGTTTTTATTGGGTTTTGCGGTGTTGTGATCATGATGTTACCGACCCTGGATGGCGGTATGACTTTGCAGGGATATGGGCAGATTGCCGTTCTTAGTGCGGCGATTTTTTATGGGTTTTCATGGGTTTGGGGTAAAAGGTTATCTGCGAATACGCCGAATGTTAATGCGACGGGGATGCTTATTTGTTCCTCGCTTGCGCTGTTGCCGCTTGTTTTGATTTTTGAGCCGAATTTTCCTGTCGCTCCGTCTTATCCTGCGGCGCTGAGTGTTCTTAGTATTGCTGTTCTTAGTACGGCGCTTGCTTATATTTTGTTTTTTAAAATTCTTGGGAGTGCGGGGGCGACGAATATTTCTCAGGTAACTTTGCTTGTGCCTGTGAGTGCTATTTTCTTGGGGGCGGTGATCTTAGGAGAACATATAGGATTTGTACATATAATGGGGATGGCATTTATTTTTATTGGCCTGATTTGTATTGATGGGCGTTTGTTGAAAAGGATAAGAGTATGAAGCAATCTACTAATCATTTGTTGATGGTTGAGCCTGCGGTGTTTTTCGCAAATCCGCAAACGATGGATACGAATGTGTATCAGATTTCGGAAGATGGTGTTGACCCAGAAGTTATTTTGAACAGAGCGCGGCAGGAATTTCAAGATTACCGTGATATGCTGGTTGAAAAGGGCGTCATGGTGACGACGGCGTTGGGGCATGAGAGTTGTCCTGATATGGTGTTTCCGAATTGGGCCTCGACGTATGATGACGGGCGTTTGATCTTGTATCCGATGTTGGCGGAAAACCGTAGTTTTGAGCGCAGACCGCGTATTATTGATCGTTTGAAACGTCATTATCCGCATGTGACGGATTGGACGGGGTATGAGGCGGAGGGGCTCGCGTTGGAGAGTACGGCTAGTATTGTGGCGGATCATGTGAATCGTCGCGCTTATGCGGGGCTTTCGAAGCGCACCAATTTAGAATTGGTCGAGAAATGGGCGGCGCTTACGGGCTATGATGTGATTTCGTTTGAAACGCGCAGTCATGCAGGCCCGCCTGTCTATCATACGGATTTTCTGATGTATATCGGCAGTGATATGGCGGGGATT
>CAYGSA010000130.1:0-3842 GCA_964352375.1 uncultured Micavibrio sp.
CCATTGTTGTGTCCCCGACATAGCCGAAGTGCGAGACTTTGCTGCGGTTGCCGATGCGTGATTTTTTGATCTCTACGAAGTTTCCGATGCGGGTTTCTTCGCCGATGTCTGTGCCAGGGCGGAGCCTTGCGAACGGGCCGAGGGTTGTGCCTGCGCCCACGGTTGCGCCATCAATATGGCAGAAGGCTTTGATGCGTACGTTTTTGTGTATGCGTACGTTTGCGCCGAAATAAACGCTTGGTTCGATGATGACGCCTTCTTCGATTTCGGTGTCGTAGTGGAAATATACGGTGCTTGGGTCTTGGATTTGCACGCCTTTAAGCAGGAAATGCTCGCGGCGTTTTTGTTGCGCGGTAGCCTCCAATTCTGCAAGGTCGATGCGCGTGTTACAACCCTTAACCTCGTCTGCATTATGGGTGACGTGAACGGCGGTTTTAATGCCTTCTTTTGCCGCGATTTCAGGCAGATCGGTGATGTAATATTCGCCTTGGGCGTTATCGTTGGAGAGCTGCGCGAGCCAACCATTGAGGCGCTCGGCGTTTAGGCAAAATGCGCCTGTGTTGACGGTTTTGACTTTTTTCTCTTCGGGGGATGCGTCTTTTTCTTCGCGGATGGCGGTGAGTATTTCGCCCGCATCCATTAGCAATCTTCCATAGCCTGTGGGGTTATCGAGTTCCACGCCAAGGACTGAGATATTTGAACCTGCTGCGATTAGGCCTTGGAGGGTTTCTTGCGAGATTAGTGGGGTGTCGCCGAGCAGAACCAAGACATTCCCCTTAAACCCATCGAGCATGGGCATGGCGGTTTTTAGGGCGCTGCCTGTGCCGCTGCGTTCGCGCTGGACGATGATGTCGTGCGCTCCTGCGGCCTCGGCGAGGTCTGGCATATCTGGGCCGATGACGGTGATGATCTTTTCTGCGCCGAGCTGTTCGGACGTGTTTATTACCCAGTTCACCATTGGCAGGCCCATGATTTCGTGCATGACCTTAGGTTTATCGGATTTCATGCGTGTGCCCTTGCCTGCGGCGAGGATGACGACTGCCAAAGGTTCTGGGAGTGGAGTTCTGCTCATTATTTTACTTTTAGTTTTGTAGAGCCGCTTTCGTAGCTCGTCATGTGAACGAATAACGTGCCGTATTCGGTTTTTACGCGAATGCGTACAGGCACAACCACCGCATTTTCAGCGACTTGCGCCATCCATAAGGTCGGCAGTTGCCCTTTTTCGCGCCCTTGTTCCTGGATGGAGAACCAACCGCGCGGTTTTTTGTGCCATTTGCCTTCGATAGGCACGACTTCCATTGTGCATTCTGCGGCGGGGCCAGAATAGGCGTTATAACGCGTTTTTTCCAGCATCACGAATCCCTTATGGCGGAAGATCATTTTAAAGCGGCGTTTGCCATCAAAGACCTCGGATTCGCCTTCGCAGTTATTCCCGTCAGAGACATGTTCCATGACCTGTAAAGCGGCAGCAAGTGCATCGGTTGTGCCCTTGGTGAGCGCCACGTCAGGGACTTTGCGTTTTGGTTTTTTGTGATCATAGAGCGTGACGAGATCTACGAATTTACCATCACGCGTATAGGTATAGGTTTTGACTTCTTTTTCTTCGCGCCAGACCGATACTGATTCATGGGTTTGTGGCTGAATGTCGCGCTTTCTTGAGACCCAGCCTTCGGACGAAAAGCCGCCTGACCATGGCACGAGCGCGCCCAAAAACCCATGGGTGCGGGCGTCGAAATTTAAGGAATAGCGCCCTTTGGTGCGGTAGTCCATTTCCATGTTTGCGTCCAAAACCTGAAAGCCGCTGGCGAAGACGTCGTATTTTAGTTTTTGGAAGTCATGCTCGCCCGCGTGCGCGGCAGATACTGTCCCGGCGAGGCTAGCGAGTATGCAGACCGAGCGTTTCAGTGATTTTGCCGCCCATGCCCATTTTGAAGCGTTTGAGGCCTTTTGCCGTGTCTTCGTTGATGCCGCCCAAATCGAAATCATGAATGCCTCGTTCTTTTAACTGTTCCACCGCCTGCCATAAGAGCAAATGATGCGCGCTGGTTTTACGCCCTTGTTCAGATGTATAGCCAATCTGATAGGTGGCGCTTTTGCCATGACTTAGAATCACTATAGCGGCTATTGGTTTTTCGTCAAATAAAGCCGTACCAATCAGCATGTTTTTCCCACGGGAGAATTCGCCCGCCAAATAGACCATGGTTTTTAAAGATACACCATCATAACCCTTTTCGGCTTTGTCGTGCTCGTAATTCTGCATGACCCATGAGAAATTTTTGCCGTCATCGCTCCAATGGGTTTGCAGGTTTTCTGACTTTTTCAGCTCGGCGCGCCAATTTTTCTTCAGGTTTTTTTGCAAGGTTTCAAGGGGCGGTCTTAGATCAAGCCAAATTGTTTTGTAATTTTGGCCTACAGGTTTGAAGCCATAGTCTTTGAGCAGATCGGCAGACTGAGGGCTGGCTTCGGGTATGAAACGCAAACGCCGTCCGAATCGTCGCGGGAATTGTTTTGAAAATTCGTGAAGAAACGCTGCGAAATCTTCTGGGTCGCCGAACCCTTCACGCCAGACTGGGCCGCGATCTAAGATTACTGCGTGGATCGCGTTTTTTAAGATGCCTGCCTCAATGATTTGAACGAAACCGGCCGTATGATCATTAATCTTAATAAGTCCGTGGCGTATTGTTTGGCGGTTTTGCTTTGCCATAGCTTGACCATAGGCGGGGGACTGCAACAAATTTACGCATTTAAGTTTTTCGAAATGCTCTATGGCTGAAGGATTCCAGTTTATTTGGCATGTTTTTTCTGTTTTTTGTGGCGTAGGCTCTATCATTGCTTGATTTTGAGCGCTCTTCGTGCTGAATTCAAGCATGTTCATTATTTACAGCAGGAATTTACGATGACAAATACAGCGCGCAAGGACAACACTATGGACTTAGAATCAGCAATTAACGCGGCGTGGGACGCTCGCGACACTTTGAACGCTGAGACTACGGGCGCGGCGCGTGAGGCTGTAAACGAATCTCTAAATATGCTTGATAGCGGGGCGGCGCGCGTTGCATCGCCATCAGATGATGGCTGGGTTGTGCATCAATGGCTTAAGAAGGCCGTGCTTTTGTCGTTTCGTCTAAACGCGAATAAAATCATTTCAGGCGGGCCAGGCGGCGCGCATTGGTTTGATAAAGTGGATAGCAAGTTTAATGGCTGGAGCGCTGCTGATTTTGAAGCTGCGGCTTTCCGCGCTGTGCCAGATTCGATTGTGCGTCACTCCTCTTACATCGCGCCTGATGCGGTGCTTATGCCGTGTTTCATTAATGTTGGCGCGTATGTTGGGTCTGGTACAATGATTGACACATGGTCAACGGTTGGATCTTGCGCGCAGGTTGGCGCGAACTGCCATATCTCTGGCGGCGTGGGGATTGGCGGCGTTTTGGAGCCGTTGCAGGCCGAGCCTGTGATTATTGAAGATAATGTGTTTGTTGGGGCGCGTTCTGAAGTGGCCGAGGGCATGATCATCGAAAAAGGCGCTGTGATTTCTATGGGGGTTTTCCTTGGTGCGTCAACGAAGATTATTGACCGTGAGACGGGTGAAATTTTCATGGGGCGCGTACCATCGTATTCCGTTGTTATTCCTGGCACTTTGCCCTCAACGAAAACTTTACCTGACGGCTCCCCTGCGCCGAGCCTTGCGTGTGCGGTTATTGTGAAACGTGTTGATGAGCGCACGCGCAGTAAAACCGGCGTGAATGAGTTGCTCCGCGCTTAATTATCTTACGTAAAACTCTCTTTACTTTTTGCGTTTAACCTCTTATATGCGGTATAAATAATGTAACGCAGATGAGAGA
>CAYGSA010000131.1:0-3836 GCA_964352375.1 uncultured Micavibrio sp.
GGATTGCGCAGAAAAACTCAGCTTTTGTCCTTCAGTAATCAACTTGGAAATCCCAAACCAGAAATAAAGACATCCCAAAATCGCAATGATCCGCCACAGCAAATCATCATCAAATCCGCCAATCTTATGATTTTCGGCAAAGGCGATAACAAACAAAGCAATCGCACAAAGCACAGACAGCGGAAACCGCCGTACAGTGATAAACAATTCATCTAAAGGCAATAATCTTTGTATCAATCCAGTCATACAATCCTCTCAATTCCGCCCATATAGGGCTTTAAAACATCCGGCACAACAACGCCTTCACCATCCCAGTAATTCTCGATCACCGCGATGAGGGCACGCCCGACCGCAACGCCAGAACCATTCAGCGTATGCACATAGCGCGTGGCTTTTTCACCCTTCGGGCGGCACCGCGCATTCATACGCCGCGCCTGAAAATCCATACAATTTGAAACAGATGAAATCTCGCGATACGCCTCTTGCCCCGGCAACCACGCCTCAATGTCATAGGTCTTCGTTGCGCCAAACCCCGTATCACCGCTGCAAAGAACAACCGTGCGGAACGGAATTTCTAATTTCTTGAGCACATTTTCCGCGCACTCTAACATGCGTTTATGCTCATTATCGCTTTCCTCTGGCGCCGTCACACCCACCATTTCCACCTTATAGAATTGATGCTGACGGAGCATCCCGCGGGTATCACGCCCCGCACTTCCCGCCTCAGATCGGAAACAAGGCGTAAACGCCGTATAACGCCGCGGCAAACTTTCCTCATCAACAATGTCATCCGCAACAATATTCGTCAAAGACACTTCAGATGTTGGGATAAGAAAATGTCCACCACCATGAATAAGCTTGGAATCTTCCAAAAGTTCATCTATCTGAAAGTTTGGAGATGACATTGCCTCTGGTAAAACACTCCTTATCCATTCCTCTCTATCTAACTTCTCAGTTTTAAACAAATCCTCACCAAACTTTGGCAACTGGCCCGTCCCATACAGCGCATTATCACGCACCAATAACGGCGGAGAAACCTCAGTATATCCATGTTCACCTATATGCGTATCAAGAAAGAACTGCGCCAGCGCCCGCTCCATCCGCGCCATCGCGCCCTGCAAAATCACAAACCGCGCACCAGACATTTTCGCAGCCGTTTCAAAATCAATAAGCCCCAGCTTTTCGCCAATCTCAACATGGTCAGGCCCGCTCTTAGATTTAATCGTGCCCCATGTATGAAGCTCAACATTCTGATCTTCATCTTCACCATCCGGCACATCATCCTGCATGATATTCGGCAACCCAGAGAGCAACGTCTTAAGATCCTCGCCCAAATCGCGCTCTTTATCCTCAAGCGCGGCCATATCTTCTTTAATCTTGGCCACCGCATCCATTTGCGCCTGCGCATCACCACCAGACTTCTTAATCGCGCCAATCTTTTTAGACTCTTCATTCCGCTTTGCCTGCAATTCCTGCAAATCGGTCTGCGCCGCACGTAACGCTTCATCCAGCCGCAAAATCTCAGGCGTTTGCGCCGATAACCCACGACGCGCCCACGCTGCATCAAAATGGTCTGGGTCTTTTCGTATTGCTTTTATATCAAACATGGGGCTACTTTCTTACTATAGTTTAGAAAACCTACTTTAAACCTGATGAGTCAAAATACAACATGATAAAAGACGGAATTTTAGAACTTCTCACACCAGAGCGCGCCTTGCCCGTCATTTTCGACTCCCCCCACAGCGGTCAAACCTACCCCCAAGATTTTGATTATGCCTGTAATTTAAAAGACTTACGCCAAATTGAAGACGCCTATGTCGATGATTTATTTGCGAGCGCACCACAATTCGGGGCAACTTTACTTCATGCCCTTTTCCCCCGCAGCTACATCGACGTCAACCGCGCCGCCGACGATATCGATGATTTACTCCTCGAAAGCAAATGGCCCGTGGAGCGTTTCGGGGTCATCAGCCCCAGCGCAAGATCACGCGCAGGCATCGGCCTCATTCCACGTCTAATCAAGGCTGGCCGCGCAATTTACAACCGCCCGCTGTCCGCAGAAGAAATAATGAACCGCGTCAAAAACTATTATGAACCGTATCATGACACGCTCTGCACCACCTTGGATCAGGCCTATTACAACCACGGGCAATTCTGGCATATTAATTGTCATTCCATGCCCAAGGCCAGCGCCTACCCAAAGAAAGCACCACGCCTCAAACCCAGCGACATCGTCCTCGGCGACCACGACGGCAAAAGCTGCTCCCGCGATTTCATGCAAGCTCTTCGCAAATTCTGGGCAGATAAAGGCTATCACGTCACAATCAACGACCCCTTCAAAGGCGTAGAACTCGCCTCGCGCTATGCGTGGCCAACCCGCGGCAAAAACAGCGTCCAAATCGAAATCAACCGAGCACTCTATATGGATGAAGAAACAGGTAAACGCCTCAAAACCTACGAAGTATTCAAATCAGACTGCACCGATATGATCAAAATGTGCTGTGCCTTTGCACAAAACAACGCCCTACCCATGGCAGCGGATTAAGAAAAAACCTCTTCAAATTTCTGTTCTAAAACCGCATCAAATTCATCCATCGACACATCAACACCCAAATCATGCAGGCTCGTCACCCCGTGCTCCGCAATTCCGCACGGCACGATCCCACCAAAATGCGAGAGATCGGGGTTAATATTCACAGCAACCCCATGATAACTCACCCAACGACGGATACGCACACCAATCGCGGCAATCTTGCTTTCACTTCCATCAGGCATCACAACCCAAATCCCAACGCGCCCGTCGCGCCGCTCACCCTTTATATCAAACGCGGCAAGGCTCTGGATCACCAGTTCCTCGAGCTGCCAAACATATTTCTTAATATCAGGTTTGCTCTGGCGCTTTTTCAAATCGAGCATTATATAAGACACGCGCTGCCCCGGCCCGTGATACGTATATTCCCCGCCGCGCCCTGTTTTGTGAACAGGAAAACGTGCATCTAATAAGTCTTCTGCATTCGCACTGGTCCCACCCGTATAAAGCGCAGGATGCTCCAAACACCAAACGGCCTCATCCGCCTCGCCGTCACGGATCGCACCAACGCGCTCCTCCATCCTGGAAACGGCGGCTTCATAAGCAATTTTCTCTGTTTCGAATACCCATTCAACCATATATGCATTTAAATCATTATTTTTATTGCACCGCAACGTCTTATAGCTATTGCCCCAACTCTCCGTATTTGCTAAAGCTCACTCCATGAGGCGAAGCAATGCACCGCATTGTTCGCATTTAATAACTCCGCGGCCGTGGCGGAACTGGTAGACGCGCAAGACTAAGGATCTTGTGAGGTAACACTCGTGGAGGTTCAAATCCTCTCGGCCGCACCATTTTTCTTAAGTAAGCAAAGTGAGCTTAAAAAAATAGTTGTGCTGCAAGCGTCAGCGAGAAGTGCATCATGAAAATTACACAAAAGAGATAAAAATGAGCAAAGAAGAAGAACAAGCAGCATTCAGACAAAGTGCGTTGAACTATCACATGAATCCTCCGGGTAAAGTGGCGCTACAGGCAACAAAAGCCATGGCGACACAACGTGATCTTGCTCTTGCTTATTCCCCTGGCGTTGCAGCGCCTTGTGAGGAAATAGCAGAAAACCCTTTAACGGCATATGACTACACCGCCAAAGGCAACCTCGTTGCCGTAATTTCAAACGGAACAGCGATCCTTGGCCTCGGCGATCTTGGTGCACTCGCATCAAAACCTGTCATGGAAGGAAAGTCTGTTCTTTTCAAAAAATTCGCAAACATCGATTCAGTTGATGTCGAAATTGATGAAACCGACG
>CAYGSA010000132.1:0-3820 GCA_964352375.1 uncultured Micavibrio sp.
CCCCCCCCCCGCGCCCCCCCGCCCCCCCCCCCCCCCCCCCCGCCCCCCCGCACCCCGGCCCCGCGTGTTGGTGCCTATGAGGTTCTTGTTGGTACGAATGCGGTGCGAAACCTGATTCGTGAAAATCAAATTCCTCAGATGTATTCTATGATGCAGACGGGGTCACGCTATGGCATGGTGACGATGGAAGATGCTGTTACGAATCTTTTGGAAGGTGGGATTATTGATTCTGATGAGGCGCGTCGTGCGTTGCTTAAGACATCGGAAGAATCTGAAGATAGAGACGAAGGGCACGCATCTGGTGCGCTTGGTGGCGGTAAGATCGGTGAGGGTTCCGCGTATGCTGGATCTGGTGGAGATAGTAACGCTGGGGGGTATTCGTTTTGAGCGCACCTTTAATTCTTTCTTATCTCGGTGAGATGAAAAACCATAATGCAAGTGATATGTATTTGACAGTGGGGTCTCAGCCTATGCTGCGCGGTGATGGTGATTTGATTAGCTTGGCCCCAGATATTCTGACAGAGGAGGTTATTGATGGGATTCTCGATTCCGTTCTAACCAGTCGTCAGCGCCGAGATTTTGAATCTCATATGGAGCTTAATACCGCTTTGGATATGGGGGCGCACGGACGTTTTCGTGTTAATGTCTTGCGTCAAAGGCAGTTTCCAGCATTGGTTATTCGCCGGATTGTTTCCGATATTCCAAGTTTTGAGCAATTGAGGTTGCCTGAAATATTGAGTACCTTGTCGATGGAGAAGCGTGGGTTGATTCTTGTTACGGGCATGACGGGGTCTGGTAAGTCAACTACTCTTGCCGCGATGATTGATCAGCGTAATTGTAATAGCTCTGGTCATATTATAACAGTCGAGGACCCTGTTGAGTTTTTTCATGAGCATAAAGGGTGTGTTGTTACGCAACGTGAGGTCGGTGTTGATACTTCATCGTTTGCTACAGCGATGAAAAATTCTTTGAGACAGCGCCCTGATGTTATTCTTGTTGGGGAGATACGGGATCGCGACGTTATGGAGCAGGCGCTTTCTATTGCTGAGACGGGGCATTTATGTCTTGCTACAATACATACCAATAACTCTTATCAGGCCATTGAGCGTATCGTTAATTTGTTTCCTGAGGATTATCACAATCAAATTCGTTTAAATCTTTCTATGAACCTAAAGGGTATTATCTCGCAAAGGCTTCTTCCTAGTGTTGGTGGTGGGATGGCTCCAGCGATTGAAGTTATGCTGAATCAAGGCTTGGTCAGGGATCTTATTCTGAAAGGTGATATCGGTAAAATTCATGATATCATGGAGCAAAACAATTCTATTGGCATGTGTACTTTTGATCAGTCGCTTATTTCCTTATATGATAATGGTTTAATAACAGAGGATTGCGCCATTAGTAATTCTGATAAACCATCAGATATGAAAATTAAAGTGCAGCAGATGAAGCTTTCAAATGATTCTTTTTCACAATCGCAGGGAACTCTTTCTGCGGTTGATACATCAAAGATATTTATACGTGACTAGTTTTTGTGGTTATGCACAGCTCATGCTACGCTTTTTTATAAAAGCTTTCTTGATTTTGATAAATATGTGCTTTCATAGATTTATAGATCTTTGCTTGGGAGTCCTTCCAGGCTTTTTATTTCATTATTGGAGTTATTTGCGATATGTTTATTCATCAGGGTGTAAAAACAATTAGAAAGAATCGTTTTGTGCGGTCTTTGGCTCTTTTGTCGGTTTGTTTCTTGTTTTCTTCGTGTGATTTAGCAAAGAATTATACGAAAACTGATCGTTCAGGGAATATGGAGACCCAAGATTTTCGTGATGGGTTGGCTGAAAGGTTGCCCGGTATTGAGGGGGGGGCTGATGAGACTTCTTCGCTAGATGTTATTCCTTCATTAAACCCCTATATTTCAAATGGGTCGCAAAGTTTGAAGACTATGCCGTTGGTTTCTGTTTCTGTTAATCAGTCTGTGCCGCTTAGGGATATTTTGTATGAACTTGCCCAGCAGGCGGAGTATGATCTTGAGCTTGATCCGAATATTCGCGGTTCTATAATATTTACTGCACGGAATAAGCCGTTTGATGTGGTTGTTGAGCGTATTGCTGGTATTTCTAACTTAAGGTATGAGTTTAAGGATGATTTTTTGCGTGTTGAAGTGGATGCGCCTTATTTAAAAACATATAAAGTTGATTACCTTAACTTTATACGGACCAATGCTGGCGGTGTCAGTACAAATATTTCAGTTGTTTCTGGGGAGGGGGCTGACGCTGGATCTACTTACACGGCAGATTCTGCGAGTGATTCCGATTTTTGGGGGGAGCTTGAGGCGAATTTATCACAAATCTTAGGTGGGGCGTCTACTGGGGCTCTTAAAACACGCAATGACCCCCGTATTTCTGCTGTCGAGCAAAACCCCGATGTGGCCGCTGTTGCCCCTCAGGATGGTGAAGGCGGTGTGACTGTTCAGCCGCCGCAGGCAATTTTGCGTGTTGATTCATTGCCAGTTAATGGCGAGGCGGGTGAGGCTGCTGATGTCGCAGAGTCAACCTATAGTATAAATAAGCAGGCTGGCTTGATAAATGTGATGGCATCTGAGCGCATACACAAACAGGTCAACGAGTATCTTGTTTCGCTTCGTCGTGCGGTGAGTTCACAGGTTTTGGTTGAGGCTAAGATTTTTGAAGTTAATTTGTTTGATGAGTTTATCACGGGTATTGAGTGGCAGGCTTTGAAGGGTGATGGTTTTATTCGTTTTCTTAACGCTAATAATGGGGGGATAGGGGGCGTAGCCTCTCTCGGCGGTGATTTTGCGACTGACTCTGCGTTCGGTATTGGGGTTCTTGGTAATGATGCTGATGCTTTTGTTGAGGCTATATCTGGGTTTGGTACTGTACGTGCTTTGGCTAGTCCGCGTTTGACGGTTCTTAATAACCAATCTGCAGTTTTGAATGTCGTTACTAATCGTGTTTTCTTTGAAATTGATCTTGAGCGCGAAGAAGATGATGATACTGGAGATGTTACGCTTGAAATTGATTCTGATATTCAAAGTGTCCCAGAGGGGGTTTTGATTAACGTGCAACCTTCTATTAATTTGGTGGATAATACGATATCTATGTTTGTTAGGCCTACAATTACTAGTATTGTTGGTCGAGTGCAGGATCCGTCTATTGCATTTTTAGCAGGTGATAGTGGTCTTGTTTCTGAGATTCCTGAGGTCAACGTTCAGGAAATTGACACGGTCATTAAGGTAAATTCTGGGCAAGCGGTTGTTATGGGTGGTTTGCTTCAAGATCGAAGTGAGACCACTCAGGAGGGGATTCCCGTGTTAGGAGAGCTTCCTCTTATTGGTGCTGCGTTCAGAAGTCAGGCCGATTTGTCTAGTAAAACTGAGCTTGTTATCTTCTTGAAGGCCACGATTATTGAATCACCTGCTGATAGTATCCATGATACAGATCGTGATCTTTATAGGGCTTTTTCTGGTGATCGCAGGCCTTTTAAACTTTAGATATTGGTTAAGAGGACTATGTCTTTCCCTCTTTTTAAATATGCTTTAGTGGCGGCTTTTAGAGATAGGTTGCTGATCTCTATGGTTATGGTTCTCGCTGTTGGGAGTAGCCTTTCTGTATTTCTAGCGAGTGCGGCAATCATTGAGAAAGATCAATTTACACTTGTTTTTACGGCATCGAGCCTGAGGCTTGTTTCGGTTTTGGGGCTGGTTTTGTTTGTTATCTTTTTTGTTCGGCGTGCGTTTGACAGTAAGGATATTGAGTTCTTGCTTTCCAGGCCACTTAGCAGTGTACAAGTTGTCGTTTCT
>CAYGSA010000133.1:0-3797 GCA_964352375.1 uncultured Micavibrio sp.
AAATAGAAATGCGGATGAGTTCTCTTTATCAAACTTAAGAAATATAGACATATCAAACCTGTTGCGGGCTGAGGCAATTCCAGAAGAATTTCATTCTTTAGACAATAAAGATAATTACATTCCATATGAAATTTTTAAGTTAGTAAGGCCATTTGAGGACTTCGTTCAATTATACATTACACAAGTTCTTTTGTTTTTAGATCTCAAAATTTATAGTGCTATGGAGCACGTTTTAGGCCGTTTGGTATCTGATCTTGATATAAGTGGAGACATGGATACATACTCTTGGAGATTGAAGGCTAGCGAGGTCTATTGGGAATATTCTGTTGTTGACGCTTTAGCGTCGTGATCTATAAGGCTCTAAAGCCCTATAAGAAGCGTTTAAAGATTTCTCCCATATCGAGTGCATAGGCCAACGGGCTCTATTTAAATCTCCCTTTAAAGGCTTTGTGTAACGAATTGCTTTAAGAATAGCAGCGACAACATCCCACGCCTTATCTTCAAAGTCTTTAAAGCGCTTTAAACCCCATTTATCTAATTCATCACGGCCTGCACGTACTTCAACGCGCCATATTTGTTTAAAGCCCTCTTTAAAGGGTTCAGGATCGATATCCCATATCCTTATAAGCTTTCAATATATCCGCAGTCGGTGCCAGATCTTCACGATATTCGTAATCTGCCTCCGCCAACTTTTTCAGAAAATAAGGCAGGTCTTTTTTCTTGGCAAAACCAGCGAGCTGCTAACTCGACCATAGACGCGTATCGATAACTTTTTTAACCTCCGCGCTGCGCAGCCGTTTAAAGAAATCCTCGGTACTCGATCCCGTAAAACCGATGGTGAAGATTGTGACCGTCATGGCGCATTCAAAATAATATTGCGGAATGTCAATGATATACGCCGATCACGTTCAATTTTAAAACCGTACACCTTATCGGATTTTCTGGCCGGGATTGCGTGTGTCCATTCATAGCGTGCCGGGCCCGACAAGGTAATCAGGCTGCACGGTTCCAGATATATTTCTTCTTTACGTCCGGCATTCGTGAATTGCATTATTGCGCCGGAGCCAAGGCTCAGGCTGGCAATCGTATCATCAAAACACGGTACACAATCGACATGTGCTGAAATACCCTGGCCGGGCAGGTATTCATTCACAATGGCTTGATCGGGCTTAAAAGCAAGTTTTTGAGCAACCGGGTCAATCCATTCCGGCAAAGGCCCCAGATAAGCGTCATTGGTCACCGTTCGTGCTTTATAATCGTATTTATAGCCGTAATGCTGCACCCTGCGCTTGAGATCAGTAAGCCAGGGCTGTTTATCAATGCTGGCGGTCAGGCCAGCTTCTTCATCCCGTGTAACAAAATCGGGGATATAGGTCAGGCCCGGAATATCGGGCGCGGTTTCTTCTTCAATCTCGAACAATAGATTCATGCTTTTGGCCTGAAAACGTATGTGACAAAACGGCTGTGATCGCCCAGCGCGCTGTCATCGTCATTTGTATTGGTATGAGCGTATCCGGAAAACAGCGACGGGTCAAAAGGCCATGTTTCCGTTATTTCATACCCGGCAAATTCAGCGGCATCATCAAACCGAAAGGCACCCTGATAATGCGGACTATCAACGGCGGTAATCAAGATTCTTCCATCTGGTTTTAAAAGTTTTTCAGCGCTGCGCAGAAATTTCCGGATCATAATATGGTTTGGGTTCTGACCGTATTTTGCTTCCCGGCTACCAACATTGGGAAACTGGAAGATGATCGTATCAAATTCATGCGGCCTGAAGCTTTTCTCAAGGCAGGTTGCATCCACGCCGTGCATGACAAGTGTGCCATATCGCTGAAGAAGAGAAGCGTTTTGCCGCGCTTCATCAGACAGGTTATTTTCTTTCTCATATGTAGTGGCGCTCATATGGTCGATCTGAGCGACTGTCTGGCGTACCAGACTTTTGGCAAAGCTGATATTGCCTTCTCCAACAAGCAAAGCATCTCCTAGGCTCTGCCAAGGGCCGAGGCGCACCTGTGTTGTTTACGAGGACTATAATCCTATATTTTTATTTGAGAGTCAATAAATTTATTCATGATATCTCAATCTCTTACCTTGCTCCCTCCGTAAATTTCCGCTATTTTCGCAATCATGGCAAATGACATCATGACTATCCGAGAGGTCGCGGAATACCTGCGCCTTAACAATAAGACAACATACCGCTATGCAGCCGAAGGAAAGATTCCCGGCTTCAAAATTGGAGGTGCATGGCGATTTCGCCGCGAAGACATTGTCGAATTGACAAAAACTGAAACAAATAAATCAGCCGCGTAAAGGACAATAATTATGAACGTTTTTGATTTAGATAAATCCGCTGCTGAGAGATTATGAAAGATTTGCGCGCTCTTTTAGACGTATCAGGGCAGAAGATATTAAAACTCAAGTCGATCAGCTGTATTCCAGCAATCGTTTTTGGCCTGATCCACTCATTACAATTAACCCCCACTACGAAAGTGGTAGCAACGTTTCGGATTTGGTATCCCAAGGATTACTTCATGCGGACACCGCGAAAATATTCCAGATCAATAATACACCCATCACTTTACACCGGCATCAAACACAAGCTGTTTTCAAGGCCAATGCTAAAAAAAGCTTCGTTGTAACGACAGGAACCGGATCCGGTAAATCGTTGTGCTTTTTTGTTCCCATAGTAGATGCCGCTGTAAGAGCGAAGGCGGAGGGTGAAGAACAAAAAACCAGAGCAATCATTGTTTAGACAATGAATGCTCTGGCGAACAGCCAATTTAAAAGAAATCGAAAAATTTGTTGAGCAGTCTGGTTTACCCGACCACCTGAAACCGTCTCTAGAAAGATATACAGGCCAGGAAACTCAGGAAGAACGCGAACGTATAATTCGTTCAAAACCAGATATCCTGCTTACAAACTTTATGATGCTGGAACTTCTGATGACCGGTCAGAGCCAACTGGATAATGCCGTAATTCAGAACGCACAGGATTTGGATTTTATTGTCCTTGATGAATTGCACACATACCGGGGGCGGCAGGGTGCAGATGTTGCCATGCTGGTTAGAAGACTAAAGGACAGGCTGTGTCAGAACAAAGCTCCTATCTGCATTGGCACATCAGCGACAATGGCAAGTGAAGGGGATACCGCAGGTACGGTTTCGGAAGTTGTTTCAAAACTTTTTGGTACCGTTATCGGAACGGATTCCGTAATTGATGAAAGTTTGCAAAGAGCGACCAATCCTGAGCTCACTATCGGCGCTGTAAAAGATACACTGGCGGGCACCATTAACGGGCTCATCCCTGAAAATATCAGCGATGCCGAGCTAAAAAACCATCCATTAGCAGTATGGGTGGAATTAGAAATCGGTCTTTCCGATAAGCAAAAACTCAAAAGGCGACAACCAATCACACTCGATGATGCTGCTAAAAAACTAGCAAATATTACCAATTGCACGCAGGAAAAATGCAGAGAGCAATTGGAAACAATGCTTATTGTTATGAGCCTTCCAGAAAATGCCAGGGGCGGTCATAGCGATAGAGCCTTCATGGCCTTTAAGCTCCACCAATTTATATCAGGGGCTGGACATGTCTATGCAACCATCAAGGAAAAAGGCCAGAGAAAAATTACTCTTGATGGGCAGAAATTTGATCCTGAAGCTCCAGAATCTCGTTTATACCCCACCTTTTTTGTAGAAATTGCGGGCAAGAATACCATTAAATTTCCGCATATGGCGCTTGGCTTGGTTCCAGAAATTCTCGATTCCATTAATGTGATTATGCTTGTTTGCAAA
>CAYGSA010000134.1:0-3686 GCA_964352375.1 uncultured Micavibrio sp.
CTTGCATATTCCTGAGAATGTTGTGCGCCGACGCGTGCTGCCGCGCCGTTAGGGCCACGAAAAACAATAGGGCACTTTACCTGACCACCAGACATGTAAAGTGTTTTGGCAGCGGAATTGATGATTTGGTCAATCGCCTGCATCCCGAAATTCCATGTCATGAATTCTACAATTGGTTTCATGCCTGCCATGGCAGCGCCCACGGCAATGCCTGCGAATCCATGTTCGGTAATGGGGGTGTCTATGACGCGCTTTGCGCCGAATTCCTGAAGGAGCCCTTCAGTGATTTTATAGGCACCTTGATATTCGGCGACTTCCTCGCCCATCACGAACACTTCAGGATCACGGCGCATTTCTTCGGCCATTGCATCTCGGAGTGCTACTCGTACGGTGGTGTTTTTCATATTTATTCTCAGATAATTAAACGGATAAAATTATTGGGTAATATCTGTCCAGAGTTCACTTACTTCTGGCTCAGGAGAAGTTTTTGCAAACTCTTCCGTTTCGCGGATGATTTCTTTTATCTCTTTATCGATAGGGTCAAAATCAGCTTCTTTTGCGACTCCCGCATCCATTGCGCGCTTCTTCAGTGTTTCTATCGGGTCGCGCTGCTCTTTATAGCACTCAACTTCTTCTTTCGTGCGGTATTTCGCAGGATCAGACATAGAATGGCCGCGATAGCGATAGGTTTTCATTTCCAGAATATAAGGCTCGCCTTTACGCACACGCTCTACCGCTTTGCGGCCTTTTTCCATCACTTCTACAACGTCCATTCCATTGACTTGCTCGCCCTG
Organism: uncultured Micavibrio sp.; assembly: GCA_964352375.1. Classification (GTDB taxonomy): domain Bacteria; phylum Pseudomonadota; class Alphaproteobacteria; order Micavibrionales; family Micavibrionaceae; genus UBA1672. Next base: position 795 of record CAYGSA010000134.1, read on the forward strand.
AACACCCAGAGATTCGCCAGCGCGGAAAAGTTCCGTAGCTGCGTGGCTGCGCTGAACAGAAGTTCCCATCGCATATTCGTTATTTTCAATGACGAAAAGGATAGGCAAGCCCCAAAGTGCCGCCATATTATAGGTTTCATAAACCTGACCCTGATTCGCTGCGCCATCGCCATAATAGCACACGCAGATGTCGCTTGTGCCACGATATTTGCGGGCGAAAGCAAGACCAGCACCTAGGGGAACGGAAGCCCCCACAATGCCATGACCGCCCCAGAAGTTGTTCTCCACAGAGAACATATGCATGGAGCCGCCCTTGCCTTTAGAATAGCCACCAGAGCGGCCAGTGAGTTCGGCCATCACGCCTTTGGGATCCATATCGCAAGCCAGCATGTGGCCATGATCGCGGTAGGTGGTGATGACGGCATCTTTACGGGTGATGCACATTTCAAGGCCAGTGACGACCGCTTCCTGCCCGATGTATAAATGGCAGAAACCACCAATTAAACCCATGCCATAAAGCTGCCCTGCTTTTTCTTCAAAACGACGAATAAGCTGCATTTTGCGATACAGCTTGAGGACGGTTTGTTTGTCTGGCAGGGAGTTATTCCCAATGCCTTTTTTAGTTGTTTTTACTTCAGAGGTTTGTGCAGAAGAACGTGCCATAATCCGCCTTTTTTGCTATTTGAGCGGGCAGGTATAGCCCAAGAAGTGTTGTGCTGCAAGCATCATCTTGAGGCAATATCAGAGGGTTATGCTGCATTGCAGCATGGGTGGTGTTTATCTTTTCTGTACGAATGCAGGATTAAATGCTTTCATAGCTTCATAATTTATTTGAAAGACTAGCTCCTATGGCTGAACAAAAAGAGATTGCCCAAATACTGAAAGAACCCAATCATGTTGAAGCAATGCCAATACCACAGGCAAATGCAGAATATCGCCTGAATGTTGTTGAGAAGCAGTTAGAAAAAACCAACGAAGATTTACGCGAAATGGCGTTGCATGTGCAGGATCAGATTAACGGAACGCTAGGAGTGCAAATAGAATTCTACAATAAACTAATTTGGAGTGTTGGAAGTTTTGTAGCCGTTGCAACGATAATTATAGGCATACTTGGGTGGATGCGAATTAAGAGTATTATCACCTCTAAAGTGAATGAGATGGTTGACTCAAAAGTAACCGCAAGATTGAACCATCATGAAGAGAATCTGGCATCACTACTAGAAAAAGCGAAGGCAGATAAAGCAGATACTGATAAACAAATAGAATTAATACGTTTGTTTGAAAAAGGCTGTAGGCACGCTGATTTGGGAAAATACAGAGAAGCAATAGAAGCATACTCTAGAGCGCTAGTACTAAAGCCTAATGATGGCATGATTTATAATAATCGTGGAGATGCGAAAGGAAAAATTGGCGATTATAGGGGGGCTTTAGAAGATTTTAATATGGCTGTACAAATTATGCCAAATGAAGCGCTAATATATAATAACAGGGGAATGGCGAAGAAAGGACTGGGCGATATTCAAGGTGCGCTGGCTGATTTTAATATGGCAATATTGATTAACCCAACTGAAGATGATGCACACAATAATCGTGGAAATATCAAAAGCGACTTAGGTGATTTTGTGGGGGCTATTCTAGATTACGATCACGCTATCACGTTAAATCCTACTAAAGCAGGATTTTATAATAATCGCGGGAACGCAAAATGCTCAATAGGTGATTATGCAGGTGCAATCGAAGATTATGATACAGCACTTGCTCTTGATTCAAGATTTGCCAGAGCATATTACAACAAGGCAAGAGTAGTTGCTATCAATCGTGAATCAGTTACTAACGTATGTGATTTGCTAGCGAGATGTTTGGATATTGATAAAACAGCGCAAATGCACGCGCAAACAGATGAAGATTTTGCAGCCTATCGCAATGAGCGAGAATTTAGGGCTTTAGTTGGCTTACCACCACTGTAATACTACTCGCTTAAAACAACGCAAATGGCATCTGTTAGCATCTTCAGTTCTTCCCGCGAAATAACGAAAGGCGGTGCGAGATAGATGATGTCTTCAATCGGGCGAATCCACACGCCGAGTTCTACAAAGCGTTCTCTCATCGCGCGTGGGCTGATGCGTTGAGAATCCAGCTGCACCGCGCCAATGGCGCCTTTTACTCTAACATCTAAAACACCCTTCATATGGCGGCAAGGTTCCAGACCCGTGCGGAGCCATTGTTCAATTTGCTCTACTTGTTGCAGGCGGGGTTCCTGCTCAAATAAATCCAAAGAAGCAAGCGCGGCAGAACATGCCAGCGGATTCGCCATATAGGTGGGGCCATGCATGAAAGCTGTGTCGTGAGAATCTGAGAGGAAGCCTGTAAAGATTTCTGTGGTTGCCATGGTGGCTGCGAGTGTCATGGTTCCGCCAGTGAGCGCTTTGCCAAGTGTCATGATGTCGGGGGTGATGCCTGCTTCATCGCAAGCGAACATATAGCCAGTGCGGCCAAAGCCTGTGGCAATTTCATCTGCAATGAATAAAATATCATGCTTTTTGCAGATGCGGTAAATTTCCGCCAGCGTGTCGGCGGAGTGAAACTTCATGCCGCCCGCGCCTTGTACTAATGGTTCAATGATGCAGCCTGCAATTTGATGATTCCAGTCTTTCAGCAGCGCATCAAATTCTTCAAAGGCATATTCGTCTGCAGGAATATCTACTAGAAATTGCATATGCAGGGCATTGCGGAAAGCCTGATGATAATTCTGATCGGGGTCGGAAACAGACATCGCACCAAGGGTATCGCCATGATAGCCGTGGCGGAAACACAGAAATTTTGTTTTATTAGGTTTGTTATGATTGCGCCAAAACTGCACCGCCATTTTGAGGGCAACTTCAACCGCTACAG
>CAYGSA010000135.1:0-3613 GCA_964352375.1 uncultured Micavibrio sp.
CCAACAAACTCCACCCGCCTGTAATCAACATCCCCCTGCCCTTCAAACGCCGCACTCAACGCCGCACGAACAGCCGATATCGCTGTCTCATCTACAGTCGGACATTGTTCCCGTTCATTCTCTTCTAAGCATGCAGAACGTGCTTCTATATCCGCCTCACTCGCTTGCTGCTCTGACAAACGGATAAGCAAATCATCAGGCTGCCCAAACTCTTGAATAGAAACACTCCCGATCCCAAGAGAATTAAGGCGCGTGCGTAAATCCTCAAGATCAGGTTGAACAGGCGTACGAATTTCAATCGCCGTCCCGCCCGTAAAATCAATGCCCATATTCAGGCCATTTTGAAACGTTAAGCCAATAGACCCAACAATAATCACAGCCGAAACTATATAAGCCAAAAACCTAAGGCCAATAAAGTTTATCGCTATATTTTCAGGAACAAATCGTATTCCGCGCATCATAGTCCCCTATATCGGCAAAGTTTTAGGTTTATTATTGGCCAGCCAAAGCACCACCAGCAAACGTGTCACCATAATCGCCGAAAAGAACGACGTGACAATCCCAATCCCAAGCGTAACAGAAAAGCCCTTAATCGGCCCTGTTCCGAAGGAAAACAAAATCACCGCAGCAATAAGCGTCGTAAGGTTGGAGTCAATAATCGTCGCCATCGCGCGGCTATAACCCGCATCAATAGCAGAAATAGCACTGCGCCCCTGTGCAACCTCTTCACGAATACGCTCAAAAATCAAAACATTCGCATCAACGGCCATACCAACCGTCAAAACAATCCCTGCAATCCCCGGCAGGGTCAAAGTCGCCTGCAAGCTGGAAAGCAGCGCAAGAATAAGCGCAATATTAACCACAAGCGCAACATTAGCCATCAACCCAAATAAACCATAGCTCAAGAACATAAAAACCAAAACAAGCGACAAACCAATCAGGCTCGCAATTTTACCTGCCTCAACAGAATCCGCACCAAGTGATGGGCCAACACTACGCTCTTCCACAACTTCAATATCCGCAGGCAACGCACCAGCACGGAGCAAAAGTGCCAACTCGCTTGCTTCTTCAATCGTAAAACCACCTGAAATCTGTCCCTGACCGCCGCAAATCGGTTCATTGATGCGCGGCGCACTAATCACTGTATTATCCAAAACAATCGCAAAGGGCTGCCCTGTATATTTGCGCGTCACCCCACAAAATTTACGCGCACCAACAGAATCCAAGCGAAAACTCACAACAGCCTGCCCCGTTTGGTCAAAAGTTGGCGTTGCGTTCTCCAACATCTCCCCCGTAATAATCGGCGCACGTTTAACATTGAGCTTACGCCCCGGCGTTTCCTCAAACGGCAAAGCCATCTCGCTGACTTTTCTCTTAGTCTGATCGCCCGTCAGGTGAAAACCCAACTTCGCAGTCTTCCCAATCAATTTGCGAAGCTCATCAGAATCTGCGCCAGGTGCTTGAATAATAACCCTGTTCTCTCCCTGACGCGCAATCATCGGCTCAGTCGTACCCAGCTCATCAATACGGCGGCGCACAACCTCTATAACCTGAGAAATAGTTTGATCACGAATTTCATCCATATATGAATCAATCATGGTAATGCTCAAAACATGACCATCTTGTTCAAGATACAACCGCGAATCAATTTGACGCACCAGACGACTAATTTTGTTCAAAACATCTGCATGATCTTGCCGCGCCTCTAAAGAAACTTCACTGCCATCCACTTGAGCTTTAAGCGGCGGCAATGAGAAGGAAACGCCATTTTCGATAACTTTGAGATCCGAATAAACGATCTCAGCATCTTTCAATAAGGTCGTCAAATCTTGCAAAACACCAGCTTTACGGTCATCAAAAACACCATCCATATCCACTTCGTATAAAAGATGTGCCCCCCCCCGTAAATCCAGTCCTAAATTTACCGTTTTATGAGGAATCCAGCCAGAATAGCTTTGCAACGCAGGCACAAAATTGGGCGCAGCAAACGCAAAACCGTATAAACACACGGCCAAAATTGCATAGATTTTAAAACGAGAAATCTGAATCATAAGGCGGATTAAACTTTTTTCTTATCTTTGGTAACCTTACCTGCATCATTCGCCGCAGCCTTAGGCTTAAGTTCAGTCTTACCCTGTATCATAGAGCGCAAAGCCGTTACCTTAATATCATTTCCAAGGTCGATCACAACTTCTTTATCATCAAGAACTTTTTCAATTTTTCCAACAAGCCCTCCACCAGTAACCACACGATCTCCTTTTTTAAGGTCAGACAACATGTCACTATGTTGCTTAAAACGACGCTGTTGCGGCATAATCAACAAAAAATAGAACAACGCGACAAGAACAATCACAAGCCCCATATTCCACATCAGCGCCTCAGCGGGGGTTGGCGCGTTCGCTAAATCACTAAGTGCGTCAGAACTATCAATCGTGGCAGCATAAGCTTGAGAAATCAGCATACGTCATTTTCCTTTTAACATGAATTCCTAAAAAGGCGACTATAAACAAACATATCGGTTTGGCAAGGGTTTAGACTCGATGACGAAAGCGTCCTCCACCATGTTTTCGCACCAGCTTCAAATTATAAAACGCACCCCAAATCATCAAGAGCGCCCCAAGCCCCAAACAACCGCTCAAAAGCCAATTCCACAGCCCTTGATCCACAATCGCATCATGCGGGTTATCAGGCATATAAACCACGGTAACCCGATCACCCTTCTTGAATGTCGGATGCGATGATCCATGTTTTTCAGTAAATTTATAACGTTGCCCCGCTTCATCATAAAATTCCACAATGGCCGAATAAGTGCCCTGACTATCGCTACTAGACGGGCGATTATATTTACGACCAACAATTTCACCAGGCGCGCGCAAACCATTCTCCAGACGTTCACGCATATCCAAACCCAAATAATATGCCCCAGCGCCCATGCCCAAAGAAAAAACAAGCATCACATATCCAAAAATCTTAGCCTGTTTCAAACTTGTCTGAACGGCGTCCGCAATTTCCTGATCATCCAGCAAACGCCCTTTATAATCAGAGCCACTGGAAAAAGAAAAACCTTTTGATCCCTTAGCCTTGAAATCATCCATATGCTCTTTACGTTCCGCTTCAGGAACACGCTGAACAGCGCTCCAAATCTTAAAAACCACAAAACCGACAAGAGCGAAAGGTAAGGCAATCATCATGAAATTAGGCTCAAAATTTTCGATTACCGTATTCATGATAAACAAGCCAGGCAAAAAGAAAACCAACCCAAAGAAACCCCAAACCATCGTTGGTCTACGTACCTTATCAGGCCTATGTGGCATCACCATTAATTGCACATGCTGCTCAGGCAAACGATTTAAAATGGAACTTGACCCCATACCACTTACTTGCTCACGAATTTCGCCATCAAACCCTTTATACTCAAAAACACCATAATAATAGGGTGCATTTTTTTGGCCTTTCTTGATGCGAACACCAATAATGCGCCCCCGAATAACACGCGCCTTTAAACGCCAATACACCTCATAGCCAATCATCCCCCCACCAATCAATAAAAACACAAAAGCCATAAGGAACAACCCCATCTGGCTCCACGCCGATAGCGCATCAAATAAAAGAT
>CAYGSA010000136.1:0-3573 GCA_964352375.1 uncultured Micavibrio sp.
ACCTCGATTAATGCGATCCGCAAGCAGCGCGGGGAAGACGAGTTGGATGCGCTTGGTTTGCTGAAATTGATGAAGGCGAAAACCAAGGAACTTGGTATTGCTGATGATATGATGAAGCGCGCGGTGAATGTTGGTTTCTCTGGTGGTGAGAAAAAGCGTAACGAAGTTTTGCAAATGGCGATGTTAGAGCCGAAGTTCTGTGTTCTTGATGAAACGGATTCCGGTTTGGATATTGATGCGCTGAAGATTGTTGCGGATGGCGTGAATGCCCTGCGCAGCCCAGAGCGTTCGTTTCTTGTGATTACGCATTATCAGCGTTTGCTGGATTACATCAAACCTGATGTTGTGCATGTTTTGGCGGATGGGAAGGTTGTGAAATCCGGCGGGCCAGAGCTTGCGCTGGAGCTTGAGGAAAAGGGCTATGCAGAATTTATCAGTGAGGCTGCTTAGAATAATAGTGTCATTCTGAGCGAAAGCGAAGAATCTAGAGATTGCATTAAAGATCCTTCGCTTTCGCTTAGGATGACATTGAAAAGGACAAAAAGATGATTGATGTTAAAGATTTACCAACACCGAAGTTGGAGACTTGGAAGTACACTAATCTTGGGCGGGCGCTTGGGGATTTGAAGGAGGTGGCTCCGGAGGCGGTGGATGAAAAAGTTATCCACATTGCGCGTGGACAAGATGGTGGAAAACTCTCGGATATCCTGTGGATTGGTGTTGATGGTTCTCACCATCAGCCGCGATTGAAGATTGTTCTTGAAGATGGTGCGACTGCGAGCGTAGTTGAGCGTCATACTGGCGAAGGTGCGTATTGGAAGAATATGAGCACTGAAATTGTGCTGGGTGCGAATGCGCGTTTGAACCATGTGCGTTTGGTTGAGGATAGCTTGATGTCCGTGCAGACGAATATGGTGCATATCGCGATGGAGCGTGATTCTTATCTCAATAGTTTTTCGCTGAATCTTGGTGGGAAGATGACTCGTCATGAAATTCACGCGGTTTTAAACGGATCAAACATAGATTGTGCGCTGAATGGTGTAAATTTGCTTGATGGCGCGCAACATGGCGATACAACGATTGTGATGGAGCATACTGCGCCGCATTGTGTGTCGAACCAGTTTTATCGCACCATTTTGGATGATGCCGCGCGCGGGGTTTTTCAGGGGAAGGTGCATGTTCATAAGGCCGCGCAGAAGACCGATGGGTATCAGCTTGCGAATACTTTGCTCCTCTCGCCTAAGGCGGAGATGGATACGAAGCCAGAGCTTGAGATTTATGCAGATGATGTGAAATGTTCGCATGGGGCGACGACGGGGCAGCTTGATGAAGAGCCGCTGTTTTATCTTCGTTCACGTGGTTTGACTGAGCCAGAAGCACGTATGCTTCTTATTCAGGCGTTTGTGGATGAGGTTGTGGACAAGGTAGAGGATGAAGCCTTGAAATCTGAGATTAAAGAGAAGGCTGGGGCATGGTTGCAGAGCGTTCTGTAGAGCAAGACACTAAAGCGACATATCGCGTGGCGCAGAAATCTGATGTGCCGCTTATTCTGCATTTCATTAAGGAGCTTGCGGTGTATGAGAAATTGTCTCATGAGGTTGTTGCGAGGGAGCATGATATAAGCGAGAGTCTATTTGGAGATAATCCTAAAGCGTTTTGCGTTCTTGCTGATTATGATGATGAGCCTGCAGGGTTTGCGCTTTGCTTTTATAATTATTCGACTTTTCAGGGGAAGGCGGGGATTTATATTGAAGATCTTTATGTTGACCCTGAATATCGGGGGCAAGGCATTGGAAAAGGTTTCTTTAACTTACTGGCACGTAAGGCGAAGGATGAGAATTGCGGGCGCATTCAATGGTGGGTTTTGGATTGGAATGAACCGTCGATTGAATTTTATAAAAGTATGGGTGCGAAGCCGATGGATGAATGGGTTGTTTATCGCCTTGAGCGTGAGGGCATTGATAAGCTTGCGGGAGAGAATGGATGATTGACTCCCCGTGGCGGTCAGATTTTCCGGTTTTGAAAACTAAAGTGCATGGTAAAAAGCCGCTCGCGTTTTTGGATAGTGCGGCGAGTGCGCAGAAGCCGCAAGTCGTGATTGATGTGATGAATGATATTCTTGAGGGCGGCTATTCGAATATTCATCGCGGGCTGTATGAGATTTCGCAGAATTTGTCGCAGGCGTTTGAGGATGTGCGGGGTAAGGTCGCGCGGTTTATCGGCGCGTCGTCTGAAAAAGAGATTGTGTTTACGCGCAATACGACTGAGGGGATCAATTTGGTTGCGCAGAGTTGGGGGCGTGCGAATTTGAGTGCTGGTGATGAGGTGATTATCACCGAGATGGAGCATCATGCGAATATTGTGCCTTGGCAGTTGCTCGCGGAGCAGATTGGCATTGTTTTAAAAATTGTTCCGATTAGGAAAAATTGCACTTTGGATTTGGATGCGTTTGAGAGTTTGCTGTCTGATAAAACGAAATTGGTTGGTTTTGTTGAGATTTCGAATGCGATTGGAACAATTAACCCTGTGGATAACATTATCCAGATGGTGCGTGAGTTTAACCCTGAGATCAAGATTTTAATTGATGGGACGCAAGGTGTTGTTCACAGGCCTGTGGATGTTACGGCGATGGGTTGTGATTTTTATGTGTTTACGGGGCACAAATTATACGGGCCGAGTGGTGTTGGTGTTTTGTATGGTAAATATGATGTTTTGAACGCTATGCCGCCTTATCAAGGGGGCGGGGATATGATTGATACGGTTAGCTTTTCTGGCACGACGTATCGTGAGGCGCCGTTTCGGTTTGAGGCGGGGACGCCTGCTATTGTTGAGATTATCGGGCTTGGTGCGGCAGTGGATTATTTTGTGGATAAAAATATGGATAAGATTGTAGAGCATGAGGCTGCCTTGAGTGAATATGCACATGAAGCGCTTAAAGAGATTGATGGATTAACGCTGTATGGGCCTGATGATTTAGAACTAAAGGCTGGGATTTTGAGCTTTACGCTTGATGGTATTCACACGAGCGATATTGGTATGATCCTTGATCAATGTGGGGTTGCGGCGCGGACGGGGCATCATTGCGCGATGCCGTTGATGGAGGTTCTGGGCGTTGAAGGTACGACGCGGGCGTCGATTGGGATGTATACGAATAGTGCTGATATTGACCAATTGATAGACGGATTAAAAAAAGTGCAGGAGCTTTGCGGATGATTGATGAGACGACAAAAGAACAGATTGAAGAGAATTATGATCACCTCACGCAGCCGCCGAATATTGTGGTGCCGCGGGAGCATGCTTTGTGGCCGCAGATTGAGAAGGTTTTGAAGGAGATTTATGACCCTGAGATTCCAGTGAATATCTACGAGCTTGGGTTGATTTACAAGGTTGAGATTTTGCCAGAGGAGAATGGTGTTTCTGATGTGAAGGTTGATATGTCGTTGACGTCGCCTGCGTGCCCGGTGGCGCAAGAGATGCCGGGGTGGGTGCAGGGGGCAGTATTGCCTTTGGAAGGGGTTGGCGGCGTGGAAGTTGAAATTGTATGGGAGCCGCAATGGAATCCGTCTATGATGG
>CAYGSA010000137.1:0-3521 GCA_964352375.1 uncultured Micavibrio sp.
AACATAGATTATTTCCAGAAAGCTAAACAACATCTAACAAAAAATGCTCCACAAATGAATGAAAAAAGACCCAAAACGAGAGAAGGAACCCAACCACGGAAACCTTTTTCAATACGCGCTATATCTAAGTCATCAGACAAATACACAACATCAACTTTTTCGCCCTTTTGATACCATTGCTCGAAAGCTTAATCATTTCGGAAGAAAAAGAATACGCGGCATATCCAAAAAGAAAAAAGCCAAAAAACGACGCAATCAACGTCGGAATAATTAATATTTTTTTCATATCAAATCCAAATCCTTTATTATTCTAAATACTTAATCGGGTTAACAGCGCTCGTCCCCTTGCGCACCTCAAAATGCAATTGCGGCTTGGACACAAACCCCGTCGAGCCAACTTTACCAATGACACTTCCACGTTTTACTGTTTGCCCCTTCGTCACGCCAATATGATCCAAATGCCCATAAGCCGTCATCCAATTCCCGTCATGACGCACCAAAATCAAATTCCCCGAACCCTTAAGCGCACTTCCCGCATAAACAACCACACCGTTTTCTGCCGCTTTGACAGGTGCTCCTCTCGCAGCCTCAATATTAACCCCGTCATTGCGCAAACCCGAACTCTTAGACCCAAACCCAGAGAGAATTCGCCCCCGCACAGGCTTCAAAAACTTAGCCGAAGACCTCTTCGGCGCTTTCGTCGTAACCTTTGAGACCTTTGTCACTGACCGCGGTTTCGTCCCAGGCATCGGCACACCATTTTTAATGTGTGCCTCAATAACGGGCGCAGGCTTTGCTTTGGGTAAAACATCAGACGTCACGGTCGTTTTAGCCATTACAGCTTTAGATCGAGGATCAGGAATAGTTGAAGGCAGCCTTAAAACTTGTCCAATACGCAAAACATAAGGCGATTTAAGCCTGTTCAATCGAATAACCTCACCGCCATCAACCCCGAATAGCTGCGCAACATCAGAAACACTATCCCCACGTTGCACAGTATAATCCCGTGGCGGCGGTAATCTTAAACGCTGCCCCACAGCCAAACGGTACGGTGCTTTTATCCCATTTAAAAACGCAATATCACGCATCGGCAAACGATATCGATCAGAAACACTGGAAAGCGTATCTCCCCGTGTCACCGTATGCACACCCGCGCTCCCCGCCCCACTATTCTGCCCATAGTGAACGTAAGGCGCAGGGCTGTGCCCCCCGCAGGAAACCAGCATAAATGTCAATAATGATAAAAAACTGAGACGAACACTCATGCGCCTATTATACACATTTACCCACAAGCGGTCATGTCATTTTCTGTATTGGTCACATCAGGCAACAAAGGCACAAATCGCACCGGCATAATATTACGCACTGAGTGCGCGTCCTCACTCTCGCGCCTATAAAGCTTGAGCATCTGTTCACCTGTTTCGCCAACAGGAATAATCATCGCCCCACCAACACGCAACTGATCCATAAGCTCTTGCGGAGGGCGTAAGCGCGCTGCAGCCGTTACAATAATCTTATCAAACGGCGCTTGATCAATACCGTTAATCGTCGGCCAGCCCTTCATCCCATCCGCCGCAATCGCCGTAATATTCCTCAACTTTAGAGTTTCAAACCGCAACTCTGCCCCGCGCAACAAAGCTTTATGACGTTCAATCGTATAAACACGCCGCGCAAGCTTAGACAGCACTGCCGCCTGATACCCACACCCCGTGCCAATTTCCAAAACCTTATCCCGATCCGAGAGTTTCAAACTCTGCGTCATCATCGCAACCACCAAAGGCTGGCTGATCGTCTGGCCCAGACCAATCGGCAAAGCCATATTCTCCCACGCTTGATCCTGCATATGGGACGGCACAAAAAACTCGCGCGGCACACGCTCAATCGCAGACAGCACATCCGTATCCGTAATCCCCTGCGTCCGCAGCGCCATAATCAACCGAATACGTTTGTTTGCCGCCTGTATGTTCATCGGTTCTTCAACCCGTAAAACAAATCAAAACGCATAGACGTCACAACATGCGAACCATCTTTGGCCTTTCCTCCGAGCTTATCAACGCGAAGCAACATATCAACAGTATCATCCGTATAAACAAGATCAGACAACACATCATCTTTTTTAACCATAGAAACATTATCATTGGCATACTCTGTCAAATTAAAGGCCACATCCGCCACGATATCCTCGCCAGAGCTAACCGAAATATTCAAAACCGGCATAGCGTAAGAAAGCAAAACAATATCACCATTATCCAAAATTTTCTCCATATCCCACGCCTTGTAATTTTCATCATGCGTAATCCAATGGGTTTTCACATGAACATCTTCAATCAAAACATCATAGCGCCCAACATAAACATAAGGCATATCCTCATGCTTTTTATTGCGATAAAAATTAATGCCGCGCTCCTCATCCTGCCCATAACGACGATTATTATGACGATGATGTACATAATCAAAACCAATCTGCTTGGTGAGTTGATACGCTGAGCAATTCTTCTCAAACGTGAAAACAGGCGTTAGCATCTCATCGCGCTCGGTTTGACATAAATACTGCAAAATTGAGCTCATCGAAATACGATCCTCAATCGGCAAAGTTTCTGTGGCTGCCACAACTTTACCTTCGCTGATCAAATCATACTTCGTTAGCAATTTTTCCAATCGTGAATATTGACTATGCCCCGATAAACTCACCGCCCCCCACGGCCCGAAAGACGCCAAAACAAGCAAAACGCAAAGACTGGCAGGAATAACCTTAATCGGCATGCGCGTAATCACATTCCCAATCGCAATGGTCAAAAACCATATCGCCGAAACCAACAGAAAGTAACGCTGCTCTGTAAACCCGTACGCACTAATCCGCTCCCAAATCGCATAGAAATGAAACCCCACAGGGATAATCATCGTATAAAAGAAAATCTTATAAAACGCGCGAAGCTGAACTGACCCGCTCTCACGCATCGGCCATGCCACCAGATACGTCCCAACCCCCGCACCAACAAACCCGGTAATCAGATACGCCAGCGAGACATGTGGCACTTCGCCGATAAAAACAACGCGCCCGAAATACACATACAAAATCGCCATATAAACGAAAATCATCGGCGCAGAAATCCAGTTCACAATAAACTGTAGCCCAGGCGGGTCATTGCAATCATCCTCAGAAAACACAAAACTCTTCGGAACCCAGCTCAACGCATATATCGGCCCCAGAACCAATGACGCAAACAACCAAATATCCGTGAAAAACCTATGCCCAACATCCAGCCCGAATAACATATTAATCGCAACCAAAGCCGCGCTTAAACCACCCGCAAACAAAATCAGCGCCGCATAAGACACAACAACCCCAAACCACATTTGCCGGTTAAAAAACCAAACCGATGTATCATCGCCACTCGTTAGATAAGGCGCAACAATCAACGCTAGTAACAAGGCAGGAATAACAAAAAGAAGATGCATCCCCCACAAAGTGCTCGTCCCGATCAGCAAGATAATCGCCACTCCGCCCACAAGATTAAGCA
>CAYGSA010000138.1:0-3512 GCA_964352375.1 uncultured Micavibrio sp.
GATTGTGACTCCGACGGCTTCGTCGAACCGCTTGAATATGCCGATGCAGGCGGCGCGGGCCCAACAGGTGGAGGTTTTTTACCCAACGCCATCTCCTCTGCAAAAATTGACCCCTGGGGCACGCAATACGGTTACTGTACATGGGATGCTGGCGTTACAACGGGAGCTATCGCATGTGATATTGACTCAAACGCAACGAACGAGCGCCTAGATGGAAATGCGAGCTCGACAGATGAAACCTACACAGTCATAGCCGTTATTTCCGCAGGATCTGACCAAATATTCGATACAACATGTATTGGCGGCGCGTCACCTTCAATATCAAAAGGTGGTGATGACATAGTTGTTGAATACACCTATGCAACCGCAAACGCAGCCTCAGGCGGTCTATGGAATATCCAAAGCGGAAATGCAAATGTTGCAGAAATCAACAAAGACCTCGAAGTCACTGGCGGCGCAACATTTACAGGGGGGCTTAACCTAACCGCCAGCACAGCCCAAGTTCAACTTGGTGCGGCATCTCTCCTCTTTCCAAACGAAAGCACGCTTACAACCTGTAACAGTGCAAATGATGGGCTTATCCGCATAGATACATCAACAGATCCTGATACACTCCAAATTTGTGATGATCCGACTGGTTGGGTCGGTGTCGGCGGCACGGGCCTATGGGCATCAGGCACAGGCAATGATATCTATTACAATACAGGAACACCCCAGGTCGGCATAGGGAACGCCTCCCCATCCGAAGCACTGGACGTTACAGGAAACATTGCCGCATCTGGCAACATCAGTGCAGGCGGCGCATTAAACGGCGCAACCCTCTCAACCTCTGGCAACGCAAGTATCGGCGGAACATTGGGTGTTACAGGAACAACAAACCTCGCCGCCTTAAATGCAACAGGTGCCGTAGACTTTGATTCAACTCTCAATGCAGACGGAGCAACGACACTCACGAGCACGTTAAATGTGACAGGCGCAACAACACTTCAATCAACATTAGATGCACAAAGCAATATAAGCGACTCAACAGGCGACCTGACACTCGACGATGATACAATAATAACAGGCACATCCGACCTTCAGGGAAACGTTTCAAACTCAACAGGTGATATAACACTATCAGATGACTTGATTATAACAGGAACAACCGACGCACAAGGCGCAATTTCCGACTCAACTGGAAACCTCACATTGAGCGACAATGTCGACATAGGAAACAACCTCGATGTAACAGGCGACATTGACGCAACAGACATAACCGCCAGTTCAGACCTTGTCGCGGGGGCTACTGTCGTTGTCAACGGCGATCAACTCGGCCCACCATCAGGGTGTTCAAGCGCACAAAAACTATCATGGAGCAACGGTTCAGGCTGGTCATGCGTCACAGATCTCCAAGGCGGCGCGGGCGGCGGTGCTCCTTCATTAAATGACCTCACAGACGTCATCATCACAACACCCGCAGGTGATCAATGCCTCATATATAATAGTGGCTCAGGAAACTGGGTGAACGCCCCCTGCGAAGAAGACCTCTCTGACAACCTAATCGGCGAGCTACAAAACGTCAGCGCGACAGGGGCAACAGCCGGACAAATTCTAGTCTTTGGCGGCACAAACTGGGGCAACGCATCACTGTCTGGCGATGCAACCCTCTCAAGCGGCGGCGCACTCACAATTTCAAACAACGCGATCGAGGAAGTCATGCTCAACGAAGCAAATGGCCCAACCGACGAATATTGCTTAACCTACGAAGCCAGCACAACAAATTTCGAATGGCAAACCTGTGTAGCGGCAGGATCAACAGTATCTGAGATAGATGACCTCGACGACGCCCTCCACGACACAACAACCGACTTCGACGGAGACACAACCGACAATGACGACAACCTCGCCCTCGGCCACGAATTCCCCGCCCTGGACGGCACCAACCCCGGCGCAAGAAACACCGCCATCGGCGCAACCGCTCTCGATGCCGTAACCACAGGTGATAGCAATATCGCCATAGGGCATGATGCAGGAGACAGTATTACAAATGGCTATGAAAATATTTCAATTGGCGTAAACTCAGATTCCGCATCAGGTGGAACGAGAAATACTGCAATTGGCCAAAGCGCGACGGCAACAGGCACTGGTGGAATTGCTATAGGTAGGAGGGCAACAGCCATGAGCCAAGCAGAAGTGGTTATAGGGGCAAATTCTGGCGCGGGGCGATCAACAGGCGGCATTTACAACGTTATTGTTGGTTATGGGAACTTCGGAACAACTGGTGGAGGGACAGATATCGCAGATGGCGATATGAATGTGATTGTAGGGTCTAATTCCTCACGATTCTTTTCTGGTGACGATAATATTTTCTTGGGCAACGAAGTTGCCTCAATTGCCGATGGTAACGCCGCAAGCGGAGATTTAAATATATTTATTGGAAAATCATCCGGGGCAAGCTTGATAACAGGGAATCAGAATATTCTTTTGGGCGCAAACACAGATGTAAGCGGTTCAAGCGCCTCTCATGAACTTAACATCGGCTCTCTACTCTTCGGAAACATCGACGACAGCTCAACAGGTAGTGTCAACGAAACACAATTCGGTGTCGGCGTAACAGATGCCAGCGCCATCAACGCCTCCGCTCTCGCCGAATTCGCCTCCACCACCCGCGGTGCCCTCTTCCCGCGCATGACAACAACCCAGCGCGATGCCATCAACTCAGGCACCTTCGCCACAAGCTTGCTCGTGTTCAACACAACCGACAACGCTTACCAATATTACGACGGCACACAATGGCGCTCCCTCCTCTCAGGCACAGGAACCAACCAACTCATCGACGACCTCGGCGACGCGTTCCACGACACAACAACCGACTTTGACGGCGATACAACAGATGACGACGACAACCTCGCCCTCGGCCACGAATTCCCTGCCCTGGACGGTACCAACCCTGGCGCAAGAAACACCGCCATCGGCGCAACCGCGCTCAGCGCGGTAACAACGGGGGATGATAATATCGCCATCGGTTACAATGCGCTTAATTCTAATACGACATCTGAACAAAATGTTGCGATAGGGAAGGACGCTTTAAGCTCGGTTACAGATAGTTTTAATACTGCAATTGGCTCTAACGCCATGAGCCTTTGGGATGATGGAGATTATAACATTGGCATCGGACGCTTCGTAGCGCAATATTCTAATTCTGGTTCCAGAAACATTATTATGGGCTGGAGATCAGGGTCGTCTCCAGGAACAACAAGATTTCTGGATAATATTTTTATCGGTCACAGCGCAGGTAATGTAACTGGGAATGCAGGAGACGTAGAGCATAATATATCTATCGGTGCTTTTTCTGGTTCATCCATTGGAAGTGGCGATAATAATATCTTATTGGGCTATTATTCTGATGTATCTGCAGCTAATGCCTCAAACGAACTCAACATCGGCGGCGCGCTCTTCGGCAATCTCTCCACCAACCAAATCGGTGTCGGTGTCACGGATGCAACCGCGATCGACGCCAATGCCGCGCT
>CAYGSA010000139.1:0-3438 GCA_964352375.1 uncultured Micavibrio sp.
CCAAACGCAAAAATCAGCGTCATGATCAAATCAAGATACTCACTCACCCGCGCCTCAAGCTGTATCGGCAAGGCTCCCTCACCACCCGTAGATTGAAAGCTCAGAAAAAACGGCCAGGCCATTGGAATAACAATATAATAAACGCACGCGCCACCCGCAAAAAACAACACAGGCGTCGCCATCAAAAACGGTAAAAACGCTTTCTTTTCCCTCGTGTAAAGGCCCGGGGCAATAAACATCCAGATTTGAATCAACAAAATCGGAAATGTCACAAAGATCCCTGCAAAAAACGCCACTTTCAAATAAGTGAAAAATGCCTCGGTTAAACCCGTATATATCAAACGGTTCGTATCGCCCTCTGACATAGAATTCGCAAGGGGCTGCGTCAAAAACCCGTAAATTTCATCTACAAAGAAAAAGCACAAAGACGTGCCCAAAACCATCACCCCAATCACCCAAAGCAACCTGGTGCGCAACTCAACAAGGTGTTTGGTAATCGGTTTGGCCGTGGCATCAGGATCGCCCATCTTCGTCCCCCAACTTTTCGGGCGGCAAGACATCACGCGGATCATCCTCCGCCGCCTCATCCGTTTCCAAATCCTCTGACGCTTCAAAATTTACAGATCTACGAATATCATCCAAATCCGCATCACGCATCACATCATCAAATTGTTGTGTAATCGCATAGCGCACATATTGCAAACGCCGTACAAGACGCCCCAGCGCAACCATCAGCACAGGGATTTCATCAGGCCCAATCACAATAACAGCAACCGCAATAATCATAAACAGCTCTGGCCATCCAAAATCCAGCATCACATACCCCCCACAGCGCGAAGGCTCAAAATCACGCCCGCCACATAACCCGGCACGACGATCATTGCATTAAAACCAATCGCCACATTGAGCAAAAAATCCTGCTCCCCTTTACTCAAATCGCCCTCTTCCGAGAGCATTTCCCGCGCATAAGACGTTTCTTGAACTGCGCGAATAAATTCCCAGTAAATCCCAATCAACACCATCGGAATCACAAGCAGCCCAAAAAGCTGAAACACCTCAGGGTTAAAAAAACAAACAACAAATGTACAAATGGAAAACAATGACATCGCAGAGCCAATAAACTCATGATGCGTGCGCGGCTTTTCGGTAAAAAAACCAGCCAAAAAAAGACCGAGAACAATCAGCAAATAGCCCGACGCCCACCATGGCATATCCGCAAACATGACTTACACATCATCCTTTTTGTCAGACGAAACATCAGGCTTATCCTCGCCGCCTTCATCTTTAAGGCCTTTTTTAAAACTATTCACGCCCTTGGCAATATTCTCCATAATCGAGGGGATACGCCCCGCGCCAAAAAGAACCATAACCAGAACAATAATAATTAAAATCTGTAAAGCACTTGGAGCCATCTATTCTTCCTTTTTCGTATCTGTATCATTTTCTTTTTTCTTACGCCCAACGCCCGCACCGACGACGATGCCCAAAGCGAGAAGTCCTAAAACCAAAAACAGCACCATAACAGACATTCCCTATTCCCCCTCGGCTCGTTCCAGCGGCATAGCACCTATGTCTTCTACGCCCTCTGCGCCATCTTGTCCAGAAGATGAACTAAACAAATCCTCTTGACGTGTCGTTTCAATGGCAGGGCGACGATCCAGTAATCCCGCCGATTTCATCTCATCCATGCCCGGCAGATCCATCAGCCCCTCCAAGGCAAAATGATCCAAAAAAGCTGGCGTACTGATCCAAGTCAACGGCCGCCCCAAACTCTCGCGCCTGCGCCCGGGCTTCACCCAGCCCAGCTCCATCAACGTATCAAGCGTCCCCTTATTCGTTGCAACACCGCGTATATTCTCAATCTCCGCACGCGTTAAGGGTTGGTGATAAGCAATAATCGCCATCGTCTCCATTGCCGCGCGCGAAAGCTTCTTCTCTACCTCCTTTTCAATCGCCAGCGCATCCGCCAAATCAAGCGCAGTGCGAAACGCCCACTGCCCCTCAATTTCAATCAAATGGACACCGCGCCCCTGATAATGCGCCTGAAGCTCCATCAATCCCCCCCCAACATCTGCGCCGTCTGGCATCAATTCATACAAAGCCTGCGGGCTTAAGGGCTCCGCCGAAGCAAACAAAATCGCCTCCAATATTCGTAAAACTTCATTCATAACGCAAACTCCAAAACAATCATGATCGACACAAAAACAACTATACCAAGCAGATATCTATGCTTAAAAAATTAAATAGCACCAGCACCTTGACCTTGATCCAAAATACTGCCCAAATCAACAACCTGAGCCTTACATGATAAAAGTTTTAACGCAACGTCATGCATATCATCTCTTGAAGACGCGACACATTGCACAGGAATAATGACATTAAAGTCCATCCTTGCCCCCAAACAAGCCGACAAAACACAAGTATCCGTATTAATTCCAACAATAATCAAATCAGTGATAAAAAGCTCATCCAGCCTCTGCTTTAAAGATGTATCTTCAAAAGAGGAATGCCGCTTCTTAACAATAACATTACTATCGATATAACTATGGAACTCTGCGACAATACCAGCCAAAGGGTTACCTTCAATAACTTCAGCAAGCCTCAACTGTTTATAAACGCGCGGAGCATCACTAAAATCACTTTTATACTCCTCTTTAGTGAAATATACTGGCCAGCCGATATCTAGGGCTTTTGCAAGCAGCACTCGAATTGAACCAAGTAATTCGGCTCGCTTCTTAAATAAAGGGCAACCTTTTTGGAAATATCGCTCCTGCATATCAACAACCAAAACTGCAAAATGCTCTCCTGGTTGAAAATAGCCAGTCATAAAGCCCCCTTATCATCCAAGGCACGCAAATAAACAGGCTTAAACAACCCGTCTTGCCGAACCTCAAGCTTTCCTTGCTTAACAAGCTCAAGCCCCGCCGTAAATGTCGACGCCAGCGCAGAGCGATCATAAAGCGCATCCTCACTCAGTTCAGGCAAAAAACTATGCAATGTCGTCCAGACGCTTTTCACACCTTTCTTGGGCAGCGCGCCCAGCATCTTACGCAAACGCTGCATCGCATCATCTTGTGACATTGTGTTAAACACGGGAACATCATAATGTTTGCTCTCATGACGTTTTTCAATATCACCATAAGCTTTGAGCAAATCATATAAAGATACGCTCCACTTCGTTTTGATAAAAATTTCTATATTCTGAGGATTCCCACGCGCAAAAACCCCACTCCCCAACTGCGGCAGCGCCATAAGCTGCTCTGCCGCCTTTTGCATCGCCTCAAGCCGTAGCAACTGAAATTGCAGAGCTTGCGCCATTTCTTCGGCGCTCGGCTCGTCACTATTTTCCTCTTTTGGTAAAAATAACCGCGATTTTAAATAGGCCAGCCACGCCGCCATCACCAAATAATCCGCCGCCAGCTCTAAATCCTGCTCCTT
>CAYGSA010000140.1:0-3412 GCA_964352375.1 uncultured Micavibrio sp.
CATAGATCATTGGCTTGTTCAACCGCTCAGATATAAAGGCGGCATAGGGAATACCAGCAGTCTCCCCACCCGCAAGCGCGTCAATCTTATCGCGCCCAATCCCCGCATCCAGAACATTCGCCGCATGATTCATCAGCGATCTGCGTTCATTTGCAAAGGAAATAAGACGGCGGCAATCAATATAAACGGGGCTTTTGCGCCCAGATTTGAGCGTAAAAGGAGTCTCAGCGTTAAACAAAACCGATTCGGTTTTAATCAAAGCCTCCGCAGTTTCGCGCGCAATCTCCTTGCGCTGATCCGCCTCAAGCGCATAAACAGGCGAGGGGTCAATCAGTGATATAAAATCAGCCATGGTCGAATCGGTGACCGCCAAAACTTTAGCCAGACTTTCCGTTGAAGGCCAACGCGGCTTCCCGTCAGGGCTAATCCGTTTGCTCTTGTTAAACGACGTCGGGTCAAGCCCGGAACGGCGCGCAAGCCCGGAGGGTGAATAGCCCTTGGACGAAGCAAGGCGATCCATCCCTTGCCAAATTTGAGTATGTGTAAACATAGATTTTTCCTAGATTTTTGTACGCTAAAACATGGTCTAGGAGGATAGTCCCATTAATGCATCAAAACGTAAATAGGAAAATAATCTTATTTTTTCCTTGACTTCACAATCTAACTGTATCATAAAGAGAACATAAACGGAACAAATGTATCTTTTTTCTTCCAAGAAAAATACATCCGTACTCCCGCCACCCCAAAAAAGGACGTCATCATGAGCCAAGAAAATTTACAAAAAAACGTTGAAAAAACAGGCCATATAGGCATTCCTTTCGACAGCGTGGAGGAAGTGTGGTTCTGGTTTATAACCGCCCAGCAAGCGCGAAACGAAGGCGCAAAATTTGTTGCTGGCCTCGGAACAACGCATCGCCCCTGCGAACCCATAGACATCCTGAAAATTATGGATGAACTCTACCGCAAGCGCCGCCTGAAAAAAGAACATTTCCTCGTCCTGCGTCATTACGGCCGCCGTCACATGGCGCCCGACCCGCGGCGCATCAAAGAAAAACGCAGCCACTACATCTGGCGCGAGGCTCTTGATCGTATGGAGCCCATCCTCGTCCGTAAAGGCATCGTCACACAAGATAACTGGTTTCACAGCATGGGAGTAGCAGCAGAATGACCCAAAAGACATCACAACAAGATTACACCCAAAAAGCATGGCTGGTCTGCACAAACCAAACCGATTTAAAAACTTTGAAATTTTTTAAAAAAGGATTCCGCCATTGCTTCATCGTCATCCATGATGGCGCACACTGGATCAGCGTCGACCCCATGTCCAACCAAATGGAAATCATCGTCCATAATGTTGAGCCAGACTTTGATTTGCCATCATGGCTCCGTACACGGGGGCACAAAATAATAGAAGCCCCGCTTGCACAAAGAATCAACAAAGCAGCGCCCGTTATGTTGTTTACATGCGTCGAGGCGTGTAAACGCATCTTGGGAATTCGCAACATGCTGATCCTCACGCCATGGCAGCTCTACCAACACATTCTCAAACAAAATTTCACGCAACAGAAAGGAATATTATCATGGGAAGCTTAGTCTCCGCTCCGAAAAACCCAAGGCCTGTCGTAACGCAAACACCCGCCACGCCCCAAGCGCCAACAACTCCAACGACGGTGAACACATCGGAAACACCTGCCGCTGATCCACGCGAAGTGCAAGACACACAATCAATCGCCCGCGCAAAAAGCCTGCTCGCCAGAGGGCGCAGCCGTTTTGGAACAATCGCAACAGGGTTCCGCGGCTTGCTTCAGGAAAACAGCAAACCTGCACGTAAAACTCTATTAGGGGAATAGGTCAAAAAAATGATAACCGATAACACACAACAAAAATCTTTAGATGATCTCGCACTGTTAAAAGCTGAGCTTATCATGAAACGCTTCGATGCCGCGCAAAAACGGCGTAGCAATTGGACAACACTCTGGGAGGAATGTTACGACTTCGCCCTTCCGCAACGCGGCGGATTCCAATCTATGAACACACCCGGCCAAAGCCGAACAAGCAAGGTCTATGACGCCACCGCCATGGACGCAGCCGATCAACTCGCCGCCAGCCTGCTCGGTCAACTCACACCAAGCTGGTCACAATGGTTCGGTCTGAAACCCGGCCCCGATCTATCACCCGCAGAAGCCGACTCCCTCGCGCCCGTTCTCGAACAAGCCGCCAAAACCATTCAGGCACATTTTGATCGATCCAACTTCGCAGTTGAAATTCACCAATGCTTCCTTGATCTCGTCGTCGGCGGAACAGCGTCTCTGTCATTCGAAGAAACTGAACCTGGTGATTTCTCCGCATTCAAATTCGCCGCAATCCCGCTGACGCATATTGTCTTAGAGGAGGGCACATCCGGCTATCTCGACGGGGCATACCGCATGGTACAAATGAGCTTCGATGAAATCACATCACGCTACCCCTTCGCAGAAATCCCCAAAAGTGTTCTAAAACAGGCTGCGCAAGACCCATCCGCTGAATTTGATGTCCTCGAAACCGTCACGCCAAATGCGCTCGTGTTTGACTACACCGCAATGCTGGTGGAGGAAAAGAACAACCCCGTCCTGCTGCAACAAGGTGCTTTTAATAACTCCCCCGTCATAAGCTTCCGTTGGCTCAAATCCCCAGGCGAAATCTACGGGCGCTCCCCGGTAATGAAGGCTTTGCCTGATATAAAAACCGCTAACAAAGTTGTCGAGCTCATCCTCAAAAATGCATCCATCGCGGTCACAGGAATTTGGCAAGCTGATGATGACGGTGTCTTAAATCCCGCGAATATTGAACTCACCCCCGGCAGCATCATCCCCAAAGCCATCGGCTCAAAGGGCCTGCAACCGCTGGAAATGCCTGGCAGATTTGATGTCTCACAACTCGTGCTCGACAGTTTGCAATCACGCATTCGCCGCGCTCTTCTGGCGGACAAGCTTCTGCCGACAACAGGCCCCGCACGCACAGCAACCGAGGTATTGGAGCGCTCCGCCGAGATGTCACTGATCCTCGGCGCAACATATGGGCGGCTGCAAACTGAGTTGCTGACACCGCTCATCAAACGTGCTTTTTCCATCCTGAAACGCCGCGGCGAAGTGCCGGATATTACCCTTGATGGGCGTTTGGTCGCAGTCGATTACCGCTCCCCACTCGCACGCAATCAAGGCCAGAGAAATGTCCAAAACACCCTCAGCTGGATAAATTCTGTCCTCGCAATGGGCCCAGAGGCCGCGCAAACCATAGACCTACCCGCCGCAGCGCGCTTCTTGGGGGACGCTCTTGCCGTGCCAAGCGACCTCATCCGCACCGATACAGCGCCCGCGCCGCTGCCCCCAGCAGAAGCAAGCGCGCAAGAGCAAAGTGAACCTCAATCAAAACC
>CAYGSA010000141.1:0-3379 GCA_964352375.1 uncultured Micavibrio sp.
AACGCAGGACCGCACATGTGGCCGAACTTCATAAAGCCTCGCATACTTGGATGTGTGGAAATGCTCAACAAGATCCTATCCGTGTAGTCACCGGAGGGCCAGGAAGTGGAAAGTCCTCTTTTGCTCGCGCTTTCGCGCATGAGGTGATTGAACAGGGCGTTCATCGCGTGCTTTTCATACAGCTTCAACACATGGTTCTGACTGGCTCGCTACATGATGATATAGCGCGCTATGTCGACCGCCGCGATACCTCCACAGGCAAACACGGCAGTCCGGGCTTGCCTGGAAATCCACTAGATTGGCGCAAAACAGACGATCTACCTATGCTGATCATCTTCGACGGACTGGACGAACTATCGACTAAAGACGAAGATGGCGAGCGCTATGCAAGAGAACTTTTGCTTGCCCTTAAACTAATGCTTTCACCTCTAAACACAGATGGCACACCTATACGGGCACTCGTGCTGGGGCGTAATCTAGCCTGTGAAGGCGCTATGAAGGCTTCCAATATTCCGCTCCAGCACATGCTCAACGTCGCTCCAATTGCAAAGATAACTAAAGAAACATGTATGATGCCCTCACGTGCTTATCATGAAATCGAAGACCCTGATGGTCTGATGGGCGACGATCAGCGGGCAACCTATTGGCGGAAATGGGCGACGCTCAAGGGTCTCGATCCAGAGAATACACCAGCTGCAATTACCGCTGACAGCATGAGCGAGCTTAACGTAGAGCCGCTCCTATTGCACCTTTTGGTGATCTCAAAATACAGTGGTGACGATTGGGAAATAGCGGCTGATAATAAGAACGTTGTTTATGAGGATATCCTCCAGAAAATATTCGAACGAAACAAAGAGAAAGATCACTTCGTCGCCGCTGGTGTAACCGAGGCGCTTTTTTTTGAGTTGATGGAATGCCTTGGCATTGCTGCTTGGCGTGGAAACGGGCGTACAGGAGATGAGGACGACTTTCGCCAAATTCGTAAATTGCACCTTGGTCGTGAAAAGAAATTCAAGGACTTCCCTGCAGCAAACCTTAAATCAGTGGCTCTCAACATTCATACCCGCGTCGGGCAGGGCGACGCGAGTGGTGGATGCGAATTTATTCACAAAAGCTTTGGCGAATATCTGGCCGCTCGTGGTTTGTTATCGCATTCCTTGAAGGTTGCAAACGCGCTGGAAGACGCGGAAGCCGAAGACGTTGAGCAGAAATGGTGTCAGATCATTGGATCTGGTGAACTAACAACTGAGATCATAGGTTTTCTCTATGATGAGGCTCGTGATAAATTAACTTCCGAGGCTGCACTCGGCCCTAAAAATGCTTTGACTGAATTACTTAGTTGGGCACTCAGTAATGGTTTTTCTGTTCATAGCATAGCCCCTGAAGCACAATGGAACGATCTGGTTTTCCGACATCGTTGTGCGATTACAGCTCTCGTGGCATGCACGTCAGCGTTGGCTAAATCTATCCCGATAGGAGATTGGAATACCAAAGAGTATAATGCACCTTGGACCGTTAATATCGATTGGCCAGAGACCGATAGGCTGACAACGAAAACGCTTCTCGATGAAATGGGCACCACCGACGAAAAAATAGTCGTAGAGGTCCTATGTAGAACCAACTTAGCGGATCAACGTCTTTGGAACCAAAGTCTGAGCCGAACCAACTTAGAAGGTGCCGACCTCCGGTCAACGACGATGATATGGTGCACATTAATAGGGGCCAACCTCGAAGGGGCCAGCCTCGAGTATGCGGATGGAGTAAAAGCAAGCTTAACTGATACGAATTTGGCGGAGTGCGACCTGTCAAAGTCGACTTTTGATGAAGCTGAGTTTGTCAGTGTCAATATGCGTGGGTGCAACCTTAGCGACGCTAGCTTCCGTGAAATTGATGCTTCACACATGGGACGTAAATTTTATCCAAGCCATTTTGGCAATGAGCCAGTGAGGGGTTCGATTGATCTAGAAAATGCTATTCTTAAAAATACAGACTTTTCGGATGCAGATCTTTCCGGCGTAGTTAACCTATCACTTTCTGCATTGAACTCTGCAGTCGGCACAATTGGCACTAAGCTTCCGGATTACATCGATCGAGAAGAAGTTGTGTGGCTAATGGAAGGAAACGCCCAGGAAAAGCGCGAGCCTAACGCTTACCAACACGCTGCAAGGTACCGAAGCCGCAGACGAACTAAATAAGTCAGCATTCCTTCGCTGTAAGTGTTCCGAAACCCGCTTAAGAAAGTGAAAATTGCGTTAATCTGCTACATCATATTGGGGCGTAGCGCCAATATCGCTTTCGTTCTGCCTTCTGGAAATAGGTGTGCTGCGGGGTTCTATGCTTTACTTACGAAGCTGCAGAGCACAGCAAAAGAGATCAAGAAATGGGATATCGACTTTGCGATGGAGCAGTGGGAAGTGGACAGGTTGCGTGTGGTAATGGCAAATAGCGAAAAACCTGACCTCAGGATAGCTTGTTAATGGTCTTCGGCGGATCAAACGTGAAAGTCGTCCCTTGTGCACCTCTCAGCAAAAAGTCGGTTTGTCCAGCGCCTTACCAGTTTGCGATTCGCGCAGCGAAGGTCAGCTACCGCACAATCCCGTCCGGTGGCACTGGTCCGCTTTGGGCTGGCTGCCGCCGCTGAGCGCACAGGGGGAGATGTCGGTATAGTCCGCACCCTGTAAGTTCGAACTTGGCGTAGCGAACGGCAGTTCGCTAAGTTTTTCGTCAAACTGCAAATAAATACTATCTGACCATTTTCCACCGCCCTTTGGGCGGTTTTTTCATTTCCACCACCAACTTTTGAAAGGAGGCATTTCATGCCACCCCTGTTTTTTCTTGTCCGTCGCAACGGTCATATTGCTGAGTATTTTTCCGAATGCGCATGGGGTGCGCCACTACGACCGCCGCGCGATTGCGAGGTGCTCGTTGATTTAACCGAAGACGAACGCGCCGAGCTTGAAGATGAAGCCGGTGAGATGACGGTCGGCGACTACATCCGGCACTTGTTGTTTGAAGACGAATGATCCCCATCAAACGGCATCGGCCCATCCATCCATTTCCCATCCCTAAAACTGAGGCGCAACGCAGCTCACAACATTTGAAACACACCCATGGCAAAATCAGGAAATACACCACAGGACATTCGTTTGTCCGTGCGCCTGACGCCAGAAGAACGTCTTGAACTTGAGGCGCGCGCAAATGGCAAGAGGCTCAGTGACTATGTCCGCCGCAGCCTGTTGGGGAGCAAATCAGACCAGCGCAACGCCGCTCCGAACAAACGCGCGCTTGCACAAATCCTTGCCGTGCTTGGTCAATCCGACGCGCTCCCGGCGCTCAAATCGCTTGCGGAGGCTGCAAGGAACGGCACGCTCCCAACAGA
>CAYGSA010000142.1:0-1410 GCA_964352375.1 uncultured Micavibrio sp.
CTGCAAACGGAGTTTGCGTAAGTGCGCTATTAACATCCTATCTTTTTATTTTAACTTTTAGGGAATTAAGGTTTAGTTACGAAAATTAAGATTTTCTCTGGTATCTATTTTGAATACTTATAAGGATTCTCTTTGCTAGTACAGCGATATATATTCACCATCTAAACACTTAACAAGCTAACTACAAATATCTCAAGCAAATAACGAAGAAGCAGATTTGAGCGATCATTTGATACCTTGCATTTGGTAAGAGGCTATCAAGCCAGCCAAAGTCGAACTTTCTTTAACGTCATCATGCGGGATCAAAACATAGGTCCACGGCTTGCCGCCATTTTCTTGAGCATGATCATTTGCGTGTTCGACCCAACTGCAAGCAGCTCTTGCTTTGGCGAGAACTATTTCATCGGTCATTTCATTCCGTGCTTTAACCTCGACAATTAACTTCTCCGTTTTGGTTTCAACTACAAAGTCAGGTTCGTAGCCCTTACCCGCGAGATATTCTATCTGAAACTGCTTTGCGCCGGGCTTCATCCATCGAATAACATTCGGTTCATGATCAGAATCAATTAATACAGCAAAACGGCGCTCATCATCGGAGTCGAACTTTTGAAATGGGTAACAGCACTTCTTAAATCCCATAAAAACATGCTTTTTAGTATCGCCCAAAGGCATCACAGCCCGCTTAAAATTCTTCACCTTAGACGCATCTGAAACATTAAAAGCTTGTGGGCGCAAAACTTGGAAGCCACGTGAAATCTGCGCTTGATAATCCGTGGGAGTTTCCCAGTAATGCTTCTTCATCTGTTCAAAAATAAACCGCGCTAACTCCTTACCGTGTACGAGGCATACATTCTCGATATCTTCCGGAACAGCCAGATATGACTGGATACGCCCAAGCATTTGCCCAGCTAGTTTATATAGAAGGTCCGCTTGGCTGTCATAGTCAACCTGTGAAAACTCAATAAGATGGCGGACAATATAATTTTCCATTACATCCTCGCCTGTGCCTTCAAACGATCTGGCGAGGAAAGTGCGCGCCTCAGTACGCATATTAGTAATCATTATTTCGTCAGAGATTGGCTGCTTGGATATTGTTTCAAGCCCCTCAAGGTCGAAGTCTTCGTACCCAAAAGTCACTTCACGGGTTGGTATAACAACGATTTCTGGGATCTCAATAGTAAGCTCAACAATTTTCGATGTTACTACTTCAACAATTTTCTCATAATCTGGCTCTTTAATGACGCCCTCGAGTTTACCCTGTGCTGGCTTCAAAGCCTCTCTTACAGCGGCAGCTATCTCCTTACGAACCCCCGGCTCATTCAGCTGCCCCATACCGCGCTTTAGTTTGCGCTCATATTGATGCTGAATAAGTTCAATAGTAGCTTGGGCAGCCAGTTGATCCTGTGGCGA
>CAYGSA010000142.1:1420-3348 GCA_964352375.1 uncultured Micavibrio sp.
CATATTTCGTTTGTTCGTGATCAGACAGGCCAGTCATACCTGAATTGGCACCCGTAAGCATACTATCCAAGACAGTTGGTGATTCTAAGACATTAGCGCCTTTGCCCGACACATCCGCTCCATCACCAATGGATATTTTTTTAATGGCAAATGGCGAGTCATCTTCTTTGGCCCGGCGAATGACCTCATCAAAGCGGTCATGCGCAATAACAGTGAGCGTATCGACGGTTTCAACGCCTGTACGCTGTCCATACGGAAGACGCAAGCCACGTCCAAGCGTCTGCTCTGTTAGAATATCCGACGCCGAAGCACGCAAAGGCACGATGGTATATAAATTGGTAACGTCCCAGCCTTCTTTAAGCTTGTTAACGTGTATAACCACATCCGTCTGGCCGTCATGCTCAAGCGCCACTAGCCTCTGCATAGCCTCATCGTTTTCTTCGCCTGTGAGTGCGGAGTGAACTTCCGTTACCCGGCCTTTGTATCGTCCGCCGAAGAAGCCATCGCTTTCGATCCTTTCACGTAGAGCTTTGGCGTGCGTAGTATCTTGCGCTACAACGAGCATAAAGGGATGGATTTTCTGCTTATCACTTTCGCGCGCATATATATCCAGTTCGACCTTAACATGTTCATGGTAATGGATACCGTCTTCAAGCTTGATCTGCTCAAGCTGCTCAGGTGTTACAGAAGCAGGGTTGAAGTTCGCGCGTGTTGCAACAGCAGGCTCTTTCACAAAGCCGTCGGCCATTGCGTTGCCAAGGCCATAGTCAATAATGACGTTCTTAAACGGAATAGGGTTAGCACCTGTTGTCTTTGGCGTCGCCGTCATCTCTAAGCCGATAATAGGCTTTAACTCAGCAACGGCCTTCATACCTGCTTTTGCACGATAGCGGTGCGCTTCATCCATCAACAGCACAAGGTCCGGCAAGCCCGCAAGATAATCAAAATAAGACTCTCCAATATATTCATGGAGTTTTTTGATCTTCCCTTTATCTTTGTTAATTTTATCGACGTTAAAGATGTTGATGATCGGTGTATGTCCAAACAAGTCAGTACCACGCACGCCTTTTCCATTATCCCAGTTTTCCCCTGTGACAAGAAGTGGTGGGTTTTGTGCGAACTCCGCTATGCCCTTGAACACATATTTGGGCGTACCGGGTGTAAAGTCCTGAATAAGCTTATCGTAAATCGTTGTGTTTGGAGCTAAGACAAAGAAATTTTTTGACCTGTCTGTCAGGAATAAAAACGCTACAAACGCGCCCATAAGTCGTGTTTTACCCACGCCGGTTGCTAATGCAAAGCAAAGTGATGGAAAGTCACGCTCAAAGTCAGTAATGCTTGGATAGCTTGCCTTAATCGTTTCAAGAGCTTCTTTAAGATCGACGTCTTTGGAAAAGTCTATCTTTGAAACAACATCTACTAATATAGCAAGAGACTGTTCTTGCGGAGAGCGCAAAGAAAGCCGCTGAGTAATCTGTCTTTGTATTCGTTCATCATTTGCCATGATTTAAGCCTCCTCATCTGAGAAGAGGGGAAGCTCTTCTTCGTCATCTTCATCATTTTGCGCCATCGGCAGATTGGCAACATTTAAGCTGTAATCATCGCGCCCCCACTCACATTTGGATAAGACAGCGTGTGGTATTTTCTTGATGGTTAAGTTCTCAAAAGCATTTTCATCTGCATTAAAGGCTTTACAGCAAACAAGTAAGCTACGGTCCGGGCCAACATCCTCAGACAACTTCTTTAACGCCGCGTGTGTCATAGACGCTGTCGTAACAAAAATGAAATCCGTTTCCGTTGAATGACCATGCCTCCAATAATTACTTTCATCTTGAGCAGGCTCATAAATAAAGCCCATGTTTTTGCATACGGCTGCAGCTAACATTGTGGCATTATACTCTTTTGATATAATCCAATTACCGTATTTG
>CAYGSA010000143.1:0-3195 GCA_964352375.1 uncultured Micavibrio sp.
CGTGTGCTCCTAAATCTGCGGCCACGCCTACAGGCTTGGCCGCTTACAGTTACGCTTGGAGCGAACTGTTATGAATTTTCTTGACGTAACATCAAGATATCAGAGAAAAATGTTTTCTTTTAAGGAGTTATGAGTGCCTACAGTTTACAGCGAGTTCATCAGAGCAACACAAGCCAAGATCGATTCAACCCCAGACCCATACGTTTCCGGTGCGCTGAATGATCTTACGCTTGATGTTGAAATTGCCGTCCAGGAGAAAAAACTCGTGTTGGACTTCAGATTGGGGCTCGATGCAGTTTCGGCGGCAGATTTGAACCGCGCCGTTGACGACCTTCAAATGCCGATCAGCCAAACAAGAGACTTAGTGACAGTTTCTTCATTGCTCCAAGCTCAGGAGCTTTTGAAACTGTGCATTCCTGGCAATGATCAATAAGTAAAAGTTTTGGCAGGCCTTCCGGCCCACCAAAATCATTTTAGAGCCCCGGCGTGCGTGACGCCAATTCGGCCTCGATGTTTTCCAAAGAACTTAAAGCCGCCCGGCGATCTTCTGAGCCGCGTGGCGCGGCAGAAAAAGCATTGAACGCTTCTTTGAATAGGCCATGCAACTCCGCTGTACTGCGCGATGCTGCTTCAAATCGTGAGACGAGTTTCATGTGATCCTCCACTCAAAAAGGAGGCCCCGAACCACTCAGGGCCTTTCGGCCCACACACATCAAAGGCACTTGATGGTTCGGTTGGTCTGTTTCGCTTGGCTGTTGGTGGATCGCTCAAAAACGCGGCGCGTCATTGATGTGGTGTATGTTGGCAGTGCTGGCGTTGGTTGGCCTGATCAGAGTGTGTTGATGCTGTTGCTTGTTGGCGCTGAGCGACTGCGCTCTTAGTTCTCTCTTTTGGAAAATTTGTACGTTCTGGACTGTATGCCCTTGCTGGCGATGCCGTGCTTTGGACTGGTTTTCTGCCGCTGGCTGTTCTGCCGCCTTTGTCTGAGGTGGCTTGCATAGAGACGCTTTGTATCCCTGACCGGACGCAGATCAGCTTTCAATATCCTGCCCGCACCAGTTCGCGTGCCGCTCACCCGTGTTGGAAATGACATCTGATCTTTTGCATCCGGTCTTTGGGAGCGCATTAGCAAGCCAACCCAAAAAAAGGAGAAACATCATGGCACGTGAAAACCAAAACCAAGAGCACAAGGCACCTGACTATCTGGCCTGGCATGTCGTCCAAAAAGGCGACAAATCCTTCTGGAACAAAGTCGGGGCGGCATGGTCGCACAAAGACGCCAAAGGCTACACGCTTCAGCTTGAAACCCTGCCGATCAATGGCCGTATCGTTCTGCGCCTTCCGCTTGAAGACACGTCCGAACCTTCTGACGATGCGGGGCGCGCATGAGCGCCCCCATCACCAGCCAGATTGACTGGCACGGCGTAACGATACGCATCGTTTTTCGGAGGCGTCGCTGGAATTCAGACTTTGATCATTTGGAGATCACCGCCATGAACGACGCGCAAATCCCCATCACAGAAACCGGCTACCGCTCACATTTCTTGCCTGATGGAAACGTTGAAGAGCATGGCGGGCCTGAAGCTTATGTTCTCGCTTGGCTCGACCATGAAGCCGACAGCGCGGCATGGAAAAAAAGTGAAGAGGCCTCGCGTCAGATGTCGCTCTTTTAGAGCGCATCCTGCCAGCGGGGTCTCGTCCCGTGTCCTCGGACACGGGACACCTTTTGCATTATAGGTGCAGAAATTTGATCTATTATTGTAGATCAAGGCTTTCTGTTGATCTATATTTGTAGATCATAACTTGCCTGGCGTGTTGAAGATATGATACATTATTCTATATCAAGAGTAGTTCTTGATGTGTGAAAGTAGATCAGAATATGAGTTACGCTAGCGAAAACATCGCCGCTTCCCTGAAGTCGGCACGCGAAAACAAGGGGTTAAGCCAAAGAGAGCTTAGCGCTCGCTCTGGTGTGCCGCAATCACATATCTCAAAGATTGAGAGCAACGCAGTCGATCTGCGGCTTTCAAGTCTTGCTTCACTTGCCCATGCGCTTGACCTTGAGCTGACGATGATACCGCGAAAATCGGCACCGGCAGTCAGATCGATTGTGCGCAGTACGGGCAGTCACAAACCTCAAAGTAACAACGATGCACTGCGCGAGCTCGCGCGCGCGCAACGTGCACTTGATACACTGCCCAAGGCTTTGCATGAGAGCCCTGCGATGGAAACGCTGCAAAGACAACTTCAAGAAATGAACAATTTCCGCAACATCTTGCAGGAGACTGACGCGATCAGGAATATGCGCAGCGCACTTGAGGCTGTCGAGAATTCTGGAGGGCTCAAGAACCTTGAAAAAATTGCCAAAGATGTTCAGCGTCTCCGCAATATGTTGGCGCACAGCGTACCATCACACATGATTGATCAGCCAACCAGTAGGCCAGCCTACAGCCTAGACGAGGATGATAATGATGGCTGATGTATCTGTTCTAAATGTTGAGCTTTATGGAGAGACCATCGGAACGCTGACACGCGTCGCAGGGGATCGCAGTCTGTTCGCGTTCAACGAAGATTATATTGAGAACCCTGACCGCCCGACACTTGGCCTGTTCTTCAAAGATGAGTTTGGCGAGTTGCGCACGGAATTTAAGCCTGTCCAAAAACAGGTCATGCCGTTCTTTTCCAACCTCTTGCCAGAGGGGCACTTGCGCAAGTACCTCGCAGAGCAAGCAGGGGTGAATGCTGAGCGCGAGTTCTTTTTGCTTTGGGCGTTAGGGCGCGACCTTCCTGGCGCGATAACAATCAAACCGGCGGACGGCGAAATCTGGCCACCAGAGGCCGCGCATGTGGATGGCGAAGACGCGCCAAAATCCAAAGACAACATGCTTCGGTTCTCTCTTGCCGGTGTTCAGTTGAAATTCTCAGCCGTTGAGGGCGCGAGCGGTGGGCTGACCATTCCTGCCTCGGGCATTGGCGGTGATTGGATCGTCAAGCTGCCTTCGCGGGAATACATGGGCGTTCCCGAAAACGAATTCTCGATGATGCGGCTGGCCAGCATGCTCGGCATGGACGTGCCTCGTATTGATCTGGTCGATATCGATAGTATCGCAAATCTGCCTGATGGCACTGATCGCTTTGGAACAAAGGCCTTCGTGATCGAGCGCTTTGACCGGCACCCCAGCGGAGAGCGGGTGC
>CAYGSA010000144.1:0-3172 GCA_964352375.1 uncultured Micavibrio sp.
CCTTAGGAAAGTCTTGAAAAGCCTGCTTACGGTCTTTTGATGTTGCCTGTTCACTTGCCATTATTTCAGTCAATTGTGCATTTATATCTCTGAGGTTTAGGTGTTCATTTTGCAACCGGATGCTTAATTTCTTACAGATTTCTTGCCTCTTTTTTTCTTCTTTTTTCAAAGTTTCTGTAATGTCTGTTTCTAAACCTTTAAAATTACCGAAGTCAGGTTTGTCCTTAGGTTTTTCGTCCAGCTCTTTATCTTCCTCTTGCGGTGGTGGCGGTTTGCGTTTTGGTTTGGGGACTGCAGATATAAGTGCGCTTTCGGTTTCTCCGCCAGGTCTGAGGCGGGGTTGAAAAACATTTTGATGTCTTCTTGATTTTTTCTTTTCATAAAAACAAACAGCCCCGATCCGGTGAGGGATACAGGGCTGTTTGCTGTATTGGCTATAAGGAGGAGCGCTGTCATGTGTGAGGAGAGACAATGCGCTGCGACCCCTTATCCAGTCGTCACGTTCGGCTATGGACAACCGAACACTAGGAAGGAAGCGGATCTATTTCGTTCAAGCGCCACTAAGGCTCATGCGCGAACGCGGGGCCTATAATCATGGGCTTGATTTAGGAATAGAGCGCTATGGTGACGCTGGTGCCGTCGTTGGCCGTGACAACGTAGAACGCTGTTTCCGGCGAACCGTCTGTATCGCTGGCGGCGATAATCAGGTCATTGACCCGCAGCATATCTGCGGCTTTGTTGAAATACCCCTCGCCCGTGACGCTGGCATCTTTTGTGGTGTAATGCCAGAGGGTGAAGTTATTCGCGTAAGCCAATACGCTGAGGTCATTTGGTTTGTAAGCCATGATGAGACTCCTTTTCTTGTTTAAGGGTTAGTCCGGTGTTTCATCACAATTGATTGTGATAATTCCGGCCTCATCAATTAGGCCTGCGCCCTGGCTCATCATGTTGTTCACAAAATGCGCGGCGCGGTCGCCATGCCATGTGACATCTGTTTGCACGTCACCTGCGGCGGCGTGACCCACGGCTGTTTTGTGGTAGTAGTAACATGATCGAATGT
This sequence comes from uncultured Micavibrio sp., assembly GCA_964352375.1. Taxonomy (GTDB): domain Bacteria; phylum Pseudomonadota; class Alphaproteobacteria; order Micavibrionales; family Micavibrionaceae; genus UBA1672. The sequence goes on from CAYGSA010000144.1 coordinate 1,061, forward strand.
CACTGCCGTTTACAGGTAAGCCAGAGTGCGGTACGAAGATTGTGCCTAGGAACATTTTGGCTTGTGTGATGGAGGCGAAGGGAAGGTTTTCGTTGCCGATGTAATCTGCGTTGACGAATTCATCGATGGCGAGAAGATCGCTCCATTGTTTCCAGCCGACGATACAAAACCTTTGACCATCATCAGGCACATCATTTTCTCCGAACGTTTCAAAGGCGCTGAGGATTTTGTCCTTTGTCAGGCCGATATTCCCGTCTGCGATTGTGTTTGCAGATGCTGCGCCGAGAGCCGTGATAATGAGTTCATCTGTTTTACGGCCCAGAGCGTGCGCCCCTGCATTGGCGATGACCTGGCGTTCGTCGATGTTGATTTTTAACTCGTCAAGGCGGTCAATCCAGTCGCCTGCATAAAAGTCTTGCAAGAGGACTTCGACACTTGTGTGGTCAAGGTTCATGACAGGCACAACGGCGTTGGTTGCCTTTGTGCTGGCGGTGCCTGTGCCGACCTTCTGGAAGACAGCAGATGAGCCATTGACGTTCGAGATTGAACGTACCGTGTTGCGCAATTTAGAGCCTTGGCGCTGATAGGCTTCGTGGACTTCGCGTTCAAATTGTTTGATGAACGCCTGATCGATAGATAAGGACATGGTATATCTCTTTTCTTTTTAGGGTTATGTTTGAAGGAAAGCCTAAGGTGCGGTTGTCTTGTTACAGGCCGAATTCAGGCATAAAAAAGCCGCAGCAGGCAGCCTTTTAGATGGGCTGTTTTCCGTTGCGGTTGGAAATAATTCAGAACGCAGCTATGGCGTTGATGATTTTAATATAAGAATAAATTCCTATAATGTCAATAGGTTTTTGTGTACAAATTATTTATCTGCTATTATTGCCTTAATAAAAACATGAATAAACTCTATATTAGAGATCGTTAACATTGGGGAGTTTCAAAAGGTTATGTTTAGTAAGGTCGTTTCACATTCTGAAGATCAGAATACCAACACGTCTGTACATTCAAAACGCAGGCATTCACGGCGATATGAAGATCGATGCGTTGTTATTGTTAACGGACAAATGCACCCTGTTGAAAATTGGAGCAATGGCGGCCTGCTGATGACAGCAGATGAGCGCCTGTATGGTAAGGGGCAAGATTGTACCTTTACTTTGAAGTTTAAGCTTCGCGATGAGATGATTGAAATTGATCATAATGCCAAAGTTGCCCGAAAATCACCGAACAAAATTGCACTTGAATTTTTGCCGCTAACAAGGGCTGCACAATCTGGATTTCAAAAGGTTGTAGATGATTACGTTTCGCAGCGATTTGCAGAGTCGCAATCCGTTTAAATAACAAGGTACACATAAATCGTTGAGGGCACGGTGTTTTATCCATGCCCTCTTTTTGTTATGCTATTCCCTGTGCCTTTACTTCCCGTACAGATTTTCAAATCCTTGTGTGACTTTTGCAACAAAGGCAGGGTCTTTTTCGCGCCAGTATTTTGGGTCGCGCATCATGGAGGATAGCTCTGTGGAGTCTACTCCGCCTGTCGCTTTTGCATTGCTGCGTTGCAGGCTTGGTTCTTGGCCTTTCATCATGCGGTGGAGTGCGAGGACGCCTTCGTAGGAGCTGGCGAGGTTATCGAGCACGTCTGCGGGCAGGTTTTTTGTACCGAATGCGAGGAGTTGCCTTGAGACATTTTTCCACTGCTCTGCCCCGCCGAAATGGTTGATGAGCTTTTCGACTTCGCGATCTGCCAGCATATCAGCGTGGATTTCCTTAACCATCGGCATCATTTTCTCTGCGGCGAGGTTATAGATCTCCTGTGCTTGATCATGGCTGAGGCCCATTGCGAACATGCGCTGGTTGACCTCTTCGTCGGGTTCGAACATACCGTGGGAGCAGTCGATGCAATATTCGCTCGGCGATTTTACCGGATTTGGCATGCGGGCGAGTTTCTGCTCTAGCATTTTGTATGATTTTGCCATTGCGGGGACGTTCACCTCCCCTGTTTCGGCGTTTTTGAATTTTTCCGGGATGTCGTGCTCCAGAAGGTTTTCGTCAAGGTTTTCATTTTCGTAAGTCATGGTTGGTTTCCTTTTTTGGTTTAAAGTTTAAGGTTTT
>CAYGSA010000145.1:0-3122 GCA_964352375.1 uncultured Micavibrio sp.
CTATCCCAGATAAGTTTGTTAGCTCTATGCCCTATGGCAAGACCCTTGTCAACATAAATATGCTGCGCGGGGTAAAAAGCATTACCCGCCATTCATTCATGGCGGGTAATACCGTGTTTCTATAATACAAAATTATTTAAGAGCTACAGTCGCGCCAGCTGCTTCAAGCTTCGCTTTAATCTCATCTGCTTCAGCTTTTGGTGCGCCTTCTTTAACAGCCTTACCGCCAGCCTCAACAAGGTCTTTCGCTTCTTTCAAGCCAAGACCTGTGATTGCACGAACTTCTTTAATGACAGCGATTTTGTTACCGCCAGCCGCTTCAAGAATAACATCAAAGTCAGTCTTCTCTTCTGCGCCCGCATCATTCGCAGCAGGTGCTGCTACTGCTACTGCGCCTGCAGCCGCTTCAATGCCGTACTCGTCTTTTAGAATTGTTGTCAATTCTGATGCTTCCATGAGTGTAAGACCTACAATCTCTTCCGCTAGTTTTGCTACATTAGCCATTTTAATTTCCTTTCAGCTTTCAATAGTTTTTAAATTTTAGTTATTCTGCTTTTTCAGCAACTGCCTTAACCGCACCCGCCACCTTTCCACCTGGTGCATTTACCGCACCTGCGATGTTATTAGCCGGAGCCATAATCATTGCAGCGATTGTTGCGCGCAGCTCATCAAGACCAGGCATTTTCGCCAGAGCCTCAATTCCTTCAGCATCCAGAACTTCCGCGCCCAAAGCGCCGCCTAAGATGATTAGATTTTTATTTGTTTTTGCATATTTGTGGGCAACTTTTGCTGCAGCCACAGGATCCTGAGACGTTGCTACGCCAGTTGGCCCAGTGAAAAGACCCTCGATACTTTCGAACTGCGTTCCCTTAACGGCAAGCTTAGCAAGCGCATTCTTTGTTACCTTGAATGTCGCACCCTCTTCCCGTAACTGTGCACGGAAGTCGGTTATTTCTGCAACTGTAAGTCCAGAGTAATGTGCAACAACGACAAGCTCGTCTGTTGCAAAACGCTCATTCAGGGCTTTGATTTCTTTTTCTTTTTGTGCGCGGCTCATGCCCATTTTAATATTCCTTTTGTTTTAATGTCATCCTGAGGGGCTTGCCCTGAAGGATCTATTTTTTCCCACCTAGACCCTTCGCTTCGCTCAGGATGACAGCGGGAGTGCCCAATAAAAAAGTGACCCTTTTGAGGTCACTGTCCAAATCGATAAAAAAATAAGGCCTCGCATACTTTCGAAGCATTCCTATTTTCTATCTATGCAGGGCTTATATATGCCTGCGGTCTTGGACAGATTTTGTAATAACGAGCCTGCTTATAAGGATTAAATACAGGCTCGTCAAGTTTTATTTTAAGATCGGCGGCCATTAAGCGGCTTCAGTCACGCTTTCAAGAGTAACCTTAATACCAGGCCCCATTGTCGAGGTTACAGAAACCTTTTCGATGTAGTTTCCTTTTGACCCGGATGGCTTTGCTCTCTTGATCGCCTCAACAAAGGCGGCAATGTTTTCCACGAGATGTTTTTCGCTGAACGATGCCTTACCTACACGCGCATGAACAACGCCAGCTTTTTCCGCGCGGAATTCAAGGGCGCCGCCCTTTGCATCTTTAACGGCTTGCTCAACGTTTGGTGTCACTGTTCCCAATTTCGGGTTTGGCATCATGCCCTTTGGACCCAAAACCTTCGCGACGCGACCCACAAGGCCCATCATGTCGGGTGTTGCTATACAGCGATCAAAGTCGATTTCACCTCTTTGAATTTTTTCGACCAAGTCTTCTGCACCGACCAAGTCAGCACCAGCCGCTTTGGCTGCTTCTGCTTTATCGTCTTTTGCAAAAACAGCGACGCGCACAGTTGCGCCTGTGCCATTTGGGAGTGAAACCATGCCACGAACCTGCTGGTCAGCGTGCTTAGGATCAACACCAAGGTTCATAGCGACTTCGATTGTTTCATCGAATTTACGATCCTTTGCGCAATCTTTCAAGATTTTTACAGCCTCAGGCAATGCATAGAATGCTTCACGATCAACTTTTGCAGCGTTTGCTTTGTTTTGTTTTGTTGCTTTTGCCATGATCTTATCCTTCCACGACTTCGATGCCCATAGAACGAGCCGAGCCTTCAATAATTTTCATTGCTGCGTCGATGTCGTTTGCATTCAAATCAACCATCTTCTTCTCAGCAATTTCCTTCACCTGCGATCTACGAACCTGACCAGCGACTTCGCGGCCTGGAAGCTTTGATGCACTTTTCAGCTTTGCTGCTTGCTTGATGAAGTAGCTTGCTGGTGGTGTTTTTGTAATAAATTCAAATGATTTATCCTCAAACACAGTGATTTTAACAGGGATTGGAATGCCCTTGTTATCTTCTGTTTTGGCGTTAAAGGCCTTACAGAATTCCATGATGTTAACACCTTTTTGACCCAATGCCGGGCCAACTGGTGGAGACGGGTTTGCGCCTCCGCCGATTATTGTCAGGCTAATATAGCCTGCGATTTTTTTTGCCATTGTGTTTCTCCTTTTAAATGGCCTAACCTTTATAAATGTGGTTAGGTTCCCCTTTTCTGACCACCAGAATTAGGGCTTAAGAGTTTTTGTGGTTTGGCTCTTGCATGGTCTTATACGCAAGAAAACCTCCCACAACCTTTCAAACAAAGCTTTTAGGTGCTTTGTTCGGGCGGAATTTATACATCGCGCACCCTAAATGCAAGGAAAATGTTGCGTTTGTCAAAATGATCGTTTATTTGCTTGAAAAAGGATTTACTTCCTCTTATCTATAAAGTTCTCTTATCAAGGGAGGGCCTGTGGCGGAATGGTAGACGCTGCAGACTTAAAATCTGTTGTCCGTATGGACGTGCCGGTTCAAGTCCGGCCAGGCCCACCATTTCATTATTCCCCTCCCGTAAATCGGATAAAAGCGAGAATGGCTGCGCGAAAGCGGCGGTTCTAAATCCGTGATTTCTGTCATAGGTAATCTTGTCCGCAAAGGCCATTCGAAGCAGCATTCTGCGCTGTTCAATGCACCCGCTTTTCCACAGTTTAAGCGGGTTTACAAGAAATGTGATAGCGGTTCTAGGCTCAGGACTCATTAAATCCACCATAATACAATTGCTGCGATTTTTATT
>CAYGSA010000146.1:0-825 GCA_964352375.1 uncultured Micavibrio sp.
CAAGTAACATTGTCCTGGGCCATAATGCGGAAACCTCCGCCGCAACAGCCTCCAACGAACTCAACATCGGCGGAACGATTTTTGGTAATCTCTCCACCAACCAAATCGGTGTCGGCGTCGCGGATGCGAGCGCAATCGACGCCAACGCCGCGCTGGATGTCAACGGCACCAATCTCGGCTTCCTCCCCCCGCGCAACGCAGACCCCGCAACAAATATCACAGGCACCGCTGGCCTCATCGCCTATGACAGCGGCGATAACGAGCTCCAATACTATAACGGCACGGCCTGGGTCACCCTCGCCGACAGCGCAAGCACCGTCACCGAAATCGACGACCTCACAGATGGCCTCAAAAACCTCACCGATAACAACTTCTTCCTCGGCCATGAAGGCGGCGGAGCGATTGGCTCAAACAGCGTTAACAATACAGGCATTGGAATTAACGCACTCGACAGCCTCATTAATGACCCCGCTACGTCTGCAGGTGATGGAAACACAGCGGTTGGATATAACGCGCTCACGGCTGTAACAAACGGTCACAGCAACACAGCATTAGGCTTTGACGCCGCAACAGGAATTTCATCAAAAATTGGCAATACAGCTATTGGAACCAACGCTCTGCGACAAGGTAATACTCAATACACGACTACAATAGGCTCTAACAGCCTTGCCAACATAACTGGCACATCTACAATTGCAAACACAGCGTTAGGTAATCACTCGGGGTGGTTCTTTAGAAATGGAAATAATAACACATTCTTAGGAGAATCCGCCGCACAAGGAAACGGCACAAATTACTCATATGACGGATCAGATAACGTGATTA
>CAYGSA010000146.1:835-3112 GCA_964352375.1 uncultured Micavibrio sp.
CGTGATTATTGGCCAAAATGCCGCTTTCAATTTAGATGGAACAAATGATCAAAACACAATCATTGGCGCGAGTACCGCAGCAAGTATGACAGGCGGCGGTAGCGGCAATATCTTGCTAGGCTACGGCGTAGACGTGACCTCCACCACATCTTCAAACGAACTCAACATCGGCAATACGATATACGGCAATCTCTCCACCGACCAAATTGGAGTTGGCGTCGCGGATGCAACCGCAATCGACGCCAATGCCGCGCTGGAGGTCACAGGCACCAATCTCGGCTTTCTCCCCCCGCGCAACGCCGACCCCGCAACAAACATCACAGGCACAGCTGGCCTAATGGCCTATGACAGCGGCGATAACGAGCTCCAATACTATAACGGCACGGCCTGGGTCACCCTCGCCGACAGCGCAAGCACCGTCACCGAAATCGACGACCTCACAGACGCCTTCCACGACACCACAACCGACTTCGACGGTGACACGGTTGACAACGACGACAACCTCGCCCTCGGCCATGAATTCCCTGCCCTCGACGGCACAACCCCCGGCGCCAGAAATATAGCCATTGGCGCAACTGCGCTTGATTCCTTGACAACAGGGGATCAAAACGTCGCGATTGGTGAATCGTCTTTAACATCTAACACCAGCGGAACTAATAATTTAGCAATAGGTTACCTTTCTCTAGAATCAAACACCAGCGGCTACCAAAATTCAGCGATTGGCGCAGATTCCTTAAAAAACAATATTGGTGGCAACAGAAACACAGCCCTTGGTGCTAATGTATTAAGAGATAACACAGGGGGAAATTTTAATCATGGTTTTGGTTGGGGCGCTCTTAAAAAAAATATCGGAGGAGATTATAATATAGGGATAGGAGTTGAGGCACTTGAAAGTAATGAAACAGGCAGCCAAAACATTGCAATTGGTACAATAGCAGGGCAAGGATCAAATAATTCTTCTGATGTGAGCAACAACTTATTTATTGGAAATTCTGCTGCAAAAAATATTTTAACAGGCGCAGATAATAATGTGATTTTAGGGACTGATACGGCACCAACGCTGACAACAGGTGCGTCAAATATTATCATCGGGACAGGCGCCGATGTCTCACTCGCCGCCGCCTCCTACGAACTCAACATCGGCGGTGTCCTGTTCGGCAATATCGATGATACGACAACAGGCAGCGTCGATGAAACACAATTTGGAGTTGGCGTCACCGATGCAAGCGCCATAGACGCCTCCGCCCTCGTCGAATTTGCCTCCACCGAACGCGGCCTCCTCCCCCCACGCATGACCACAACGCAGCGCGATGCAATAAATTCCGGAACCTTCGCCACAGGCCTCACCGTCTACAACACCACCATCAACACCCTCCAGTTTTATGACGGCACCGCATGGCAAAACGCATCAGGGGCAATCACCGCAGACTCCATCGACTGGGATGACATCACAGACACCATGACCCTCGATGCCACCACCACCATCGATATGACCGCAGGCGACCTCAACTTCGATAGTGGAACTCTCTATATCGATAACGCAGGCTTCGTTGGAATCGGCAACGCCACTCCCGACGTCGCCCTTGACGTCACAGGCGATATCGAATATTCAGGCACACTCACCGACGTCTCTGATCGCCGCCTCAAAGACAATATCGCCCCCCTAAACGCAAAAGAAATCTTGGCACGCATGTCAAAAATCAACTCCTATTCATTCACAATGAAAGACGACCAAAAAGGCCGCACAGAATTCGGTGTCATGGCGCAAGAGCTAGAAAACATCTTCCCTGAACTTGTCCATACAGCAAAAGACGAGATGGGCACAAAATCTGTGAATTACGTTGGCTTGATTGCCCCAATGATCGAAGCAACAAAATCGCTGAAATCTGAAAATGACCTTCTCAAGGATCAAATTGCAGAGCTACAATCAGGTCAAAAAGAAATCATGGCGTCCCTAACGACAATGCAAAAAGACATGGCTGGAATGAAAGTCCATACTGGCTTTGGATTTGAAAAAGCCAATATTCAAATGCTTCTTATAATTCTTCTAAGCATGGCTTTAGGCGGCGCGTGCATCATCATGCTCAATCGCTCCAGACGTAAATCATAAAATAAAGAGGGAAATGGGAACCAAAATGACGTCACTCTTCCGTATTTTGATCTGCGCCATATTTTTAATAACATCATCATTCACACCCCAAGCACATGCCGCCTGCTCCAACAACGAAGACGGCGTTCCAGGCGCGGAAGGCGAAATTGAGTTCTTCACCCCCGAAA
>CAYGSA010000147.1:0-3000 GCA_964352375.1 uncultured Micavibrio sp.
CTCCCGCAGGCAGTGACTTATGTTACGACGTTGCAAGCTTTTGCGATTGGAAGCTTGAAAGATGAGTTGTTTTCTGGTTTGCCTCAACCGGGTCATGCGCCTTCTGAGCCTGATGGTTATGATGGGCCATAAAACAACCTTGTGTCATTTTATTCACCGTCAGTTAATTCACTGATCTTTCCTTCTAATGCTTCTTTTTGTTTTGCGTGGCGGTCTTCTTTTTTGAGGTCTTCGAGGGCGCGGCACATGACGTTAAAGTGGGGGAGGAGGATTTTTTCGTAACGCCCCTTTTTTTCCTTATTCATGTCACGGAGCAGGTGGGTTACGATTTCCAGAGCTTTATCGTCATTGCGGCTTTCTTCTATCGCTTTTTCGGAGTTTGCGTTTTCTAGTTGTTTTATTTTTGTGACCAGCGCGGTGAAGACTTTTTGGACCATTTGGTCAAGCCGTGATCTTTTCTTTTCAAAGTCATGGCGGTTTATAATAATGACATTTACATCGCTTAGGGCTTTGTAGTTCATTTTTATTTTGCCTTCATTAACGAGGCTTGTTTCGGCAATGATTTCGCCGGATTTATAGTGTCCGACAGGTACGATTTTGTGGCCATCGGTTATATAGGATGTGACTTCTCCAGATTGGATGATATAGGCGTTTTCGTTGTTGTCATCGCCTTCTCTCAGGATGATGTGTCCGGCCGAAAAAGATTTGCGCTCTAAAACATGATCACTCAATACCGTATTCCTTCACCTGCTCTCATGTCATAATTCTAACTTAAGAGTGTTAAAGAAGGATTTAATTTATATGTACCCTCATTCTTTGAATAGGTTTTTTGCCAAGATGCTAAAAATATGTTTACTATACCCTATGGTTCGTATTTTTGTGCTTTCTATGATGTGTGTTTTCTTTTCTCTGCCTGTTCAGGCGCGTGAGCCAGAGTGTGGTTTTGTGGAGGAAAGGGTTGTTGAGGATGTTTATGAGGCGGCTGAGCGCGTTGATTATTTTATTGACGTTACGGCCGATATTGAGGGGGCGTGCCGTGTTTCTGAGAATCTGAAGCAATGGGATGCTCAGAGGCCTAAAGATCAGCGTCATGACCGAGATTATAAGGCGCAGAGGGATGCGCTTGTTCGCGGTTTAGAGTCCGCATTTCAATCTTTGCGCGGGCCGCTTATCTCATATTACGGTTACGTTTATGGTGATTTGAACGGAGAGCTCAAGGCCGTGCGTGTTGCGCGGATTCGGGCGATGAAGAAAAAGATTCACGCTGCGCGGCATGCTCTTGGTGTGAGGGGGAACGATATGAGAGCGTTTATGGATTTGTCTCAGCCGTAGATTTGTCGCTGGATTTGGCTTTTTGTTTTATTTCTTTTATTGCTTTAATCAGGCCGTTTAAGTGGGGCAGGATTGCGTTTTCATATTCCATTTTTTTATCTACTGGAAGGCCGCCTATGAGGCTTTTTACGAGTTGCGTGGCGAGTTCATCCATATCTGATTCCTCTAGGGATTTCTGAATCTCTAAGCCCTCGTAGACTTTAATCTTGTTGACCACATGCTCTAAAATAGTGGCTATACTTTTATCTGCACGCGCTAGACGTTTTTGGAAATCTTGGCGGGTGATGGAGACAACCGTTGATAAGGTTATGGTTTCAAACGTCAGATTTGACGGGGAGTCAACCATGAGATTGATTTCTCCGATGATTGTGCCTGGCCCAAAACGTGCGATTTCTACTTTTTGGCTGCCGTTTTTTTTGTAGGCTGCGACTTCACCCTCTTGAATGACATAGGCACGAATATTATCTTCACCCTCGCGAATAAACGTTTTGCCTGCCTGTAGTGCACTTCTTTCTAGTACATCAACCATGATTATCCTTATTCAAATGCAGTTCTCAGTCTACAGAAGTAAGGTCTCTCTCGGGAGTGGGGGACGAAGAAAAATTACTCTTATCCTCTCTTTTTCTTGCGTTTTCCATGGAAATGAAGTTTAATCGCGTTGAATTTGGATTTCGTGCTTTTTTTGATTTTAGAACCGGCCGAATTACGAATTAAATGCTGATTTTAAATATACATAAGGAGTATCAAAATGGCACAAACAGGAACCGTAAAATGGTTTAACGGAACAAAAGGTTTTGGATTTATTGTTCCAGATGACGGCGGTCAAGATGTGTTTGTTCATATCTCAGCTGTTGAAAAAGCGGGTATGAAGACATTGGACGAAGGTCAGAAGATCGAATTCGATATCGAAGATAACCGTGGCAAGCAAGCTGCTGGTAATCTTAGAACTGTCTAATATCGCTTTTTAGCTGTAAGATTTTTCAACGCTCCGATGATTTCATTCGGGGCGTTTTTGTTTGCTTGCTTTAATGGAAATATGAAATAATAGCGTTGTATTGATATATTTTTGTTTTAGATGTGAGGACATTGACTTTACCTTTTGAGTTTCATTCTGTTGGAAATGGTCAGGGCTATGATTCGAACGCGTTCATAGACTGGGCTTATGATGTTTTGACGCGTTCGTGTGATGCAGAGCAGTGTTCTGCGCTAATTTCTATTTTTCGGGATAATATTGATGAGCATGGTGAAAAATTAGATACTGGAACCCCTGTTCTTATTGCAGATTATCTTGATGGTCTGTTGGACAAGCTGGCGGATGACGATGTTGTGTTTGATGCGCGACGGAGGAACGTTTTAGCTGTGGCCGCGGCTCTGGCAGACGAAGAAAGCCCCAATCGTTTTCATGGTAATAATCATAATGGAGAGATCTTTTCCGGGAGCTTTATGCTGGGGTATCAGGCTTTGTGCGCCGGGGGTATTACGAAGGATGATTTTTTTATGATGCTGATCAGTGCCCTTATACATGATTACGGCCATGATGGCATAGATAATGGTGGTGAACAGTATCGTCTTGAAAAGCTCGCAATAACGATGGCCATGCCTAGGCTAACGGCTGCTGGTTTGACGTCTGAAGAGGCGGCTTATTTTAGCGCTATTGTTCATGCGACT
>CAYGSA010000148.1:0-2987 GCA_964352375.1 uncultured Micavibrio sp.
GAACCGCCGACCTCCTCGGTGTAAACGAGATGCTCTCCCAGCTGAGCTAATCACCCTTTTCCATTAAGACTGCATACACTTAAGGTCTTATGCCACAAAAATCAATACCGATTTTTATTTTATTTTCCGTGTCGCATATTTATCAATGTGCGACACGGAAAAGGATAAAGCACAATTAAGAAAGTGTTTTTGACATAGGATTGTAAAATCGATATACAGTGGAACAAATATAACAGAAAAGCCAGAGTAAAGAATGAAATTTTCCAAACCTTTATACGCACTGTTTGAAAGAGCAAGAGTGCCATATGCCTTTATGAAAAGAGGCGGCCCAGCAGAGCTCGCTTACCTAGATACACAAATCGAACAATTAGGCGGCAGGCGCGCCGAAGTCGTGGCAAGTTTGAAAGAAAATGTTCAATTTGAACAAATTCTGCCCGAAGAAGAACATCGAGATTTGCATGATGCTTTATTCAAAAATGAACGAGTTCACAGATTACCGAGCGTTGAGGAATTGGTCAAACAGCGAGTCGGGCATACAAGCGCAAGTAAAAGGTGCTTCGCACGTGTAAATCGCAATGAAGGCGCGCAAGAGGTGACAACAGGAATATTCGTCGCGATGAGGGAGATTAACCCAGAAGGTGAACATTTCTCCTACGATGATATCTCGGGAAATATAAACAGCATAAAAAACGCACCAATTACAGATTTCAATCCCGCAAAAGGGGCAACGGTTGAGGCAATTTTATATACGATATCGGGTCAACACCCGTGGGATAAGGGCGGCAGGCCGCTCGCGGCACAAGTGCATGAATATCTTTATGCCGAAGCTGCGGAAAAAGGCTATAATCTTATTCTCTCCACACTCTCACCCGTCAGAGATTTTACCACACACCTTCAAAAGCGAGAGGGGTTTGAAAATCTTGTGGGTGAAGACAAAAACGTATCTGATGATTTTATGTTATGGATGCAAAAAGAAGAAATGCAGCATGAACTCAAACACCGCCTGCTTAGATATTTAATCTTGGAAAAAGATCCTGTCATGAATTTCCATTTGGGCAATGGTGCATATATTGGTGACATAAAATTCAACACAGATAACAAACAAGACTGGGTCATGGTGAACTATGTTTATCCTGAATCAGTGGAGCAGTTGAAAGAAAACCAGCAAGCCTATCGTTCCGGTCAAACACTACTTGCACCCCATCTTCATGATTTCTTGGGCGAGGAACATAAAGTTCTGGAAGGCAAAACAAAACCATACGGACACACGCCCTCCGATGATGCGCACGCCGCAGAAAACACAGCGGGCTAAGTGCCCACACGCGTGCCGCTCTCCACGCGGCCCCATTCACTCCAGGAGCCATCATAAACAGCAACATGGGGACAGCCGATATGGTAAAGCGCCAGCGCCAGCGCGCATGCTGTGATACCACTGCCGCAGGTCGCAATAATGCGCTTGGAACGGTCATGATCTGCAAAAAGCGCTTCAAGTTCTTCCTTAGACTTAAAGCATCCATGCTCATCAATAAGCGTGGAGCAGGGCAAGTTGCTTGAATTTGGAATATGTCCACTTCGCATATCGGCACGCGGCTCTGGTGCATCACCGTGAAAGCGTGGCGCAGGGCGTGCATCTAAAACAGGGCAGGCCGCACTCTCAGAAATTGCAATCATCTCGTCCATGCTTAAAACATGTGACATGTCAAATTCAGCGGATGAATAATCAGAAGGGGCGATATCATTTGCCGCACCAGTTTCAATTTTAAACCCGGCATCAACCCAGGCAGGAAGACCGCCATCTAGAACGGAAACGCGGTGATGACCAAACCCACGCATCATCCACCAAACGCGCGCAGGCCCCATAATCATGCCGTGCTGCCCATAAAGAATGAGCAAATCATCATGCTTAAGGCCAAGCTCACGCATCGCGCGCTCGAAAATCTCTTGGCTTGGCAACATATGCGGTAAATCGGATGTTTTATCGCAGACAGCCTCAATATCAAAAAAGCGGGCAGTATCAATATGGCCCTGATGAAAATTGTCGTGAACATTGTCATCAGACGTTGGTAAAACAAATGTGCAATCCAAAAAAACGGCACGCTCCAAAAGGTCATGCGCATCATGCACCGAAATAAGGCCTTTTTGTATAATTTCATCAATCATAGTTGAGAATATAAAGCAAATATGCTTCTATACAAGTATGATAGACCGTAAAACAATTGACAAAATTATAGGGTATTCCATCGCTGGTTTGGTTGGCACACTTATTATCCTTATTATGATATCAATATTGGTCGCCGAAATAGCTAAAAAGAGCCCGGAAGAAAGACAAGAAATATTAACAAAGCAAAATAAAGCAATAGAGCGATTTGTTGCCGAAGCAACGCCAAATAAAAATTTACCACAAATCTGGCCGCCTAAAATGAATGAAACATATCCTGATATGGACCTGTTTGATCAAAAGGGTCAGGCATTCAAGATATCTGATTTTGCAGGGAAAGTTTTGATCGTTGAATATATAGACATGTCTTCCCCGATATCTCAAGCGCAATCTGGTGCAAAAGAGGCCGGAGCATTCGGCATTATGCAAGAGGTCGACCAACTCGCAGAACGGTTCGAAGAAACAGTTCGTAAAAGTGCGCAAACAGAAATAATATGGCCAAATAATCAGGTGATTCATCTAAAAATCATTGCATACACGCAAGACGGTGCCCAACCGTCTCGCGATGACGCGCAAAACTGGGCAGAGCATTTTGATTTTAAAACAGAAAATAATATCATCGTAGCCATCGCGAAAAAAGATATACGCTCATTCCAAACTCAGGATATTATAACAGGCTTCCAACTGGTCGATAAAAATCAAAAACTACGCGCAGACTCTTCAGGCATAGCGCCAAAACATAATCTGAAACTGACCTTAATCCCGCTCTTTGAAAAGCTGGTTCGTTAAGATTTAATCTGCAAGAAAGATTTAACAAGAGAAATGGTGC
>CAYGSA010000149.1:0-2860 GCA_964352375.1 uncultured Micavibrio sp.
GTACCAGAACGATCTCCATAAGGAATCTGATGCACGTGATCTTCAATTTTATCCAGATAATCCAGCGCCTCAAAATCTTCAATAACCTTCTTCCGCGCCGCAAACCGATCAAGCCCTTGATAGTCCTCAGGCGTATTTTCGTTCATTTTTCCATCTTTGGTGAATAAATTAATCAACGGAATGCCCGCATCAGGGTGGCGCTTATAGACCTCATAATCATTAAAATCATGCGCAGCCGTAATCTTCACCGCGCCCGAACCAAAATCGGCCTTAACATACTCATCGGCAATAATCGGAATAATGCGGTTAATTACGGGAACAACAACATTACGACCAACAAGGTCTTTGTATTTTTCATCATCGGGATGCACGGCAACCGCGCCATCAGCCAAAATCGTCTCAGGACGAGTCGTTGCGATGGAAATATACCCGCTGCCATCCTCATAAGGATAACGGAAATGATACATCTTGCCCTTAACATCTTTATGCTCAACCTCAAGGTCAGACACACTGGTTTGTAACTTAGTGTCCCAATTCACAAGACGCTTATCTTTATAAATAAGGCCTTCATCAAACAGCTGCACAAAAACTTTGCGAACAGCTTTCGACAACCCTTCATCCATCGTAAAACGCTCACGTTCCCAATCAGGCGTCGCACCAAGGGCGCGCATTTGCTTAACAATCGTACCACCAGACTCCGCTTTCCAATCCCAAACACGTTCAAGAAACTTTTCACGCCCCATCTTCTTGCGCGATGTGCCTTCCTTATCCAGCATCTTCTCAACAACATTCTGCGTCGCAATTCCTGCATGGTCAGTGCCAGGTTGCCACAGTGCATCGTTCCCCTTCATACGGTGGTAACGGATCAAAACATCCTGCAAAGTCGTATTCAGCGCATGCCCCATGTGAAGCGACCCAGTCACATTCGGCGGCGGCATCATAATTGTGTAAGGTGTTTTATCGCTCTCAGGCGCACACGCAAAACTACCGGATTGCTCCCAGTCCTCATAATGCTTTTGTTCAATTGCTTTGGGGTCGAATGTTTTGTCTAATGCCATGATCTATATCCTCTTTAACGAAGGGGATCATAAGGGTTTTAGACAAAATGACAAGGGAGGATTTAGTCTTCCAACACGCGCTTAGACACGCGCTCGAGCTCTTCACGCACAAGCCGGTCAATCACAGTCGGAAGATGCTCATCAAGCCAAGAGCGGAGAAGCGGCTTTAGCTCACTCCGCACGATGTCTTCAAGTGTCAAGCCATGAGCATTATTAACAGCAGTCTTCCTTACAAGCTCAGTCATAGCAGAAAAGGCTGCCTCCTTTGCTTGATCAGTCAAAATATCATCATTTTCAACCTCAGGCGCAATAGGCGCGTCCTCTTTAACTTGCTCTGGTACAGGTTCAGGAACGGGCTCAGCTTCTGGAATAACGTCAACGTCCTCTTCAATTGGCTCAGGAGCAACCTCGGCCTCAACTTCAGCCTCGTCAACCATATCAACTTCAAGCTTATCATCACCCGTAGAAACTTTATCTGTTAACTCCAACGGCTCATCACCTTCATCAGCCTCAGCGGTGGGCGCATCAAAATCCATATCATCAATCGCAGACTGATCCAAAGGCTCAACCGGCTCCTCTTCAACAGCAGCGCTATCAAAATCCATATCGTCAATCGCAGATTGATCCATAGCGGACATATCCTCTTTAGGTTCTTCCTCAACGACAGGCACAGGTGCCTCCTCCTTGAGAACGACATCAGCCTCATCCTTTTCTTCGTCATCTTCCGATATAATCTGGCGGATAGAATCCAGAATCTCTTCGATGGATGGTTCTTCTTCTGTTTGCGTTTCGTCAGACATATTTTTGATGAGCTATATTTTTGAATAAAATAGACATGAGCAAAGGAATCACTCACCCATTCAGTGTCTTACATAGTCATCATAATGTCAAAGCCTACGCGCATTAAATACACAAGGCTATCCACATATATATTATGTTTAGAAAAAAAACGCTAAAAAACAAAGGCTGGCGCAGCGCTAAAAGCATTAAGAACTGGCACGCTTGCTTCAAAGATCACTCTGGACGAGACATCACCCGTCTCATCTTTCACAAATAAAGTTGCGTGCCCAAAAGCTGCTCCTGGATCTTGAATAACCGTCACCAAGCGACCACCATGCCCAAGTTGTGCCAAAAGCGTATTTGGAACAGACGAAACAGCGCCATTAATAATAATCAAGCTGTAGGGCGCATGATCTGGAGCTCCCTTCGTCAAATCATTATCAACCAGAACAATATTTCGTAAATCCAGACTTTCCCATACACGTTTAGCCTTTTCGCACTGACGCTTATTATTTTCAACAACAATAACAGTCGTCGCAAGCATCGAAAGAATCGCCGACGAGTAACCATAACCAGCACCAATATCCAAAACGACATCTTCTGGATTAACGCCAACGTCCTGCAACATCTTGGCATGAACCATCGGCGATATCAGATAACGCCCCTGCCCGATATCAACATCCTCATCCAAATAACAAACATTTTGCAACCGCTCAGGCACAAAAAGCTCCCGCGGCACCGTCGAAAAAGCCGACAAAACAGCCTCATCCACAACACTGGACGTGTGAATTTGACAGTCAACCATATTTTCACGCATTTTGGAAAAATTCTTCATAGGCAAACTATAGAACATGATCACAAGAAGGAATAGATGAAAAATACGAAAAAACACTAGAAAAACATCTAATATTACTCTATCTGTTCATACATATATATAACCAGTTCATCGGCGCGGTGGCAGAGTGGTTATGCAGCGGATTGCAACTCCGTGTACACCAGTTCGACTCTGGTCCGTGCCTCCA
>CAYGSA010000150.1:0-2004 GCA_964352375.1 uncultured Micavibrio sp.
TAAGTTTGTTGTCGTTCCCTTAATTAACCGCATCATTCCAATTATTGCCGATGAGTATGTTAAGGCCGATTTTGGGTCGGGCGCGGTGAAGATTACGGCGGCGCATGATTTTAATGATTATGAGGTTTATAAACGTCATCCTGATGCAGGGATTCCGCTGATTAATTTGTTTAATAAAGACGGTACGATGAATGAGAATTGCCCTGACGGATATGTCGGGCTTGATCGTTTTGCGGCGCGTAAGAAAGTGATTGAGGATTTCGAGGCGCTTGATTATCTGGATAAGATTGAGGACCATGTCCATCAGATTCCTTATGGGGATCGCTCTGGTACGGTGATTGAGCCGTTTTTGACGGATCAGTGGTATGTTGATGCGCAGACTTTGGCGAAACCAGCGATTGAAGCGGTGGAGCAGGGTAGAACGAAGTTTGTCCCTCAGCAATATGAGAATATGTATTTTGCGTGGATGCGTGATATTCAGCCATGGTGTATTTCGCGTCAGCTTTGGTGGGGGCACCAGATTCCTGCATGGTATGATGAAGACGGTGTTGTTTATGTTGCGGAAACGGAAGAAGAAGCACAGAAAAAAGCCGGAGCTGCGGCGAAATTAACGCGGGATGAAGATGTTTTAGATACTTGGTTTTCGTCTGCGCTGTGGCCGTTCTCGACGTTGGGTTGGCCTGATAAGACACCAGAGCTTGATAAATATTACAAGACGGATGTGTTGCTTACGGGCTTTGATATTATTTTCTTCTGGGTCGCGCGGATGATGATGATGGGCATTCATTTTATGGATGATGTGCCGTTTCATACGGTCTACATGCATGCGCTGGTGCGTGATGCTAAGGGTGCGAAGATGTCTAAGTCTAAGGGGAACGTTATGGACCCGCTGGATTTAACAGATAAATACGGCGCGGATGCGTTGCGCTTTACGCTCACGGCGATGGCGGCGCAGGGGCGCGATATTAAACTGGCCGAGGAACGCCTTGAGGGCTATCGCAATTTTGCAACTAAGCTTTGGAATGCAGCGCGTTATTGTGAGATGAACGAAGCGCTTAACCATGATGGATTTGATCCTGCGAAAGCAGAATATGCACCGAATAAATGGGTGATCGGCGAAGTTGCGCGTGCGAAGCAAGATATTGATGCTGCGATTGAGGGCTATCGTTTTAACGAGGCGGCGAATGCGGTTTACGGGTTTGTTTGGGGCACGTTCTGTGATTGGTATCTTGAGTTCTCTAAGCCTGTGTTGCAAGAAGGCGGCGCGGCGGCGGATGAGGTGCGTCAAACGACGAGTTGGGCGTTGGAGCAAATCTTGATTCTGTTGAACCCGTTCATGCCTTATATTACTGAGGAGCTGTATGAGAAGCTTGGGTATAAGGATGGTGTGGATGATCGTTTATTGACGTCCCAGTGGCCTGTATATGGCGATGAGCTGCTTGATGATTGTGCGATTAAACAGATGGAATGGTTGCAGGAGGTTATTACTGAAATCCGTTCTGTGCGGGCGGATATGAATGTTCCGGCAGGTGCGAAGATTGATTTGCTGGTGAAAGATGCGGATGAACAGATGCAATATGGCTTTGATGCATACAAAGACGTGTTGATGCGTATGGCGCGTTTGAACTCAATCGAATTTGTATCAGATGTTCCGAAAGGTTCGCTGCAGACTGTTGCGGGTGGTGCGAATCTTGTGCTCCCGATTGCGGAGATTATTGATTTGGACGCGGAGCGTGCGCGCCTTGAGAAGGCGATTGGTAAGATCGATAAAGATATCCAAAAGGTTGAGGCCAAGCTTGGAAATGAGAAGTTTGTTGCCAATGCCCCTGAAGAGGTGATTGCCGAACAAAAGAGCCGTAAAGGTGAGGCGCTTGAGAAGCGTGAAAAAATGGAGCAGGCGCTTAAGCAGCTGCAATCGTTTTAATTTTTTCTAAATTTACAACATGAAAAAACCTCCGGGCTTGATTGCTTCGGAGGTTTTTTGATTTTGTTTTTAATATTTGT
>CAYGSA010000150.1:2014-2636 GCA_964352375.1 uncultured Micavibrio sp.
TGTTAGCGTTTATTTCTTTTCTTCCGCAGGTGCTGTGCTCATGAAGCTACCGTAACGGTTTTGGAATTTATCAAGCTGACCTTTTTCAACCACTTTACCTGTTCCACCTTGCCATGCAGGGTGCGTCAGTGGGTCAACGTCAAGCTTGAGCACGTCGCCTTCTTTGCCGTATGTGCTACGTGTTTTGTATTCTGTGCCATCTGTCATCACAACTGTAATTTCGTGGTAATCTGGATGTGTATCGGCTTTCATCGTCTTATTCTTTCTTAAATTCGCTTGAACGAAGCCAGTTTTTAGCGTTTAGTGCGCGTAAATGCAAGAGTTTTTTTTTAAAAGAGACATGTTATTGAAGCGCGCAGAGATCATCAAGGATTTACGGCGTTTTTTTGAGGGGCGTGGGTACATAGAAGTTCAGACGCCCGTTCTGCAGATTTGCCCGACGATGGATACGCATATTCATGCCTTTAAGACGGAGCGTTTGGGTGTTGACCTTTCTCATACAGAGACGCTCTATCTTCATACAAGCCCTGAATTTGATATGAAGAAATTGCTCGCCGAGGGGATGGGGCAAATTTATCAGATTTGCCCTGTGTTTCGTAACGCGGAAGGATCAAGGCTTCAT
>CAYGSA010000151.1:0-2560 GCA_964352375.1 uncultured Micavibrio sp.
TTTGTTTCTTGGACCACAACGAGCTGTCCGTCAACTTTTGTAACAAGGCGTTCGCGTGTTGCAACGACAGACGCACCAGAGTCACGGGCAACGGTTGCTTCCATGCCTGTTCCAACAAGTGGAGCCGTTGATTTCAGCAAAGGCACAGCCTGACGCATCATGTTCGAGCCCATAAGCGCGCGGTTCGCATCATCGTTTTCAAGGAATGGAATAAGTGACGCCGCGACAGAGACCATCTGTTTTGGTGAAACGTCCATATATTCGATTTGCTCGGCGGTGGCCATCACGTTTTCACCAGCCTGACGACATGATACGAGGTCAGCATCAAAACCACCTGATTTTGTGAGGACTGAGTTCGCCTGTGCGATAGTGTATTTTGCCTCTTCCATTGCAGACATATAGACAACTTCCGCAGTTACTTTACCGTTTTCAACTTTACGGTATGGGCTTTCGATGAAGCCATACTGGTTGACACGCGCAAATGTTGCGAGCGAGTTGATCAGGCCAATGTTCGGGCCTTCTGGCGTTTCAATCGGGCAGATACGCCCATAATGGGTTGGGTGAACGTCACGGACCTCGAAGCCTGCGCGTTCACGTGTTAGACCACCTGGCCCAAGCGCAGAAAGACGACGTTTGTGCGTAATCTCTGAGAGTGGGTTTGTTTGGTCCATAAACTGGGAAAGCTGAGAGGAGCCAAAGAACTCACGGACAGCGGCTTGCGCTGGTTTTGAGTTGATCAGGTCATGCGGCATATATGTGTCGATTTCGACCGAGCTCATACGCTCACGTATTGCACGTTCCATGCGGAGCAAACCAACACGGACTTGGTTTTCCATCAATTCACCAACGGAACGCACGCGGCGGTTTCCAAGGTTATCAATGTCATCGACTTCGCCTTTTCCATCTTTCAGATCGTGCATGTATTTTACGATTGCGAGGATATCTTCCTTACATAAAATACGGAACTGATCGTCTGCATCCAGATCAAGACGTGCATTCATTTTCACGCGACCTACCGGTGAGAGGTCATAACGCTCCGCATCAAAGAAGAGTGAGTCAAAGAGGGCTTGTGCCGAATCTACTGTTGGTGGCTCCCCTGGGCGCATGACACGGTAGATGTCGATCAACGCCTCTTCGCGTGTATCACACTTATCCGCCATCAATGTATTGCGCAGGTATGGGCCAACATTGAGGTAATCGATATAAAGGAGCGGGATATTAGAGACGCCAGCTTCTTCAAATTTTTCGAAATCGCCCTCTTCTATTTCGTGGCCAGCCTCAAATAACACCACACCTGTTTTTGCGTCAAAAATATCTGATGCCAGAAATTTCCCTACAAGATGCTCTTGCTGAATAAGGATATCCTTTAAACCATCCTCAATTAATTTTTTAGAAGCGCGTGGCGTAATTTTTGTGCCCTCTTCGGCAACGACCTTTCCAGTCTTTGCGTCAACCAAGTCATAAGCAAGCTTTACGCCGCGCAAGCGATCGCCATTGAATTCTGTTTTCCAACCTTTTTTGTCTTGGCTGTAGTTAATTGTGTCATAGAATGTTCCTAGAATTTCTTCGTTTGACATGCCTTGAATCATCAATGGATCCATCTCTTCATCATTGGCAGATGCTTCAGCGCGAATCTTGGCTGTTTCAGCACTATCCAAACACCGCAGGAACGTTGTCAGCGGTAATTTACGGCGGCGGTCAATGCGAACAAACATTAGGTCTTTGGCATCGAATTCGAAGTCGAGCCAAGAACCACGATATGGAATCACGCGCGCGGAGAAGAGATATTTTCCCGATACGTGCGTTTTACCGTTATCATGATCGAAGAAAACGCCGGGTGAGCGGTGCATCTGGGATACGATCACGCGCTCTGTTCCGTTCACAACGAATGTACCGTTATGTGTCATCATCGGCATATCGACAAGGTATACGTCCTGCTCTTTGATATCGCGGATGGAGCGAAGACCTGTTTCTTCATCAACATCGAAAACTGAGAGTCGCAATGTTGTGCGCAATGGCGCCGCGTATGTCATGCCGCGTTGCTGACATTCTTCAACGTCGTATTTGGGCTCTTCGAATTCGTATTTTACGAAGTCAATTTCGGCTTTGTCACCGAAATCACGGATTGGGAAAACGGAGGATAGAACTTCTTCGAGGCCAGTAATTTCGCGTTTATTTGCAGGAATATCCTTCTGTTGGAAACGTTCGTATGAGTCGCGTTGCAGTTCAATGAGGTTTGGCATTTGCGCGACTTCATCAATACGGCCAAAACTGCGGCGAACGCGTTTGCGGCCTGTAAAACTTTCGATACTGTTTGCGGGAATTGAGAAACTCTTTGGATTGTTAGCTTTTGCTGCGCACATTGTGGTTTTACCTTCTCTATATCTCTTTTATCAATTTTGTTTGTTTCAAACAAAAATATCCACACCGCCCAAACTTGATTCGTTCAATGCGAGGTGGTTATCAAACTCTTTATTTGTCGTGTTGCCTGCGGTCGATCACGTACTATCCCAGATAAGTTTGTTAGCTCTATGCCCTATGGCAAGACCCTTGTCAACAT
>CAYGSA010000152.1:0-2490 GCA_964352375.1 uncultured Micavibrio sp.
GCCCACGGAAGACCGACTTCTTCGAAGGCGAAACCTGCGCCAAGCAAGGCGTCGCTGAGGTCGTCCTCGTACTCCTCCTTGATAAGCAGTGCAACGGCCCGGCCGAACCAGCGGATAGCGTCATAGTGCAATCCCTTTGCAAGCTTCTGGTACGCCCGTTGAACATTCTTCCGTGCGGCTTCACCTTCGCCACTTCGTGACGCAAGCGCATCAGTGATGGCCTCGAATAGCGTGTCAAATTCGCCGCTGTCAGCGATGAACTCGCCGATTTGTGTGAGCGCATCCGCTATACGCGTGAACGGGAATGTTCCTAGCCCTTCAGCTTGTTTTATGACGTCGGCAAACGAGACCCAGATGTCCTTGAGGGGGTCGTCGCGATGTTCAACCCCTTTTTCGGAGACACGAAGCATCAGCAACAGGGCTTCAGCATGTAGTGCGTTGTTGGGACGACTAGTCTGTATCTTCAGAGCTTCCAGCGCGGATTTCAGTGCGGCAGTGCGACCCTTGAGCTTTCCCTTCGATGCGTCCATCGATCCTGTGTGAACACTCATACGTATCAGAGCCAGAAGGTTGTTCAGACGCTCCAAATCAGATGCTTCGTCGGAGCCGAGAGCCAGACGCTCGACGTCGTCATAAAGTTCAGATGTGCGAAGATGATCCTCATGCCAGAAATGAGAGGTCCATGCCCACTCATAGGCAATCGTGAGTTCGAGCTTTTTTGCGCTGTTATCTCGCGCGAGACGTAGTGCCCGGTCGAAACGCCCATTCATATCAGCGCTCGAATGCTCCAATCCTCTAGCCAGAAGCGCGGCGCGGCGCGCATCTTCTATCAGCGCGACGGGTTGCCCCTGATACTGTGAACCGTCAGCAATCTGTGCTTCAAGGGTGTCGAACTCCGCCTTGCGCTTGGTGTCACTTGGCCCCAACCTCTTATTTAGCTTCTCCGTGCCCTTTCCAACTCCAAGTTCCTCGACTGCAATGGTAATACTGCCGTGCAGCAAGACGCGGTCTAGGAGCCATGTGCGATCTAGAATGGTCACTGGAATGCCGTATTCCTTAGTGAGTTCATCTTGGAGGTCAGCCGACTTCTTCGCTGGGACAAACTGGTTCGTAACGAAGATGATCTGATCGTAATTTCGCTTGGTGCCAGCGATCGCAGCGACATCAGACTTAACTTTCGCGCGCCAAACTTTCTTGGCGCTGAATGCGAAAGCCTTACGCTCTCCGGCTTTGTCGTTGTCGGGCACAAACCAGCGGGCAGATATTTCACTCGATACGGGGAATGTCTCGGCGTCCGTCTTACCGTCGCCACCGCCAACTGGACCTGTCTGGGGGCGAATATTCGGCGCGATGAATTTCTCGCAAAGACGCTGAACGAAATTCTCAAATACGGTCTCATTTCTCTGATTGGTCAGCGTTTCGAGGTGGTAGGATAAGACTTCGCGATCAACCTGATATTCCACTTCCGACACCGAGTCGGAGAACAAGTCAGCGTGGCGTTCACGCATGTAGCGCGAGGGCGAGTACTTGGGGTTTTCGGGTGCAGTATCTGTTGGTTCGCTCATATGACGACAATTATACGGCGAATCACTACTAAAGATAGGCGCGATTTTAGGTATATATCCCCAACCAGCTTCTTAGCCAGGGAACGTCAGTTCGCTCGGATTCACCGTCGGCCACCGCCCCTATCGTAGCATTGGAACCTCGAAATGCTGCGGCGCATGACTGACTAATACTTGGCCGTCATGACCTCTATGTTGCTCAAACGGACATGCGTTTGTCCAATGCACGGTGATGGTGGAAAGGACGTTTCCAAGGCCATCGAGCTGGTTTCAAGGGGCGGCGATATGCCCTTTGATCGATGGGTGCAGGGAGAGTGATATCTCCTTGCTCGTGATGAAACGGCGATCCGTTTTGATGGTCAGCGGCGGCTCAATGCCGTCGATGACCATGTTGCAGGGGGGTTAAACGGGCGGGCGGCACGCCCCCCTAGAGAGAGCCGCAGGCGAACGAACAAGATGTGCTTGGGTGACAAGCACACATCTTGCATACAGCGTAAGGTCGGAACGACTTGCACTTTGTCATATATTTTTGACTTTGAAATCTGCTTTGACATATCCTGTATGTCTGAGGTCAGCACTCGTGGAACAGATTTGAGGTTTAGCTAACGGAGGATTTCTGGTTCATCGTCACCGTCAAGGAGTGAAGATGAACAATAAATCCGGAACCAGTAAAGCTGCGGCTGACAAGCTGGTCAAAACCATCCGCCGCAAAACGCGGCAAACCTATTCGTCTGAAGAGAAGATCCGCATTGTTCTGGCGGGCCTTCGCGGCGAGGAAACTATTTCGGTGCTATGCCGCCGAGAGGGTATCTCCGAAAGCCTGTATTACAGCTGGTCAAAGGAATTCCTCGAAGCCGGGAAACGCCGTCTGTCTGGCGATACGGCCCGTCAGGCGACGTCGCCTGAGGTGAAGGAGCTGCGATCCGAG
>CAYGSA010000153.1:0-2338 GCA_964352375.1 uncultured Micavibrio sp.
GTCCAGCACATTATAGCCAGTTGCGCCAAGCGGGCATTACCAAAAAGCACTTCCGTGAAGCCTATGAAGCCAAAAATGAATTTTATGAAGCGTGTTACCGCCTCCCCGCAATTAAAGGCGTTGGTTTTGATGACAAAGAAGAATTCCCCATAAAGAGAAATGACTTCCCCGGCTTAATCGTTGATATACCGCAAAAGACTGAAGAGGATGAAGATCGCGACTGGACGGTTGAAATTCGCTATATCAAGGTCACGTCACCCAACTGGGAAAGAACCGATAGCCAGCGGACATGGCGCGGCAAATATCGTCAGAACGATCATGATAAATTTGCCGTTTTCCATGTTGAAGATGATTTGTTTTGGGGGATGGTCGACAAAAGAAAAATTGCCAGCACCGGTGTTGATACGCTCAAAGTCCAATGGGCCTTCGTCGAAGAAAATGGTCGCCGGAAATTCACGCATGTTTTGCGCGTGCTCGAATATAATGGAAGCCAGGTATCACAACCTATGAACGATAAGGCATTAGCAGAAAAATTGCATGGATTTTCCAAAGTCGATCTGGCGCAAAAAGACTTGTTTGATTAAACCCCAATCACATCGCCAATCCGTTTAATATTGACCTTCGACACACCACATGATTTGGCAAACTCTTTCCACTTGAGCAAAGCGGCAATCGTTTCATCGATAATGCGCTGCGCCTCTTTATCAGATAAGTCTGCGGTTTTTGCAAGCTCACGCAAGTGCTCAATATTCGGATCTTTGCCTTCGCCCATTACCATCGTACTTTGTTCACCGCCCGGGCCACTGGAGAAAGTTAAATCGTATGCCGGTGCCATTTGCCACTTACCATTTTCGTTCATGAGGAAAGAAAAATTTTTACTATGATCGTCGCGGTTATGGCTGAGCACGTTGAACACAGCCAAGCGGTACATTTTCTGTGCCTCACGCACATCACGGGTTAAAACCATCGTCGCTTTGATCAAATCCTGATAATCAAGCGATGGCACACGAAAATCTGAATGGAGGAGACCGCAGGCCGTATGCATATGCAGCCGTTTGCCCTCATTGGTGCGATCAAAACGCTTAGTGGCAAAATAGCCCGCGCCACTTTTCGCAGGAAAAAGATGTGTGTCCATAACCTCCAGCCCGGTTTCCCGCGCCATCAGGCTATACACATACTCAATCGCGCCTGCCTCGGCGCCATCATTCGCATTTGAAAATTTGACCAGCCATGGCTCGTATTCCGGCTTCAAATCATCTACGCCCTGAATAATTTGAGATTTATCTTGGCTCACGCCAATCATAGCCTTTGGACGTGCACCCGCAGACGAGCCGTTTAAGGCCAAAAGCTCTTCAAAAACATCACTGCTATCACCTTCTAAAATCTTGCGCGATTGCGCGGCGATGTAGTCTAAGTCAATGTCTCTATCATTTGCATCCTCACTATGATCCGGTTCGTAAATCAGAGCGCCCATGCCTGCACGTCCCACATGCGCCAAACGGTCTAAAGGCGATAATGCAGCAGCTTGAATATTCTTCGCACGCAAAGCACGATCTAGAAGTAATCGTCCCCACCCATCGGGCAAACTGTCATTAAAAACGCCGGGTAGTCCTTCGAAAAGCCCTGGCTCAAAAGATTGTAAACCACCCGAGAGCGGTAACTTAAATGGAGAAACATCTAGCGTGCGCTCAATAAATTCCGCGTCATATTCAAAAAAAACAATATTATCGCGTATCGCCAGCCGCCCCAAAGATATAGGCTTATCACCAAAATCAAGCGCGACATTTAAGGCCGTTACAGTTTTGAATGTTTCAGTCATCTGTGTTTTTCTTTCGCGGGCTATAGGCGTTCTTACGTTTCGGTTTTTCGCTGCTTTCCAACAATTCATCCATAGATGTATAAGTGTTTTGTGGTTTGAGTGCGTCTAAAACACGGCCTGTTAAGCCGAGAACGAAGGCTAGCTTCACAAATGACTCAAGCGATATTTTCCCGGTGGTTTCAAATTTTTTCAATACGGACAAACTTACGCCAGACCGTTTGGCCAACTGCACCTGCGTTATATTTTTCGATACACGATGCTCACGCATGTGCGCGGATATCTGAGAAAAAGCGCCATTGGCCGTTAAAAAGTCTATCATAATAATGATTATATCATAAAATCACTATAAATAGCTACAATAATAGCTAATAACTATGCGCGTCTCCTAAGGAACATTATAATACAGCCCAAAACGGCACAAAGATAACCTCAAAAAAACAATATTCATAAAAAGTAAACCAAGCTGACCTAGCCCCCAAAAGTAGGTCCATTTCATAAGTTAGTTTTTGGTTTATAAAG
>CAYGSA010000154.1:0-2332 GCA_964352375.1 uncultured Micavibrio sp.
AATTATCTGGACTAGATAAAGTGGCGGAGACTGAGACCGCCTTTAGTGGATTTCAACACATCTCATATCTTCGTACAATCCCTTTATTTCTCTTTATCACAGAAGTTTTGTTGAATTAACTAATCTCATGCCCTATCATCAAATCTCATTTTTTATGATGGTATAGGTGATGGGAAGAAAAGCAAAAGAATTAAAACCGCTGGCCGTTGCGAAGCTGAGTAAATCGGGAATGCACTTTGTCGGAGGCGTGGCAGGCTTGGCTCTGCGAATATCACCGACCGGTACACGAAGCTGGATATTACGCGCTACAGTCGGCAATAAGCGGAGGGATATGGGCCTCGGCAGTTATCCCGAGGTTTCGCTGGCGAAAGCCAAACAGCTTGCTGCAGAGCAGCGCCTTAAGATTAAAGAAGGCATTGACCCCATTTTAGCGCGTCAAGCCGCTCAGTCAGCTCTTAAAGCCGAACAAGCCTCATTTATCTCTTTCGAAGAGGCTGCTCAACAATATATCAACGCTCACCGCACGGGATGGAAAAACGCAAAACATGCTTCACAATGGAGAAACACCCTAAAAACCTATGCTTATCCTGTACTAAGCGGTTTGCATGTAAAGGACATAACTATCGATCATGTCTTACAAGTGATCGAGCCAATTTGGGAAACAAAGACGGAAACGGCAAACCGTGTGCGCAACCGTATTGAACTCGTTCTTGGTTGGGCGAAAGCCAGAGGCTCTCGTACAGGCGATAATCCAGCCCGGTGGAAAGGTAACTTAGATGCTTTACTACCTGCGCCGTCACGAGTGAGCAAGGTTTCTCATCACAAAGCGATGGACTGGCGTGAGGTTTCCACCTTTATTCATGGGCTCAAAATACACGATAGCATAAGCGCGAAAGCTCTTATGCTTACAATTCTAACGGCTACCCGGTCTGGTGAAGTGCGTAAAGCGACGTGGGATGAAATTGATCTGGAGCAAGCCGTATGGACAATTCCTGCAAATCGTATGAAAGCGGGCAAGGAGCACCGTATACCATTATCACAAGAAGCCATAAAAACTTTGCTTGCACAACCGCACATTGCGAATGTGCCGTACATTTTTTCAAACAAAAATGGTAACCCCCTCAGCGATATGGCGTTAACCCAACTTTTACGACGCATGGAGCTGGACTGCACTGTTCACGGTTTTCGTTCGACATTTCGAGACTGGGCCGGTGAGACAACGGCATTCCCTCGCGAAGTTATTGAGCATGCTCTCGCACACAAACTCAAAGATAAAGTCGAAGCCGCCTATGCTCGTGGCGACCTGTTCACCAAACGGAGGAAATTGATGGCATCATGGGCGGAGTTTATTTCGCAGCCACAGGCAAAACAGGAGCGTGTTGTGCTTATAAATAAGCAAGGAGATTGGCATGGTTAATGTTGTAATGGAGGGAGAGCCCCATAAATATTGGGCTACAAAAGATTTTTGGAGTGATCGCGATCTTCTTTATTTGTGTTGGGGTGGTTTAGAACACCTTACCGAATGCGATACTGACGAATTTAATCGTATGAGAAATAAAATCAATCAAGCGGTTGTTTCTGGGGAGCTAAAAGAAGAAAAGACCATTGCACGTGACGTTTTTTTCAAGCGCGATACTGCTGTAAAATGGGCAAACGAAAATCTTAAACACTTTCCTTTTGAGCCAGAGGATTTTTTTCCTGTGCCCCCAAAGAAAAAGAGACCCGGTACGGATCGTGAAGAAACACAGCTTCGCATGATAGGTGCTTTGGCACTTCTTTTGGCAGAGGAATGTGACGATTATAAAAAAGGTAGTGGCATACCTAATAACAATAAAATTACGAATGCTGTTTTAGCGCTATTCGAACACTTGCAAGAGCAAAGTCCTGAACTCAAAGGGCTAGGAAAATCGAGTTTTCACAGTGCAATTGGTCAAGGGTTAAAATTATTATTTGAATAATTTTTCCAAATTGGAAAAACCAAGCATTAGTAGCATGTACCTTGGTGTCATCAAACAACAGGAGACTGCATGATGACACAAGAATTCAAAAACCATACTTCCTCGTTCGACGAGTTACCAATAACCGCTTATGTGCACCAGCGGACAGTAGAGCAGCTTTTTGCCTGTTCTTCCGCAACGGTTTGGCGCTGGGTTCATAAAGGCTTGATCCCTTCGCCTCATAAAATCGGCGGTATCACCATATGGAACGTAGGTGAACTGCGCGAAGCATTAAACGCAGTGCGGGGGGCGTGATGACTAGAAAATATGAAGAAACGAACTGTACCCCGTCAGCACATGTTGGACAGTTAGTGGCTAATTGCTAAGGTGTTGTT
>CAYGSA010000155.1:0-2325 GCA_964352375.1 uncultured Micavibrio sp.
CTTCAAGGTATACCTTAGCTTTGAGCCTTCCAGCTCCAAGTTCGAAAACAGGTATCCCATTAATTGGCGTTTTTCATCGGTTGTCGAACGGTCAAAAATTTCAGCGGCCTTGGATGCAAGCGTAACCAATGTTGTAACGGCAATTCTAAACTGTTCATCACCTTCATGATGGCGTTCGAGTAATTCGTTAATTTCATGCCTGCGCTGAATAAGCTGACTATGCTTTCTGTCATACATATCCTTTGTAATACGCTGGCTATAACGTGGAGGGTATCCACCGTGTCGAATAACCCCGAACCAAGCTTATGGCAGCATACTGTCATGCCAACCCTTAGCCTGTTTACTAGTATGGGGACGCTCATTTGCTGTGCGCTTCCTGCATTATTGGTAACGCTTGGCATGGGTGCGATACTGGCTGGCTTTGTTGGAGCTGTGCCGTGGATAACGGCAATCTCTGATTACAAAGCTTATATGTTTGCAGGCGCAGGTATCATGCTGACGCTTTCAGCTATCATGCAATGGCGGGCGCGTTATGCCCCTTGCCCTGCTGATCCTGCTAAAGCAAAGGCATGTATGCGCCTTAGAAAAGTAAGTTGGGGTATTTTGATCATTTCGATCATCATCTACCTCATCGGCTTTTTCTTCGCATTTTTAGCGGCAGATATATTCTTTGGATAAAACATGAGGCAGGCCGAGTGCGGAACTATTCGGCCTGCTTCCTCATTGGAAATATAAAAAAGGAAAAATCATGACAAATACAGCAACACTATATCGCATGGTTACGAACAAGCATATTTGTCCGTACGGCATAAAATCTAAAGATTTATTAGAACGCCAAGGGTATGACGTTAAAGATCATCACTTGGAAAACCGTGAAGAGACTGATGCGCTCAAAAATAAGCATGATGTAAAAACCACACCGCAAACCTTTTTCGATGCGTAGACATTATGTCGAAGCGATTATATCCGCATGAGCCAAGCCAAACAGCATAAATTGGCTTATTGGGCTTCTGGAGTCGGCAAGTGCTTTGTTAGGAACGCTTTAAAACTATCATTGTCAAGCCGATAACCAACGCCTCTGCGCAGCGGCGCGAAACTTTGAATCTCACCCGCTTCCAAGGCTTGGTCAAATTTGACTTTCAGCTGTTTAGCGTGTGCATAAGCTTTGGGTGAACTTATTTTTGCAACATGCCTGATGCCATTGGATAATGCAGATAGCGCCCACGCATCCATTAAAGAGGTTGTTTTTGAAGCAGCCGCGAGTGTTTTAAACTCACCGCCTGTAACGCCTTCTAGTGTTTCACCGTCCTGCAGAATGCTAGATAACTGGCTCGCAACTTTTGCTTCCTCTTCTGGCGTATGAGCTGCGTCATTAACGCTGACCATACCTTTATCAAGCAAAGCGTAGGCTGCGATGATTGATTTTATCTGGTCAGCAGAATATGCACCGAGATCCTCAATCGCCAAAACAGGGGCGCGTTTAAGAGGACCGATTGTCCTGCCTTCTTTATTGCGCTCTATATCATCATGTAGCGAGTAGTCAATGACAGGCTCACTTAATTGGCGCAAGATGCCACGGTTACTATGATCTAGAAGTACATTAATTTGCTCCGGCTTAAAATGGGCTACAGCTTTGGCCTCTTCCAAAGAGAGAGCTTCCAGCATTGATTTGATGTCATCACTGTTAGGCATATATTCAGGGTCAATGATTTCAAGGAAGTGTAAAGCCTTGACTTTATGTTCTGCGGCTTCTTCAAGATCCTTTGTTGGTGTATGCAGGATGTCCGCATAGTTTTGAACGATCTTTCCATCGAAATCTCTTGATGCATCGTTTTTAATCCCCGCCGTAATGCGAGAATATTGGCGATCTGTGAGGTCAAAAACCTCTTCCAATGATAAATAGCCTTTTATAACACCGCCTCCAATGTAATCGGTTTTATCCTGTACAAGGCCAGCGATATAAATGTTATTCAAACGTCCGGCCTGCTCTGTCGTTAAGCGGAGAAAAGTGTCCAGATCAATAGTTTGAAGAGTGGTTTTCCAGCAAGTAGGCCCATATTCATACTCTCTATATGCTCTGCCTTGAGCATCAACCTTGGTTTTTGCATCTGCTGTGATAGTCAATCCGATTAAACCCAGAGCATAGTAATAATCAAACAGTTCTATTTGATTGTCTGTTAGCGTCGCGGCATGTTCTTCAGTGATTTTTTTGGAACTAATTGCGGCTGCCAGACCATCTTGAAGATTACTTTTAAAGCTGTTGCTTTTCATTAGGCTCAGGACTCATTAAATCCACCATAATACAATTGCTGCGATTTTTATTGC
>CAYGSA010000156.1:0-2313 GCA_964352375.1 uncultured Micavibrio sp.
CCTCAAAACCTCAGCTTTTATTGCATTCATTCCTATTGTAACCTATCTTCTTTATAGGTGTGCATATGGTTGGATGCATGGAACACATGGAAAATTAATTTCTAAAGAAAAATTATAGGCTTATTACGAACATGAAAAACAAAGCGTTATCTTTTTACACTGGTGTCTTCTTGATTTCAGGTCTTGTGATGATGTTGCAAATTTTGCAATCTCGCATTTTCTCTGTGACATCATGGTATCATCTTTCGTTCCTTGTTATTAGTATGGCTATGTTTGGCCTGACCTTGGGCGCGCTCAAAATTTATCGCTCTTCCGAAGAGTATCAGCGAGAGCATTACGGTTTAATCGCGAGAAAGCATTCTGTCGCTTTTGGTTTTTTCATCCTGATTGGACTCGTCTTTCAACTTTTTTGTCCCATTATCTCAGATGATGCGGTAAAGACAATTGCAACACTTCCTATTTTAGCGGTCGCTATTAGTGCGGCTTATTATCATGCTGGTGTTGTTATTACCGTTTGTTTGACGCGCGCGCCTTTTCCTGTTGGACGGACATACGGTGTTGACTTGCTCGGCGCAGGTTTAGGATGCATTGCTGCGCTGATTTTAATGGAATCAATTGATACGCCGTCTGCGATTTTACTCGTTTCCGGATTGGCCTTTGCCTCAGCTTTGGTGTTTCCAGTTTCTGATACAGCGCCTGAACACTTTAAATTATACTACAAGACTTATAACATTCGTTCTACAGCACTTATTTTTTGCGTTGTCTCATTTTTATTAAGCGCTGTGAATGCTTTTTCTTCTTCCCCTGTTCTATACCCTTTATGGGTAAAAAACGAGCTTGTTACGCAATCTCAGTTTGAGTATGAGGAATGGAATTCTATTTCGCGTGTTACGGTAATGAATGAGACATACGCGCCTGCTTTTTCTTGGGGACCGTCTCCAAAGTTTCCAACTGATATGATGACGCATTTGAAAACGATTAAGATTGACGGAGATGCAGGCACGCCGATTACAAAGTTTGATGGGGATTTTAGTAAACATAGATATTTAGAATATGATGTCACAAATATAGCATACTCGCTTCCAGATATTCATACGGCTGCAATTATTGGTGTTGGCGGTGGGCGTGATTTACTGTCTGCGAAGTATTTTGGTGTGAATGAGGTTACCGCGCTTGATGTTAATCCGGTTCAGGTCAAGCTTTTGAGGGATCATCCTGAATTTAGAGACTACGCCAATCTTTATAACCAGCCTGGCGTAAAAATTCTTAATGAAGAGGCGCGGAGTTGGTTTCGTCAAAACACTGGAAAGCTTGACCTGGTTCAAATGAGCTTGATTGATACGTGGGCTGCAACGGGCGCTGGTGCTTTTGCACTTTCTGAGAATGGCCTCTACACAACCGAGGCCTGGACAATTTTTATGGATGATTTGAGCGAGAATGGTGTATTTACACTATCGCGCTGGTCGGCGAGTATTATGGATGATACTGGACGTTCTCTTTCAGTGGCCATGGCGACGTTATTTAATCAGGGCATTAAAGATGCCCGCCAGCATATCGCACTGATTAACTCCGCTTACATTGCGACTTTAATTATCTCTAAATCGCCATTTACAGATGCGCAAATTGCAGCCCTTGAGAAAACCGCGGAGGAAAAAGAATATAACCTTGTTCTTATGCCGAATAAGCCTGCGCCTGAGGGTTTACTTGGGGAATTGATTCGTGCGCGCAGTGTTGAGGAGATTAATGATATTTCTGCAAAGCAATTTTTTGATGTTTCTGCGTCTACAGATATGAGGCCTTTTTTCTTCAATCAAGCGCGCCTAACTCAGCCATTACAGGTTGCCGCTTTAGCTCTAAAACCTTTGGATGACGGTCATTTTGTTTCGATGGGGCAAGCAAAAGCGACGTTTAACCTTTATATTATTATAGTCTTCTCGGCGCTTATGGTGGCGTTTGTTATTATTATGCCGCTTTTAAAAACCGTTGAAAATAAGACGAGTTCGTTCATTCTGGCTGGAACTTTTTACTTCATGATGATTGGCCTTGGCTTTATGTTTATTGAGATTTCCTTGTTACAAGCCCTTGGTGTTTTCTTAGGGCATCCTATTTATGGTCTAAGCGTTGTTTTGTTTAGTTTGATTATTTCCGCGGGGTTGGGGAGTTTTCTGTCCGAGAAATTACCGCTTAGTTCCTTGCCGCGCCAATTTTTTTGGTGTTTTCTAACATGCGCTTATGGTGTGTTTTTGTCTTTTATCTTGAATGATATTTTTAACACCTATGCTGAGGCTGATATCGTCAAGCGCGTGATGATCA
>CAYGSA010000157.1:0-2289 GCA_964352375.1 uncultured Micavibrio sp.
AACAACACCTTAGCAATTAGCCACTAACTGTCCAACATGTGCTGACGGGGTACAGAGAAAATTAACTCAGAGTGGGGTTCAATAATACCCCGTAAACAAATCCCTGTTTTTACTGCATAATTTTGTTGACACCGCACATAATTTGCGCGATAAACCTCCATCTTTAAAAGAAATACAGAGAAACAAAGATGAAAACATATTCAATGAAACCGGCGGAAGTCGACAAAAAATGGGTCATTATCGATGCGCAAGGTGTTGTTCTTGGGCGTCTCGCAAGCGTGATCGCAATGCGCCTTCGCGGTAAGCACAAGCCTGAATTCACACCACATGTGGATTGTGGCGATAACGTAATTGTCATCAATGCAGATAAAGTTCACCTTACAGGTCGTAAGCGCGAAAATGATATTTTCTACTGGCACACAGGCTTTCCAGGCGGGATTAAACAACGCACCAAAGGTGAAATCCTTGATGGAAACCACCCGGAACGTGTCGTGCAAAAAGCCGTTGAGCGCATGATCCCGAAAGGCCCGCTTGGCCGTCAGGTATTCAAAAACTTGCGCGTCTACGCTGGCGCAGAACATCCACATGAAGCACAACAACCAGAAGTTCTGGACGTTGCTGCAATGAATCCAAAGAATAAGAGATAGGATAAGAGAATGGCTGATAAGAAAGAAGAAGCAGTAAAAGATCTTAAAGATTTAGGTCAGGCTGTAGCGGATGCTCCTGTTGCTGGGGCTGACGAAGCCACTTCAACACAAGAAGAACCTGCGAAAAAAGAACCAAAGATTGATGCACAAGGTCGTTCATATGGCACGGGTCGTCGTAAAGACGCTGTGGCGCGTGTCTGGCTTAAACCAGGCTCAGGTAAGGTTGTGGTAAACGGTAAGGATCAGGGTGAATATTTCTCTCGCAATACACATCGTTTGATCCTCAACCAACCGTTCCTTGTCGTTGACCGCGTTGGAAAATTCGACGTGATGTGCACAGTAAAAGGCGGAGGCCTTTCTGGTCAAGCTGGCGCTGTTCGCCACGGTATCTCCCGTGCGCTTGAAAACTTCGAACCAACACTGAGACCGCCACTTAAGAAGGCTGGCATGATGACACGTGATGATCGTATCGTTGAGCGTAAGAAGGTTGGTAAGCACAAGGCCCGTCGTACAAAACAGTGGGCGAAACGTTAATCCGGCGAATGTCATCCTTAAGGAGCGAATGCGACTGAAGGATCTTATAAAATTCAAAAACGTCTCGTTTACATAGAAGCGAGGCGTTTTTTTACAATTAAGTCAATAGGGTATAAGAACATGTCAAATTTAATTTTTCCATATAAGGACATTTATCCTGTCATTAACGATACGGCCTTTATCGCCCCCTCTGCCAGCATCATCGGCAATGTAGAAATCGGTGAAGGCACAAACATATGGTACGGCTGCGTCCTGCGCGGCGATGTCCATGAGATCAAAATCGGTAAAAATACCAACATTCAGGACGGCACAATCATTCACGTCACAACCGACGTAGCAGGCACATATATCGGCGATAATGTTACCGTAGGGCACAACGCAATTTTACACGCCTGCACAGTCGAAGATTACGGCTTTGTGGGGATGGGCGCATGCGTCATGGATAACGCGGTGATCGAAAGCAATGCCATGCTCGCCGCCGGAGCGCTCCTGACCCCGAATAAATGCATACCTGCAGGCCAACTCTGGGCAGGCTCCCCCGCAAAGTACATGCGTGATTTAACAAAAAAAGAACTGGCCTACATCAAATGGTCCGCCCCCCATTACGTGGGGCTGGGTCAGGAGCATAAGAAGAATATCAAAACTTAGACATAACATAACTTCCGGGGGCATCTTCAATCGCATTCTTAATCTTGCGCGCTTTTGTCATCTCCCCGCCATGAGGAGCGAGCCATTTACCCCAGAACGGCCACCATGATCCCTCATGTTGCTTGGCCTTCTCATCCCAATCTTCCGAATGTTCGGGCAAACCCTTATGTGTCCAATAGCAATATTTCTTCTTATTCGGCGGATTCACAATCCCCGCAATATGCCCAGAAGCAGACAGCGTAAAGGTCTTATCCTTGCTCCCCACCAATTTCATCCCCTCATAGGTCGCAAGCCACGGCGCAATATGATCTTCCTTCGTCGAAATAAAGTGACACGGCGTTTTAATGGCGGCCAAATCAATCGGCGTCTCATTCATGGTAATACCGCCCGCCTGCGCAAGCTTGTTATCCCGATACATATTCCGCAAATAATAGCGATGCATCGCCGCAGGCATATTGGT
>CAYGSA010000158.1:0-2169 GCA_964352375.1 uncultured Micavibrio sp.
TGAGTGGGGTTCGTAATTACGCCACGCTGGACTTCATCTCGAAGCTGCTGGGAAATTATACCGAAGTCACCTCCAGCTTTTCCTTTGGCGAAGACGGTCCACGAGAGAATGTTTCAACGACCAACCGCCCTCTTATGTCCACCGATGAAATCCGCCGTATGAGCGCAGACAGCCAGATCATTATCTTTGGCAATCTGAAACCTATTTTTGCGCGCAAGGTACAGATCTTCTCTATTATGCCCTGGCGTTTCCTGATTGGGATCAATCGCCTCTATGGCAACACTCGATTTCTTAAGCCCATCGAAGTCCACGTCTGGGGTGGCTGGAGCTGGGTCACGAAACGTGGGCGTGAAACCATCGCTAAAAGCCGCGCCTATTGGCGGATAGTGGGTTATATCCTGCTGGGCCTCACGCCCCCGCGCATTGTACTCATTCTGTCTGTCCTTGCGCTTTGCATCTGGCAATTGGGGTTTCCTTACATGCTTTGGGAATATGCGCCAGCAGGCAATCACCGGGTCTATAGATGGTGTCATTACATCGGCCCAAACTCGTTCGTTGCGCGTGGCACACAATGCCCGTTCATCCTGCTCAGAAAAGACTGGTGAACAGAAATCATACTTCGCATTGGAGAAGCACATGGCCGAGAATGACGCAGACACAGGACCCGAAACGCAAGACAGCGCACCGCAGACGCAGGAAACAAACCCAACGACGCACCGGACGATTGAGGGACCGGATTACTCCATCAATGTCCCACGTAACCAAGCCGGTGTGCCGCTGGTGGAGTTCTTCGGCAACGCCCCGCTGCCTGACGATCTCAAAAACGCGGTTGTCTATAAGACCGACCAAGGCCACGTTCTGGCTCCACGCGATCCGGTGGCCTTGAGCCAGGAACACGATGCCAAGGCTGCGGAATACGCCACGACTTTGCGGGCGCAAATCGATGAAAAGGGCTATTACGCCAAAACCATGACCCTGTATGCCGAGCAGCTCTCACAGAAAACCGGGCAGCCTGTGCAGGATATGAAGGCCGTGATCTCGCGCAACTTTCAGGCAGAGACGGGCAAAGATCCCTACGCCTACCTGCAAGAGCAGCGCCAGGCACGGGGTTTACCTGTGCGCCAAAATGAGCCGCAGCAAAAACAAACACCAAAACAGGAGCGTTGAGATGGACGACCCTAAAAGCAAGATTGACGGGCAGCCAGACGTCTGGACAAAAGAGCAGCTGGAGACCATGCGCGAAGATAGGAAAATGGATGTCATGCGCTTGGCTCCGCAGCCGAGATTTCCTGGCATGCCCGATCCCAGAGAAGCTGCCTTGCGCCATATCAGAATACGTGAGCGTAACATTCAAAGGATAGAAAAAAGCCAGGCGGGATATTCTCGTGCCATCAAAAGGGGCTTCAAACAAACCCGTTGAAGAGATTTGCGGCGCGCTCATTCATAGTGTAACATGATGATATGTTTGATTATTTGGTTGAGCGCGAACAGGAAGAGAATTTCCGCACAAGCGTACGGGAATTGAAGTTTCCAGATGGGGTCACCCGCAAAGTGGAGGCCTTTCGCCTTGTCTGGACATGGTATGATCGCACGCTTGCCTATGAATATGCGCCAGATCAGGATGAGCTTCTCACCTACACACTCAATACATCCCGGCTGAATGACATGGCCTTGGGCGAGGCACTGGGATGGCTGTTGAATGATTACGCCGCATGGATCGAAGCACTTGGCGGCGATTATACCGATGACAATCTCGAACTGCTGGTCGCCAAACGTGCCATTGATCGTTTCGATGCCAAAAAGAAATCTGGATAATTCCTAAGGCTGAGGAGTCTGAGATCTCGGTTTGCGACGACGACTTGAAGCACGCCGCTTGGGGCGGTTTTCGCGCCTGTTGCGCTGTTTGTCTTCAAAGCGCTTTCTCATCACTTCGGTTTCATCAGGTGCGGTTGCTTCGTGGATGTGCTGACGATCTTTTCGGATTTTGAGCAAAACCTGTGCGGTGCGCTGACGTTCACTGACGATTTTCTCCTGCAAAGCTTGGCGTTCTGCGAGCTGCGCAGCAATGAGCGCATCCTGTTCGTCGCGGTCCCGTTGATAGGCCCGCAGCGCCGCACGTTCATTTTCCTGTTTAACACGCGACCGCGCACCCGTCACAAACTGCCAGAT
>CAYGSA010000159.1:0-2137 GCA_964352375.1 uncultured Micavibrio sp.
AAGCTGGTTCGTTAAGATTTAATCTGCAAGAAAGATTTAACAAGAGAAATGGTGCAGCTAGATAGAGAGACATCGAACGCATTATTCAAGGTTTTAGAGAGGTGGAACAAGATTTTAAATAATAACAAATTTTCTGAAAAATGGTATCTCCAAGCCTAACCAAGCCATAAGAGTATGCTTTGCGATCAGCGCTCAAACAGCTAATTACAAAGCACCCCATTAATCAAAAGGGTTGAACCGTTAATCGTACCACCGCTCTTGTTACAATTCGCGCCGCCAACATTCGTGGCTGTAATTGCCCCCGATGGGTTATTAATAACAGAAGTCCCTGATTGTAAAAACACCACATCATCAACATTATCAACTACAATATTACTAAAGGAAATATTGGTTGTTGTATGTCCGCCCTTAATATAAAAAGCAGCATTTGTAACGCCGCTAACATTTACATTATTGAGCGTGAAGTTACTTCCGTCACCAAATTCAAGCCCACTAGAGCCTCCGGTGAATGTGCTATCTGTTATAGAGATATTATTCCCCGTTGTCGTATTATCGTGAAAACCACGATCCGCATAACCACTGACATTGATATTTTTCAATGAAACATTTGACGTAGAACCCTCAATTATTATCGAATGAGAACCTCCGGTAATTATTATGTTTTCAAGCTGAAAGCCATTCGTAAGATTGCTTCCATTAAACACATATGTATCGGTATTGTTTACTGTCGGACGCGTTCCTGGCAATGTTAATGTAGCGGTTGCACCTGATGTCGCGCCAAGCACCGTAAGGGAGGCGCCACCACCGATAATCGTTTGCCCATCCTCTATTTCTATTCTATCTGAATCGTTAATCGTGCCCGCCGATCCATCAACCACAATCAACGCATTGGAGCCCGCATTTGTGACCTCGGTTGAGATGTCATCGCCCGCATCAATGGTGACAAAACTGCTCACCGTTGCACCGCCTGCAGTTGTAGCTGTGGCGTTTTCTGTGGTGGATGTTGATATCGTGCTCGCCTGACCGCTCACAATATCAATGTCGCGCACAACACGCGTTGTCATACGACGATCCAACGCAGAAAGATCAGAGGGGGATGCAGCGTTTTTACCGAAATTAAGCGGCACACGCAAACGGGCAATCGCAAAACCTTGCGTATCGCGCACATCATCATGCTGCACCTCATAACCAAGCGTAAAGCGCGAGCCCTCACCGATATACGGCACATTGTTATAATTCAATTCAATACGGCCACGCGGGCCAGCGACTTTCTCTACCCCGCCTGTATTGAAATGATACGCCCCGCCATAGGCCCACACATCGATATTATCCTGAAAATCAAAGCTATATCCTGCCTCAAAGTCAAACCCTGGTATGGCTTGCTCGCGCAAAGTGCTGTTGGTTGTTGTAATTTGAAGGTTAGCGCCATTCACCGAAGCAGAACTGCTTGAACCACCACCCACAATGTCTTGTGCACCGCGTTCAGGAATATATCCGTTCGCACGAAATTCCATATTCTCAGTTAAGGCTTCAACCCCGATGGTGGCCTGATGGAAATAGTTATTATTTTCTGTCTTACGGCGGTCATAAAAAGCATACCCACCCACAATCCAATCCTTGTTAATTTGATGACGCACACCTAAACCAAAATTCCCTTCGCGACTGCTTTGATCATCAAAGCGGCCACGTATATCGGCAAAAAACAATGTTTTATCATTTTGTAAGAACGGTATAAACAACCCAAGCTCACCTAAGCTACGATCTGTTCCCAACTTCCCTTCAGCTTCAATGTGAGGGTTCCATTTTAACGGTACTTTGTCTTGGGAATAAACGGGAGAAGCAACAAGCACCATTGCGGCACTACCAAACCATAAAAGGTGGTGTTTATTCATATTAAGGCTCCAAAAACGAGGGGGTGTTAGGATCTATATACGCAGATATAAAACTATACTACAGGCTTAATATTTGAAAAAGTCGTTATTCTTGCAGGCGCGAAAATTAAGATAGAACATTAAATATACGGCATTTTATCACCTGTCGCCCAAAAAGGATATGCTTTAATGATAAAATTGAATGTTTAGGAAAATGGTGCGCCCGAAGAGATTCGAACTCCTGACCCCTTGATTCGTAGTCAAGT
>CAYGSA010000160.1:0-1161 GCA_964352375.1 uncultured Micavibrio sp.
CGTACTGTTACTAATTGCTCGATTGGCTTGATTACATCAGGACACTTGATTTCGCGCGCGCACAGCGCAAAGACTGTTACTCGTAAGAGTGATAGCTGAGTTATTTATAGTGCAAATTTGGTTGTTAGAATAACTTATTCCACAGCAGTAATGCTGTGTAATAGATAAGAAAAAGCCGCTTTATACGGCTTGGTGATAATGGCGGAGGTGGAACCACCCGTTCCCATCCCGAACACGGAAGTGAAACACTCCAGCGCCAATGGTACTGTGTCTTAAGGCACGGAAGAGTAGGTCGTCGCCAAGCCTTATAAAGCGGTTTTTTAGAAACGCTCATCGAAAGATGGGCGTTATTTTTAATCATTTTTATCTTGCTTTGCGTTGCTGTTTTGCTCAATGAGCATGGTTTCGCGTATTTGCGCGTACTAAAGAACTCGGCTTCTCTGCCGTGCAAATTCATCGAAAAATGGGTATTATTTAATCGCCTTCTTTGAAATATATCTCTGACACATAGCGCTTGCCGCGTTCGCCGCGCTTGAGCTGCACAATAACGTGGATCACATTTTCAATATAACTTTTAATTTGATCGCGGGTAATGCCGAGCCCAGCTTGCATCACCATCAATATAAGCTGCTCTAATGCGAGTGCCGGCGTATCAGCATGAAGGGTGGAAATAGAACCTGGGTGACCTGTATTCACCGCCCTTAAGAATGAAAAAGCCTCAGCGCCGCGCAACTCGCCCACAATAATGCGGTCTGGGCGCAGCCTTAAGCAAGCCTCAATGAGATCTTGTGTGGTGACTTTGGCTAGCCCTTGCCCACCCTTAGAAGCCAACAAATGAACACGATTGGGGATGTGTTCAATACGCACCTCGCGGGCATCCTCTGCCGTAATAATACGTTCTGATGGTGAGATTTCCTTCAGCACTGCATTCATAAAGGTGGTTT
The DNA here is from genome assembly GCA_964352375.1 of uncultured Micavibrio sp. Lineage (GTDB taxonomy): Bacteria > Pseudomonadota > Alphaproteobacteria > Micavibrionales > Micavibrionaceae > UBA1672. Next base: position 945 of record CAYGSA010000160.1, read on the forward strand.
TACCCGTGGAAGTACCACCGCTAATAATAATATTTTTCTTATATTTAACGGATTTTTTGAGAAACTCCTTCACGCTTCCTTCGTCAAGAAGCTGTCTTAATTCAGCTTCAAATTTGTTTTTTGTATTTACAACCACCGTTGCTTGAAAGGCACCGAAGGATAGATATTGATCTAAGACAAAAACAAAAAAATGGATATTAAGAAAGTCCAAGGCAAT
>CAYGSA010000160.1:1171-2135 GCA_964352375.1 uncultured Micavibrio sp.
TCTAAATCAACATCCATCACATTGGGTTTACGAATGGACATGGCAATTTTGCCAGATTCACAAGCGGGAGGAAAAACAATCTGAATACGCTCGCCACCCGGTAAAGACCCAGAAAGCAAAGGGTTCTCTTCACTTACATGCTGGTCAGTGGATTGTGCCACCAAGCGTGCAAGACTTTTGAGATGCTCTGTGTCAAATTCTGGCACTTCCACATGTTTCATTTCACCAAAAATCTCCACCCATGCTTCGCCTGGGCGGTTGATGGAAATCTCGCTCACGCCGTCGCGGCCAAAAAGTTCCTGAATGGGGGCAAGATAGGTTTGTAATGCGGTAATGCTCATGGTTTCTTAATGCGCTTTGCGTGTTGGGGCTAATGCCGCCCCAAACTCCACGTTTCGCGCCTCACATTTGTTCGGGTTAAAGACAATCATAACATTTATAGTCTTAAAATTCGTAAACGTCCATGATGCCCTTCACATAAGGAAATAACTGTGCTAAAAAGTAACTGTCTGGCAACAGACTATGGCAATAAACGCGATTCAGAATAGACGTATCGGACCCGGGGGCAGAACCCGGCGTCTCCACCAAAATTCGCAGTTGCGAGCGCAGCGAGTATTACGAGAATTTTGTCTCGTCGTAGCTGTAGCGAAGACGGACATTCTCAAAGCCCGCCTTCGTTAACTACGGCGCGGCGCTCAAAATTTTCAAGCTTCGTTGCACTTAGCGGCGAATTTTGGCGGGGACGAATCAGCTTCGACGAACGTAATAAAGGTGTTGTTTTTGCTCGGCATGATACCGCCGATATCGGGTCAATTTCATAGTTGCAAACGATAACGAAGCAACTGTTGCTGCAAACGACAACACAGTCGTAGCGGCTCGTCTCGCTGCCTAATTGGACGCTTGACGTAGACTTGTAGTAACACGGTTTGGGGAGTACCGGGTAACAGAAACTCCCCGCTTTTTA
>CAYGSA010000161.1:0-2102 GCA_964352375.1 uncultured Micavibrio sp.
GTGGAGCAGGAAATGATATTCTAATCGGTGGGGCTGGAGATGATCGACTTAATGGCGGTGATGGGATAGATCAAGCGGTCTACTCTGGAAATTATGATGACTACGACATTTCAATTCAGTATCTGAACTACAGAGCCCAAGGTTTTTTTGTTTGGGATAGGGCGGGGACTGATGGCTATGACACAGTTGATAAAACCTTAGAGCAGTTCGTTTTTGCTGATGGTATCTATGAAACAAACGGTTTATTTGAAGATGGTGTGTTCACACCATTTGAGGATTTAGGCGTCGATCCGGTTGCTCTAGACGATAGTGCCGTGACAGACGAAGACACTGCTATTATTGTGGATGTCCTGTCGAACGATACAGACGAGGATGGGGATGTCTTAACCGTTTCACTTGCGACACTGGCAGCACATGGTGATGTTGTGGTGAATGCAGATGGCACAATGACTTATACGCCGAATGCAGGGTATTCGGGCACGGATAGTTTCACTTACAGCATTGATGATGGGAATGGCGGCAGTGATACTGCGACGGTCACTGTGACGGTTATGGCCTCTCCCTTACCTATCGATACATCATTATCGCTTGGCGTTATTGATGGTGGTGCGTATGGAAATTTGTATAGCGGAGAGACAGACGCAGATGGTCTGATCACGGCGAGTTTTATAGGAACATCGCAAGATTTGACGTTGTCTTTAACCGGATATGATGTGGATACGGGCGATGAGATTGAGGTTCTTTTGAATGGCACGTCTTTGGGCTATTTGTCTGTTGGTCCAAATGATGGCTTGAATAGTGGTGATACATTTACAATCTCGGCTGCGGATCAGCTTGCGGGTGAGAATATACTGACATTTGAGCAAACCAGAAACCCGGTATGGAAATGGGGTGTAACGGATATTCTGCTCAATACTGTGACTCAGGACGCGATCCCTGTAATTGATCTAAGAGATGGTGTGAGTGTCTCCGGCCTTGTGGACAGCGCAGAGATTAACACTGGCTCGTATTTGCAAAAGACGCATGCTGTGGCTTTTGAAACGGGAGCAGACGTGACCACAGCGCAGGTCATGTATGAGCAAGGCGGAGCTTCTCGTGGTCTGAATATGTTCATCAAAGATGGCGCTTTGAACGCGGCGGTCTGGAATAAGCTGGAGGAAAACTGGGGCTATAAGGAAATCGCAACGAACATTGATGCAAACACAAAATACACAGCAACTTTTGTGATGGACGGCGCATTACCGCAAAGCGGAACGGCTGAATTGTTCTTGAACGGTTCGTCTGTGGGCGTTGTGAATGGTATTGGAAACTTATATGGCCATGCGGATGATATCGGCATCGGCGAAATTAACGGCGCTACGCTGATTGATAATGTTCAAGTTACAGGTCCAACCGCTTTTCAGGGCAATATCGAAACACTCATCCAGTATAATGATGTTTTGGCAACAGATCAGTTTGAAGGCCTGCAAACGACACTATCAGATAATTGGCTGGGGGGTGTCACAGAGCAGGTAATCATGGAATTTGGTTCTGGCAGCGTTGACCATAATGGTATTACGGTGGTGTTGGATCATGATTTTATCAATCCTGTTGTGTTTGTGACGATGACGTCAGTGAACGAAAGTGATGTTGTTGCGGCGCGTATAACGGACATACAAAGCGACAGCTTCACATTATATGCGCAAGAGGCGGAGTATCTGGACGGGCTGCATGCCTTGGAGACCTTCAGTTATATTGTTGTTGAAGAAGGATCTTGGGCACTAACGGACGGTACAAAGTTTGAAGTTGGCACCCAAGACGTCAGCACACTCAACCCGAATGGCTTTGATGCGATTAATTTTTCTACAGATTTTGGGGCTTCGCCAACGGTACTGTCGCAGGTGCAGACGAATAATGATGTCATCTTTGTGGATACACGCCAAAAGAGCACAACAGCAAATGGCTTTCAGGTAGCGCTTCAGGAAGAAGAGGTCACCAATAACGGAAGTCATGGAACGGAAACGGTGGGCTGGTTCGCGATAGAGCAAGGGATCGGCAGCGATGACGGTTTCGACTTCATCGCAGGCTCGACGTCCAACAGCTTTACTCATGTCTTCCAGGAT
>CAYGSA010000162.1:0-2090 GCA_964352375.1 uncultured Micavibrio sp.
ATATTTCGATATTATTGGTTTTCCCGCAAGCGCATCATCCAATTGATCTTCATTAATCGTTTCATGCTCTAAAAGTGCTTCGGCTAAATTGTCCAACTCATCTCTATGTTCTTCCAGAATTTGTTCGGCACGCCCTTTTACACGCGTGATGATATCCATTACTTCCTGATCCACTTCTCTAAGCGTTTGTTCTGAAACTGGGCCACGTTGAGGATTTAAGTCTATTGGTCCCAAACGTGACATACCCCATTCCATGACAGCCATACGCGCCGTTTGAGTTGCACGCTCAATATCATTTTGCGCCCCGCTTGTGAAATTATTACCGTGTATCATTTCTTCTGCAACACGCCCACCATAGAATACAACAAGCTCTGCCTCGAGGCGCTCAATGTTTTTACTATATTGGTCTCTTTCAGGCAAACTGATCGCAACGCCCAAGGCTCGTCCGCGCGGAACAATACTTGTTTTATGAAATGGATTTCCTCCTGGCATATACCGTTCAGTAAGAACGTGTCCAGCTTCATGATACGCTGTTGTTCTGCGTTCATCGTCAGACATGGGCAGATTTCTTTCTGCACCCATAATGACATCATCCCAAGCTTTTTGAAAATGCTCTGTTTTCAACCCTTCAGCTTTTTCGCGCATGGCAACCCTAGACGCCTCATCTACAAGGTGTTCTAGTTGAGCACCAGAGAAACCTGTAGTTCCTTTTGCAATAACATTTAGATCCATATCACCGTTCGTTTTATAGCCTTTTAAGTGAACCTTGAGAATATCGATACGTTCATCAAGTGTCGGAAGGCCAACTTCAACGCTTTTACTTAAACGACCAGGCCTCGTAAGTGCAGGATCTAAACTGTCAGCACGGTTTGTCGCACCTATTACGATAATTCCCGGGCTTTGTTGAAAGCCATCCATTTCTGTTAAAAGCTGATTAATTGTTTGGCTTTCCCATTGCCCTACATCACTGTGAACCGACGCATCTCTTCTTTTTTGCCCTACAGCATCAATTTCATCAATAAAAATTATCGCACGATCATGCTTTTTGGCTTCTGCAAATAGTTCCCTGACACGACGCGCGCCTACACCAATGTACTGATCATCAAATTCAGAACCTGATGCGGAAAAGAATGGTACATCCGCTTCGCCTGCTAATGCACGCGCAAGAAGCGTCTTTCCTGTTCCCGGAGGGCCTGTAAATAATACGCCTTTCGGCGGTTTCGTACCGTATTTTGAATATTCTTTTGGATCTTGCAAATAATCCAAGACCTCTTTTAACTCTTGTTTTGCAGCCGCAGCACCCGCGACATCATCGAAGGTTTTATCAGATTTGTTACTGCCTTCATTTTTTTTCTTTTTTCTACTGAGACCACTTTCACGAAAATCTTCTATTGCTTTTCCACCTCTATACCCAGCATAGGCAATACCACCCATGAGAAGAATGGCCATCAATGTGCCTTGAAGGCTGCTGGATGTGTCCTTAACTGATATTTCAATATTACTCCCTTTTAAGCGTTCAACAATGTTTTCGCCTTCAGGTATTAATGTATAAACTGGATCTGAATCTTCATGATCTGTTATATAACCAAAAGCCCGTTGGCCAGACAATTCTATTCGTGATAATTTTTCCTCTCCTGCCGCATCAATAAACGCTGTGTAAGGTATAGAGTTTCGTTCTGCGTTATCACTCAGTTTGCCTAATGCTTCTGTGATAGACGAAAAACCAAAACCGTCGGATTGTGTTTGGTCTTCTGCGTCTTGCGCGGCTCCAGATACTGGTGCTAAGGAAACAAATGCAGCCGTTAATAAATTTCGTGTAGTTTTGTTCATATTTCCAACCCTATTTTTTTATTTTGTAAAATATCAATATTTTATGGTTTCTGTCAAGTTTTTTAGATTTGACAAATTATGATTATTTTCCTATAGTGGTTGTTGTGCGGTTTGGTTGAGTTAGGTCCTGCGACTTTTCTGACGCTTTGCTCGGGATGACATCGGGGATGAACTGGTTGAAATTAGGGGCAGACCCCACCCCCGCAAAATTTGAAAACAACATGAAGGATATGGGTATTATTTATATAAAACAGTGCTTT
>CAYGSA010000163.1:0-2033 GCA_964352375.1 uncultured Micavibrio sp.
CCATAACGAGTATCCATGTTTTACTTGACAAAATTGTGCTCAAAGTGTTTAATGTCCCTTGTCCATGGACAAAGGACGGGAGCGTAGGGTGCAAAGCCAAGATATACTTATATTAATAAAACTAGTCAGTTTACGAAGAAAACAGTTGTCGATTCCTCTCGACGTTTCTTACAGCCCCTATCATATCCCTAATGGATTAGAAGGTTGGGATCCTAAGAAAAACTTTGAGACAGAAGAGGAAGTAAATTGGAGCATTTTTGAAAAGGTTACTGTGCGCGGCTTAGCTGAAGTGTCGGGCGTTAGTAAAAGTGCGGTAAACATTTCTATTAATAGAAGCGTTGATAGTGGTTTAGCCATATATGATCGTAAGAGCGGTTTGCCAAGAGCAAACGAAAAAGCTCTCTATGAGTTCATTGTGTATGGGTTAAAATATGTGTTTCCGGTCAAGGCCGCTGAAATTACACGCGGAATTCCTACATCTTTCGGCGCCCCTGCTCTTTCTAAAGAATTAAAGAGTGCTGGCGATTATATATATGTTTGGCCAGATGCTAGGGGTAAAGAAAAAGGTCAGTCTCTAGAGCCATTATATAAAAGCGTTCCCTTTGCAGTAAAACATGATTTGTTTTTATATGAGGTCATGGCATTAATTGATGCAGTGCGAATAGGGTCTCCTCGTGAGGCCAATTTAGCAAAAGAGATGCTGTCAGAAAGGCTGTTAAAATATGAAACAGATATATAGTCAACTTCATGGCATGCTTCAGAAAGTAGCAGAAGCTTTAGGGGATGAGCTTTTAAAGCAAGTTGTTTTTGTTGGTGGGTGTACCACAGCATTGCTTATCACAGACGAGATAACCAAAGAGGATGTGCGATACACCGATGATGTGGATTTAATTATTGATGTGCTCGGGCATGCAGATTGGAACAATTTTCAAAGTAAATTAAAAGACAACGGATTCACCGTTTCTATGGATGATAGTATTATCTGTAGAATGAGACTTGGTGAGCTTAAAGTTGATTTCATGCCCTCTGACGAAAAGATATTAAGTTTTAGTAATCGTTGGTATTCAAAAGCAATAGAGACCGCCTCAATATTTTCTTTATCCAATGAAATTAATATTCAATTGATCAGTCCACCCTATTTCCTGGCAACAAAATTAGAGGCGTATAATGGTAGAGGAGAAGATGATCCTATCGGAAGTCATGATATTGAAGACATACTAAACATAATCGATGGACGTGAAGAATTGATAGATGAGGTTCGTGCCGAAAGTACGGAGTTTAAACAGTACATATCAAGTGAAATACAAAGTCTTTTGAGGAATCCAGGGTTTCAGTATGCGGCTGAAAGTGCGGCAGGTATTTCAGGACGTGAAGAGGTCATGTTTGAACGCTTGGAAGCATTGATAGATATAAAGGATCAATGATGTCAAAGTTTTCGGATCATTCATGGATTAGTTTTCAAGGAAAATTAACACCAGACAATAGAGATTTTTACGGGGCTTCAGCTCAGGCAGAAAAACAGTGTTTTGTGATCGCCGATGGTTCTACAAATAGCCCATATGGAGCTGAAACAGCGCAAGCAATAACAAGAGAAGTTATAGAGTGTTTCAATCAAGATGCTGAGGCTTTTGGCCAAGATGAAGCGCTGGCGTGTTTGAAAGAATTGCAGAGCAATCTTAAAATGAAATATACAAGCGGCGTCGCAAGTTATGCAACTGTGATATTGTCTGCTGATAAAGTAAAAGTAATTTGGGCAGGAGACTGCTGTTTAGGTAATTTAAATGACGATCTTTCTATTTCCTGGCTTACGCCAGTTCATACGTTGGCAAATGCTACAGCGCCGTTGACACATGAAGAAATAGCTTCAAATACAGATCGTCATATTTTGACCCGATCATTTAAATGTAGAAGATATATTGAACCCGATTACAGAGCATTTTCGTTGGCTGAATTTAATCAAATCATCCTTGATACAGATGGTTTTTGGGCTGATCTTTCGTTTGAAGATCAAAGCTTGGCGCTTAAGGGTGAAA
>CAYGSA010000164.1:0-1930 GCA_964352375.1 uncultured Micavibrio sp.
TAATAGGTCCTGAGCCTAAATCAAATACGCACATGACTTGATTGCCCTGAAGTCCAAAACTCATTTTTTTTGATTTATATTTTCAGGTTTTTCAATAAATATAAAATCTTCAAAAATAGGCTCAAAGTCATTTTGCCAAGGAGCTGCGGGAAAGTTTAACACGCCGAAATTTGAGTGAAAATATTCAATTGTAGAATGCAATATTGCACAATCATCATTGCCGTTCTTTACAATCACTTTTCCAGTTTCATTGCGGGTTATTTTAAGCTCTACAGCCTTATTTAAGAGTTCACTACCATATTCTACTAAAATGCTATCATACATACTCAGATAGTGACGGTTGCGCCTCAGAAATTCCCATGCGAACTTTTGTGGGCTTGCATTAAGCAAATAACAATACTGGCTCTCATCCTTCCAGTCCGGAAGCCAATCTAAGTAAGGGGCTAAATAACCCTTAATTCTCTTACGACGCTTGGGAATGGATGTTGTTCGTTTTACGACCATAATAACTCAAACCTTTTTAGCAATATTCTCTAAATAATCAGCCCATTCCTGCATCATCTTTGCGCGCTCATCTAAAAACTGTGCGCGGTCATAGGCTTTATCAATCTTATTACGCGGAGCATGGGCAAGCTGCCGATCTACAACTTCGTGCCTATAACCAAGCTCTTGTTTAATAGTGCTCATGGCCAGTGCACGAAAGCCATGGCCAGTCATGCGCCCTTGATAGCCCATACGCCTAATCGCCCCAAGTATAGTGTTGTTGCTCATAGATTGCCTCGGTCTAACTGTACTTGGAAAGACCAAAGGCCATTTATCTGCAATTTCTTTTTGATCATGTAGTATTTGAATTGATTGTTTTGAGAGGGGTACAATATGCTCTACACGCATTTTCATACGCTCCGCTGGGATAACCCATTCCTTGCGCTCAAAGTCTATTTCGTTCCAGCTGGCATTGATTAGCTCGCTAGTGCGCACAAAGGTAAGCATAAGAAGTTTTACAGCATTTCTCGTCCCCCGAAACAATCGAGCATCATTACGCTCTAGCACAGAAAGGAATTCAGGAATTTCTTTATAATCTAATGCCGCATAATGCGTTGTTTTTTGCGGACGCAAAGCATCTTTAATATCAGAAGACGGATCACGTATTGCTCGTCCTGTTGCAATCGCATAACGAAAGATCTCACCACATTTTTGTAATTGCCGCTTTGCAATTTCTATTGCTGGACGATTTTCAATTTTTTTAATCGCTTGCAAAAGAATAGGAGGTTCTATTTCTGTAATGGGGTAGCTTCCGATCTCCGGAAAAACATAATCTTCCAGACGCTTCATCACACCCTCCGCATAACGCGCAGACCATTTAGGCTTGTTGGTATCATACCATTCACGAGCAATAGCTTCGAAAGTGTTGGTATTTTTTTGTTGGTATAGAACTTTCTTCTTCTTTTGCTCTAATACAGGATCTTTGCCTTCGGAAAGAATTTTTCTAGCTTCTGCGCGTTTGTCACGCGCTTCTTTCAACGAAACTTCCGGATACACGCCTAAGGCTTGCGTCTTTTGTTTTCCATTAATCCTGTAGGAAAGCCGCCAATATTTTGCACCATTGGGCATCACCCACAAAAATAAGCCATGACCATCCCCTAGTTTACGAGGTGTTTTCGATGGCGGATCAAAAGGCTGTGCATTCCTACATTTTGTATCGTTTAGCTTCATTTGTTGGTATCGACTTTCCATTAACGTTGGTACTACCAATAAATATACCAACAATTTTTCTGGATGCAGCAAAACACCTTCGCACATCTAAGTACAAATATATCAATAAAACAGAGGTTTTTCAATGATTTTTAAGATATTCACGGAAGTGCTCGGAAAGGAAAATGGTGGAGGGGGCAGGATTCGAACCTGCGTAGACTTACGTCGTCGGAGTTAC
>CAYGSA010000165.1:0-1913 GCA_964352375.1 uncultured Micavibrio sp.
TATGATGTGATTTCGTTTGAAACGCGCAGTCATGCAGGCCCGCCTGTCTATCATGCGGATTTTTTAATGTATATCGGCAGCGATATGGCGGGGATTTGCACAGAGTGTTTTGTGGATGATGCGGTGCGTGATCAGGTGGTTGGGCGTTTGCGTGAAACCCATGAGGTTGTTGAATTTACGATGGCGCAATTACAGGCGAATTGCTGTAATGCGTTGGAGCTTTTGGGGTTGCGTGATGAGAAGATGCTGACATTTTCTGCCGCGGCGCGAGCGGCGTTGCGTGGTGATCAATTGGGTGTGATTGAGCGGCACTATAAGACGTTGATTTGTCCTGATTTACAAACACTGGAGCGTTATGGCGGTGGGTCTGCGCGTTGCATGCTGATGGAGTTATTTTAATACAAACACTGTTTGCTTACAATTAAGGTCTTGAATATTCGTGGGGGCGGAAGCTGAAGATGTCGATTGTACTGATCCAGAAAATGCGAGATGGGGTGAACGGTTTTTTTGGTATTATGGTTAGTGCGATGATTTGGTCGGAGGTGGTGGAATAAAAGCGCCCAAGTTGCTGGCAAATTATGGTTTTTCCCTCTGGGCTTGCCGTGACGATTACGTCATGTAGATTATAAGATTGGCCTTGCATGCCTATGATGGTGATGTCGGCAATTTTTTTCCCTTTTTGGGCGGTTTCTTTTTGTCCTATTGTGATTCCGCCTTCCTCAAACTCAAAGCAGACGCCGCTTTGTGTGCCGAGAACAGGGAGGATGATGTTGGCGTTTAATGGTTTTTCCAGTGTTCCGGTGTTTTCAAATAAGGTCTTTTTTTCGTATACGTCTTTGAGTATCGCTTGATGATAGCTTTCAGGCGTTAGATGTATAATAATTTCACCAATTGGGGTGAGCAAGATGAGTATAATCAGCGCAAAAATTGCGAAGAGTGTGGTGAATAATCCAAATCTTATGCGCGGTAATCGCAGTTTCATTCCTTACGCGGCCTTTTTTATGAGGCCTTCGCGGCGTAAGAGTGCATCGGGGTCGGCGTCGCGTCCGCGGAAGCGTTTGTATAATATGTCCGGTTTTTCGCTGCCGCCGCGTGAGAGGATGTTGTTCTTGTAGCTTTGCGCAGTGTCTTGGTCGTATAGGCCTTTTTCGAGGAAGAGCTCGAAGGTGTCGGCGTCGAGGACTTCTGCCCATTTATAGCTGTAGTAGCCTGCGCTGTAGCCACCTGCGAAGATATGACCGAAGCTGGTCGATGTTGGGCCAGCAAGACGTGGGAAGAGGGACGTGTCTTTGGTCGCTTCGTCTTCGAAGGCGGCGATATCATCAATTTTGGATGGATCGCAGGTGTGCCATGCCATATCGAGCGTTGCAAGACCGACTTGGCGTAGGCCGCTCCAACCGACCATGAAATGCATAGAGTTGCGGAGTTTTTCTATGAGAGCGGCGGGGATTTTTTCGCCTGTTTCGTAGTGCTCGGCGAAGCTGTCTAGGATGTCTTTTTCATAGCACCAGTTCTCTTGGAGCTGTGAGGGGAGTTCGACAAAGTCCCAGAGAACACTGGTTCCAGCGTGGGAGCGATAGGTTACGTCGGATAGAAGAGCATGTACGGCGTGGCCCATTTCATGGTAAAGCGTTGTAACTTCACCGTGAGTGAGAAGCGCGGGGCGCTCTTTCGTCGGTTTTGTGAAGTTGCAAACGATGGCGATGATCGGGCGTTCTATTTTTCCGCGGAAGAGCCCTTGGTCGCGATAGCTGGTTTTCCATGCGCCTTGGTTTTTTCCTGTGCGGGGGTGGAAATCTGCGTAGAATGTGCCGATGAAGCTGTTGTCTTTTTCGTTATACACATCGTATGTTTTGACGTCTTTATGCCAGGTTGGGTATTTGTCTGTTGTTTCAAAACGCAGGCCAAAAAGT
>CAYGSA010000166.1:0-1872 GCA_964352375.1 uncultured Micavibrio sp.
ATGTTCTTCCGCATTATGTTCTGTCATGACCACGGTCATGCTTTCCATTATGTCAAGACTGTCATTTGCAAAGGTGATGCGATCTTCGACTTCGCCAAGAGATTCTCTTGCCGTGTTCATTTTATTTTCGGCATCTTGAAGTTGCTGCTTTAAGGCTTCCAGTTCTTCTGGTGAAACACCATTTTGTTCTGCTGCGTCCATTTTTGCCTGAATTGCATCGTAAGCAGTTTTGGCGTCTTTATAATCACTTGTATAGTTGTCCCATTCGCTGGTGAGTTGGGCGTGCTCGTTTTTGAATGAGGTTAATACGGTCTCAGTTGCGTTGATGTGTTCTTTTAGCTTTAGGTGTTCTGGGCTGCTTGGATCGAGTGTTGCCAGACGTGCTTTGTCCGCGTCTAGTGCGTCTTCCATGGCCTGAATGCGCTGGTCGTATTCTGATTTAACTTCGTTTAATTCCTCTTCGACAACGTTAGCATCTTGTTCCAATGTCGCAAGTTGCGTCCCCATCGCAGCATGATATTCTTTGAATTGGTCGTATGTCTGGATGTCTGCGATAGCGCCAAGAGTTAGAGTGAGTGCCCTGTACTGTGCGCGGCGTTCTTCTTGCAGAATGAGTAATTCTTCACGATCCTCGCGCATTTTGGCATACATAGAATTCCCGTCTCTGCCTCCTGCACCCGACATGCCATCATTATATTGTTTTTGCTGAGCGAGGGGGTCTGTGCCTGATGCTGTTGATGGCTTTGCAGGGTCATGTTCGTCTTTTATGTCTTGGGAATTAGGGCCTGCGGCGAAATTTGCAGGATTACTCGGGTCTTGCATTTCCGCGGTTGGTCGTGCTCCTAGTCCGCGCTCCTCGGGGGAAAGGCCAGCGGCGTCGGCTTCATTGGCTTTGATGTCTTGACGCGGGTCTTCGCGGTTGTTATCGCGCTCTTTGTTGTTCCCGCCTATGCCATCATTGATACCACCCATTTGATTTTCCTTTAATTTTCAAAAAATTCTTGAATTCACGCCCATTGTAGAAGATTTTTACCCTGTTTGTCAAAAAGAACCTGAAAGCGGGACTAAATTGGGTTTTTCTTGCGTTTGAGCCTTGCAAATCTATGGCAGAGTGCTAAACCAAGATGGTAGAGATTCGTATTTGCTAAGGAGCATTGCCACAATGAATATTCATGAATATCAAGCCAAAGAATTGTTAGAGAAGTACGGAGTTGCTGTGCCTAAGGGCATTGCGGCGATGAGCGTTGATGAAGCCGTGAAAGCCGCCGAAGAAATGAGTGATTCGTCATTATATGTTGTTAAAGCGCAGATTCACGCAGGTGGCCGCGGAGCAGGGCATTTTAAAGATGCGCCAGATGATAAAGGCGGTGTTCGTCTTTGTCGATCAGTTGAAGATGTTAAGGCTGCGGCTGAGGCAATGATGGGCAAAACTTTGGTAACAAAGCAGACGGGCCCTGAAGGTAAAGAAGTACAGCGTCTTTATGTTACTGACGGTGTGGATATTGAAAAAGAATATTATTGTTCGGTTGTTTTAGACCGCGGTCAAAGTAAGGTTGCCTTTATGGTGTCTACTGAAGGCGGTATGGATATTGAGGAAGTTGCAGAAAGTCATCCTGAGAAGATTATAAGTGTCGCGATTGACCCTGTAGCGGGTTTCACGGACGCGGATGGTGACACGCTTGCTGCCGGTCTTGAGCTTACGGGCGCGAAAGCAGAAAGCGCGAAGGTTTTATTTGAAAATCTTTATAAGTGTTACATGGAGCTTGATGCGGAGATTGTTGAGATTAATCCGCTTATCACCGTTGGTGATGATGTGATGGCGCTGGATGCAAAGATGAGTTTTGACGGGAATGCGCTTTATCGCCACCCTGA
>CAYGSA010000167.1:0-1867 GCA_964352375.1 uncultured Micavibrio sp.
GACATGACGCGCACTCATCAGTGCGCTGAATAAGGTCTGATGACGATCCTCGGTCACAAACATCATCTCTTCCATCACATCATAAAGCTTAAGCCCTGCCTCTTTGCGGCGCTTACGACCCTTGATGCTTTCATCAATTTCAAAGTCCTGCGGCGGCAAAATCGTCATCGTAATTTTCGGGAATTTCCGAAGCGGCACTTTACCCTTTAATCGCGAAAACGGCGTATGTTGAACCCCGTCCAAACGCACAGGCAAAATCTTCGCCCCCGCCTTATCGGCAATCATCCCTGGCCCGTCATAAATTTTCATCAGCGCCCCTGTTTCAGTCAAGCGCCCCTCAGGGAAAATCACGCAATGCTTGTCTTTCTCTACTTCCTTAATCAAACTCTTCAGCGAAAACGGGTTGGTTGGATCAAGCGGAAACGCATCAATCATGCGCAAAAACGGCTTCACCCAGAACCAATTCGCAACATGGCTGTTCACCGCAAACATCGGTTTGCCCGGTAAGAACGCCGCCAATACAGGCGCATCCAATAAGGACACATGGTTACACACAATCACCGCACGCGGCCCCGCCTTTTCAAAATTCTCAAGCCCCTTCACCTCAACCTTATACAGTGCCTTCAAAATTCCCTGCATCAAAGATTTCATAAGGAATTCCGGAAGCAGCTGACAAATAAACACCGCCACCAGCAAATTCCCAAACGCCAAAGCCAAGAACAACATCGGCACACTAAAGCCAATCCCGAACAAGAAACTGGCAAGCAGCGAAGCGACAACAATAAAACAGGAATTCAAAATCGACAGTCCCGCCATTGTCCGCGCCCGCGTGCTATCCTCACACGCATTTTGCAAAATCGCATTCAACGGAACCACGTAAATCCCTGCGCACATCGCAATCAGCAGCAAATCAATAATAATACGCCACGCCGCGAATGATCCTAGAAACGCGGATAACCCCATAAGACTATCACTCGGCGGGAAATGCTTCGCAAAGCTGCCCCCCGCAAAAAATAAATCAATCGAGAAAATCGTCACCCCAATCGCCGCCAGCGGCACATACGTCGCCTCAACGCGCCCACCCAGTAATCGGTTATTCAGCAACCCACCGATCCCAATCCCGATGGAAAACAAAACCATAAACAGCGCACTCACATGCTCGTTCGCGCCCAAATTAATCCGCGTAAAGTTCGGCATCTGACCAAGGAAAATCGACCCCATAAACCAAAACCACGCAATCCCCAGCGCGCAAAGAACAATGCTATGACGGCTCTTAAACAGCGCCTCTAACATCGTCAAAGTCTCTGTCACGACGTTATAATTAATCTTCATATCTTTATCGATAGACGGCGCTTCAGGAATTTTCAGCGCAATAAAATACCCCGCAATCGCAGAAATAATAATCAACGCCGACAAAATCCACAGCCCCGCTGGTGCATTCACAACCGTCATCCCGACAATCGTCCCCACCAAAATCGCCAGAAACGTCCCTATCCCTAGCAGAGCATTCCCGCCAATCAGCTCATCTTCTTCAAGATGTTGCGGCAAAATCGCATACTTACTCGGCCCAAAAAACGCCGACTGAAGCCCAAGCATAAACAGAGTCAGAAACGAGAGCGGCAAAGACCCCGAAATCAAAGCCACCGACCCCAAAACCGCAATCCCAATCTCAACAGCCTTGATGTGTTTAATAACAACGTCTTTAGGATATTTATCCGCCAGCTGCCCCGCCAGCGCCGAGAAAAACACAAAAGGCAAAATGAAAACCGCCGTCGCCATCGTCACAAGAATTTTCGTGCTTTCATCTGCTTCGACTAAACCACCAGCCGTGCTAAACAACAAAACGGCCGTAAGGGCCGCTTTAAAA
>CAYGSA010000168.1:0-1864 GCA_964352375.1 uncultured Micavibrio sp.
CGAGTGGCTTTTTCATGGCGTACAGTTGCGGTTGCAAATACTGTGTCGCCCACTGCTATGTTGGGTTGCATAGCACCAGCTGTGCCGATACGTAAAAATACTTTGGCGCCAAGCATCAATAATTCGTTAACCACAATATCTGTGCTGGATGTGCCCATGCCGCTGGAGATAACGCCTATGTCTAACACTTTTCCGTCTCGGTGGAGTTCGCCCAGGTAAAGGTTGTGGTGTCTTGGGTGTGTTTTTGCGCGCTTATTTTGGAATTGTTCGGAGATAGCGCTCGCTCGTGAGTCTGAGCCGGGTAGCAGGATATAGCGTCCACGACCTTGGTTGCCTTCAAAGTCGCTTGGGTCTGCGTTCAGATGCTGGGGTGTGTACATGTTTTGTTATATAGCAGCTCAGTGGTTTAGATGACAATAAACTCAATGAATAGGCTTGTGTTTTTGAGACTTGGTCTATAACATACGCCCCTGATGTTGCGGGGTGGAGCAGTCTGGCAGCTCGTCGGGCTCATAACCCGAAGGTCGTAGGTTCAAATCCTACCCCCGCTACCAATATACTGATTAAATAGAATTTTTTCAGAAGGGCTGTTAGGCCCTTTTTTATTAAGGTTATTAAATGGGCAGCCAATTTTCAGCCATTGAGAAGATCATCGCACCCGCGGTTGAGGCCTTGGGCTATGAGCTATATGCTTGCCAGCTCATTACTGGCAAAAAAACGTCCACTCTGCGTGTTTACGTGGATAGCGAAAAGGGCATTACGCTAGACGATTGTGAAGCGGTGAGCCGCCAAGTAGCCAATCTATTAGATGTTGAGGACCCCTTAGAAGGTCGTTACATGCTGGAAGTGTCGTCACCTGGGATGGAAAGACCCCTGATGTACGATTGGCACTTTGAACGAGCAGTGGGCAAGTTAGCCAAAATGAAATTACGTCAGCCTGTGCAAGGTCAGCGTCATTTACAGGGTGTGATTGTGGCGGTTGAAAAGGGGCAAATCTCATTAGAAACGCCTGAGTTTGGGACTGTGCAATTTGGATTGGATTTGGTGGATAAGGCGCGATTGGTGTGTGACTTTGGTTCATCCGTTCGTTAATTCGTCAAAAAGTATAGAGCAAGAGGTAGAAGTCGATGCCTAGAAAAAAGAAAGAAAATAAAGTAACGCAAAACTTTAAAGATGTACTGTTAATCGTTGATGCGATTGCCAATGAACGTGGTGTTACCAAAGATATTATTTTTAGTTCCATTGAAGAAGCGTTGGCTTCTGTTGCTGCTAAACGTTATGAAGAAGAAGTGGATATGCGAGTTTCGATAGATCGCCAAACGGGTGAATACGAAACTTTTCGTCGCTGGGTTGTGGTTGAAGACGCTGCTGTAATTGAGTTCCCGGATATCGAAATGCGACTAATGGATGCGCATGATGTAGATGAATCCTTTGTGGTCGGTGATGTAATTGAAGAGCAGGTGGATTCTGTCGATTTAAAGCGTATTGCAGCTCAGCAAGTAAAGCATGTGATTTTGCAAAAAGTACGCGAAGCTGAGCGGGAAAAAATTGCCACTCAATTCCAAAGACAGGTTGGCAGCCTTCTTATGGGTGTTGTGAAGCGTGTTACGCGAGACAACATTATTCTGGATATGGGCAACAACGCAGAAGCACTGTTATTACGTGAAGAAATGATTCCACGTGAAATTTTCCGAGTGAATGATCGTATTCGTGCCTACTTATACGAAGTGCGTGAAGATCGCCGTGGTCCGCAGCTATTGGTGTCGCGAACACGCCCTGAATTTTTAACAGAGTTATTTAAAATCGAAGTACCAGAAATTGGTGAGCAAGTTATCGAAATTAAAGCAGGAGCGCGAGATCCAGG
>CAYGSA010000169.1:0-1826 GCA_964352375.1 uncultured Micavibrio sp.
AAGCTAACCAGTACTAATTGCTCGATTGGCTTGAATTTAAATTATGCAATGGTTTAGCTGTAGAGCGATCTACGAACAAAAGGAACCATTGTCTACGCGCAGTGATAAGTCCGCTTTATAATTTAAAAGCGTGAAACTTTTCACGGGGTTGCAGTCGCAACTCTTGTGCTTATTGATTTAGACTCAGGTTTTGACTTTTATTAATTCGAACAACACGATGTGTTGCTTCGGATCATATTAAGTGCAGACATTAAGATAGATTTACACCTACTTAATTTTATATTTGGATGATGTTTTTAAGAGCAATGAGTGAATTCGAATGATTCGGTGGTTATAGCAAGAGTGCAACACCTGATCCCATCCCGAACTCAACCGTGAAACCTCTTAGCGACGATGGTACTGCGTCTTAAGGCGTGGGAGAGTAGTTCGCTGCCGGATCTTTCGAGTTCATTTGTTTATCTTAATTTCATGAACGCGGTATTTGCCGCGAGCTGCAGTTGCGGCTTTGGAAAATCTCTTTGAAAACATTTATGCGCTTCAAACCTATTACGAATTTTAATCAACCGTCCTTTGGGGCGGTTTTTTATTGTCTATAGCTGTTCATCATTCTTTCCATCATTTTTGCGTTTTACCGTTTTTACAAAGTCGGCCTGAGCTTTTAGGAGTTTGCTTAGGCGTCGCATGGGGGCTGTGTGCATTCCTGATTTTAGGGCGTTTTGCGCGGAGATTTCTTTGCCTGCCGCACTTTTGGAGCCGGTGATTTTGGTCCACGGTTTGGTTTTTTGTATGTTTTCGGCTTGTTTTGCGCGTCTTTCGGCGCTCCAGCCTTTTGTGTTCTTTTTCATGGGGCTTTTCTTTTGTTGCTTTAGATCCTTCGTTTTGCTCAGGATGACGCTTCTCGCTCAGGATGACATCTTCAAGTCTTTGTTTTACCATTATTTTCTTAAGGTTCTTCATCTCGTTTTTCAACTTTCCGGGGGAGGGGGGAGTGTGTGCTCTGCGCCGAAAGCGGAAAGACCTTTGGCGTTACAGCGATGAACCATTGTGTTCATGTAATCAATTGCGGCGTTGGTTTTGATTGTGTCGGCGCATTGTTTTTGTACGCGCAAGATTAACTCGATGCGTTCGGGTGTGAAGTCGCCTTTTCTTTTATCTTTGCCCAGTTGGTTTTGCATCATGGCAGTGAGGAGGTGGTCGAGTATTATGGCTTGGCGGTTGAGGAGTTCATATTCGGGAGCCTGGAAATTTAGCGTGTGCTCCAGATCGGCGCA
The DNA here is from genome assembly GCA_964352375.1 of uncultured Micavibrio sp. Classification (GTDB taxonomy): domain Bacteria; phylum Pseudomonadota; class Alphaproteobacteria; order Micavibrionales; family Micavibrionaceae; genus UBA1672. Next base: position 1,272 of record CAYGSA010000169.1, read on the forward strand.
GAGCGCGTCAAAATCGCTCAGGTCTTTTTTGTGGCGTTGCTCGGCGGCGTAGTTATATTTCATCGAGTCATTTATATCGTCATAGGTCATGTGTATCCTTTTTTGTTTGTGTTATTTGTGAATATAATAGGAAAATAATCTTATAATGTCAAGGTTTTTGTATCAAGGTATTCGTAACCTTTATCTTATGTCACGGTAAAAGCGTTGGTTTTGAGAGGGGTTTCTCAATTTATGCACGGAGGCGCTTCTCTTGTTTCTCTCTTTTTGCTTGTTATTTTATATAATTAGCTGTATTTTTGTTTTTTTATTATATGGGTTTTGTTATGTCAGATCAAAGTGTTGGGTATACTTATTATAATCGTCAAGTGGAGGCTATGGTTACTGAAGTCTTGCCTTATTATGCTACTGATTTTCATAATTATCCTGGACAAGACGGTGTTCAAGTCTAGGCAGCAATTGCTCTGTGCCAGTATGCTTATGCTGCTTTTTCTGAGCCTGATGATTTTAAAGATGATTTTCTAAATATAGGGTCTATAGAAGTTAAGGGGGAGCGTG
>CAYGSA010000170.1:0-1813 GCA_964352375.1 uncultured Micavibrio sp.
ATGATCCATATCGGGAAGAACACCAAGAGCCGGATTATCTCTAAGGGTATTAGCGCGGGGAAATCGGATAATACCTATCGCGGGATGGTGAAGATTTTGCCGACGGCGGAAGGCGCGAAGAACTTTACGGTGTGTGACAGTTTGTTGATTGGTGATAATTGCGGCGCGCATACGGTGCCGTATATTGAGAGCCGCGTGGATAGCGCGAGCCTTGGGCATGAGGCGACGACGTCTAAAATCTCTGAGGATCAGCTGTTTTATTGCATGCAGCGCGGCCTGAGCGAGGAAGAGGCGATTGCTCTGATCGTGAACGGTTTCGCCCGCGAAGTGATGCAGCATTTGCCGATGGAATTCGCCGTTGAGGCGCAGAAGTTGGTTGGGATTAGCTTGGAGGGGAGCGTTGGGTAGGTTTTACGAACAATATAAACATATTTTAATAACCAAAAAATTTGGCAAGACTTTTAGAGGAATAGGCGGTCTGGTTGGTTTATTCTTTTTAGTTTTTCATCAAGTGGGTTGGATAAATGATGTGCAAGTCCTTATTTTATTTATTGTTTTAACTATTTTTGCTGGCTTTGTTTTTTATTATGCGCTTAAGGCTCATAGAGAGGATAAAAAGAAGTAGATGGTGGCTTGTGAATTAAAGAATTGGATCGAACGCGATAACGTCCTTCACGCGGAGTTTAAGTTTAAAAACTTCACGCAAGCTTTTGGATTTTTGGCGCAGGTGGCGATTTTGCAGGAGACGCATAATCATCATGCGAGGATTGAGAATATGTACAACACCGTCACGCTGGAGCTGACGACTCATGATGCGGGCAACACAGTGACGGAGAAGGATTACAAGCTCGCGGAGGCGATAGAAGGATTATTGGATGAGTGAGGAAGGGCAGAGCTGGTTTTTAGCGGAGCGTGTTTTTCACTATTTTGTGATGGCGTTTATCAGCGCGCTGATAGTTTTTGCGGTTTGGTATGCGTATATGAGCATGCAACCAAGGCAGGAGACACAAATTGAAGGAGTGGGCGAGGAAAAGGCGCTTCCGGGATTTATTAAAATGGATGAAACTGGCTTATCTAAAGAGCTTAAGGATTTGAAGAAATGAAGTGTATACAGCGTCATTGCACGCTTTATGCGTGCAATCTAGGGATAGCATGATGTCGGATAAAGTTTTTTATGTTTATATGCTTGCGAGCCAACGAAATGGAACTTTGTATAAGGGTGTAACATCTGACTTGGTTAAGCGTATTTGGCAGCATAAGTATGAAAAAGGCGGTCAATTTACATCTAAATATGATGTTAAAAGATTGGTTTGGTATAAAGAATGTGGAAATTGGGAAGATGCTGTTGCATGGGAGAAACGTTTGCGGCGTTACCCAAGACAATGGAAATTAAATTTGATTGAAGACAATAATCCAGATTGGCTGGATTTATGGGATCATATCACTGGATTACACGGACAAGCCGTGTAATGACGAAGGAGAAAGAAAAATGATTGAAATTAAAAATTTACATGCAGAAATTGAAACGGATGATGGTGAGGCAAAGCCGATCATCAAGGGGCTTAATTTGAGCATCCCTGCGGGTGAGGTGCATGCGATTATGGGACCGAATGGTGCGGGAAAATCTACGCTGAGCTATGTTCTGGCGGGGCGTGATGAGTATGAGGTTACGGATGGCTCTGTGACTTTGGGCGGTGCAGATTTGCTTGATATGGAGCCGGAGGAGCGCGCGGCGGCGGGTTTTTTCCTTGCGTTTCAGTATCCTGTAGAAATTCCGGGTGTGAATATGAGCACGTTTTTGAAGACCTCGATT
>CAYGSA010000171.1:0-1770 GCA_964352375.1 uncultured Micavibrio sp.
GATCAGAACCGCCGTGACCGAGCTATCCACCCCGCCAGACAAGCCGCAAATCACTTTCTCGTCGCCCACTTGTGCGCGGATTTTCTCAATCTGCTCCTCGCGGAACGCCGCCATTGTCCAATCGCCCGAACACCCGCAAACATGATGCGTGAAATTCTTCAGCAAATCTTTCCCGTGCGGCGTATGCACCACTTCGGGGTGAAACTGCACACCATAAAAGTGACGCGCCGTATCGGCGATGAACGCGTAAGGCGCACCGTCAGATTTCGCAATCACCTTAAACCCGTCAGGCAAGTCGGCAACATGATCGCCGTGGCTCATCCAAACCTGCTCATGTGCGCCCTTATCCCAAACATCTGTCGTAATCTCGGAATGCTCCAGCACGTCAACATGTGCGCGGCCAAATTCACGCGATTGCTCGCCCTCAACCGTTCCGCCAAGTTGATGCACCATGACTTGTTGCCCGTAACATATCCCAAACACAGGAACGCCCATCGTAAAGACACAATTAGGCGCGCGCGGGGAATCATCATCCAGAACGCTGCGCGGCCCACCAGAGAGGATAATCCCCTTCGGGTTATAGGCTTTAATCTTGTCTTCATCCGCTTGGTTAAACGGCCAAATCTCACAGTAAACGCCGCTTTCGCGTAAACGCCGCGCAATCAATTGCGTGACTTGTGAACCGAAATCAAGGATAAGAATTTGCTCGTGATTAGCCATTTAAAAGGACTCCTGAAATATATAGTGCACTGAGGTTTTACAGTTGTACCAAAGAAAAAACAATGCTGTAATACGCGTCTAATTAAACAATGGAGCGCCAGAGCCAATGAGAAAGCCAACATATTCATATGAATTCTTCCCGCCAAAAACAGACGAACTGGCAGAAAAGCTCTGGCCAGAAGTTGAAAAGCTTATCACACTTGATCCGAAATATATGACCGTAACATATGGCGCTGGCGGCTCAACAAAAGACGGCACCGTGCGCGCTCTTGAGAAAATTGGCACAATGACCGGCATCCCGCTTGCGGCGCATCTGACGTTCCTTTCAACACCCAAAGCAGATTTAGATCATTACCTCGATCGCCTCTTAAACGCGAACGTTCATCACATTATTGCACTGCGCGGTGATTTACCAAAAGGCACAAGCTATGATGATTTCGCAGGGAATGACTATTATGATTTAACCAGTAATTTCATCATCGCACTTAAAGAAAAGCACGACTTTGAAATCTCCGTCGGGGCGTACCCCGAAAAACACCCTGATGCACCGTCATTGGATGCAGACATTAAGGCGCTAAAACTAAAATGCGCAGCAGGTGCAGACCGCGCCATAACACAATTTTTCTTCGAAAATGAAGTATTCTATAAATTCCGCGACAAATGTGTCGCCGCAGGCATCGAAACGCCCATCTGCCCGGGCTTGCTCCCAGTTCATGATTTCATAGGCCTATGCGGTTTTGCAAAGAAATGCGAAGCCAGCATCCCCGATTGGATGCAAGACAAATTCGGCAAGCTTGAAGGCGATGACGCCATCAAAGCCGCAACAGACCTCCTGATCGAACAAACCGAAGACCTCGCCAAAAACGACGTACCTCACATACATTATTACTCAATGAACAAAGCTGGGATTACAACCGAGGCCGTTCAGAAATTAAGATAAGAAACTAGATAATATGTTGACTCTTTTTTAGATTCCCGCTTTAGTCAATATATCGCGGAATTTGAGACTAAGCAGCTTGCACCGCGAAAAAAAATGCTAAAGCGCTTATC
>CAYGSA010000172.1:0-1762 GCA_964352375.1 uncultured Micavibrio sp.
AGTGATTGCTTTTGGCTATTTTGGCTTTGGCTGCGTGATATTTGGTTTGCGGCCTAGCCAACGCCAACGTTGTGCGCACTGCTCAGAAGCGCCTGGCCTATGGCGGATTGTGTGATGGTCGGGATGATTGCGCCCATGGTTGTGGTTCCTTTTTTGTTGAAGGTTGTGATGTTTTTTGAAATTTAAGTGCTTATAATCCTTATGCTCCTTATTTTGACAGCACCATCAAAGATGTGGGAAGATAAAGCCCTGATTACCAGAAGGAGATATTCATGCCCCAGACATTCAAAGATCCATTGCCATTGGCCGATGATTTCATACGTCCTGCTGACCAGATCGCAATCAATGCGATCCTGGACAAGGTTTTTGCCACCGCTAATGATGCCGGTTTCGATGATCGGACGATCGCCACAGCTCTCGTGCGCTCGGCAATTGATCGGCTCACGAAGTCCGACCCCGCAATCATGTACGATTGGACGATGGCCCATAAAAGATTGCTCGATGAAGAGCATGATCGTTGGCTGAATAAGCCCAAGCTGCTGATCAAATCACGTGACCTGCGTGCGGATCATGTGAGATAGCCTTACCTTCTCTAAGAAGCAACGCATCTTGCGGTTTTCTTTTTAAAATGCGCACAAAACGATGTTTTACTTCGTGCGCCAGAGGGGCCGCGTGCCCTCTTTCTGCCAGAGTTGAGTCAGTGAATAAGTTTATTTTTTAAGAATGGATATAACCACTGCGACAATTGAGAACGGCAGTGATATTGCGGCGGTCCAGATATAGACCAGTGTCCATAGTTCCTCAGGGTGTTCCGCATAAACGCCCTATGGATTGTGGCCTGATGCGATGACATATACGGATAGACCTGCGACTAAGCCGAAGAGGATGCCAGTTATTGCTATGAACACTGCCGGTTTTGGCATTTTATTTGTACTTTGGGGGCTTATTTCCCGCCTGTTTATTTGGGCGCATTTGTATATGCCACAAAAACCCGGCGACGATTCCACAGGGGATTCCGATCAGCATACCAATTTGTGAGGATACTGCGATTATGAAACCAAGTGTTATGATTGGAAGTACGTAATAATGTATTTTATTGTACATGGTTTAATTTCCGTTTTGACACTTTCTTAGATTGGATTGTCTTTTTTCAACTAATTGCTTTGCTGCAACAATTTTGGGTTTTATTTTATATTGTATTTTCTTTTGCACGTCATTTATTTTTTGTGTGATTTGATGAATATCTCTTCTAAAGTGGTAGTCGGTTTTTTGTCCTGTGGCTAGATCAAACCCTTCTTCCGCAAGTGTGCCTACGTTGCCGCCAATCCCTAGTCCAGCTGCGGCACCTAGGACGTTTGCGATTATACCACCAATTACGGCTCCTATTGCCGCGCCTGTATTTCTGGCCTTTGCTTTATCTCCATTTATAACGCTTTTTTCTTTTTGAAATTCTGCTTTTAGCTTCCGGCGCTCAGAATTAAGGCGTGTTAATTCATCATAAGCCTTTTCTAGACCTTGATTCAGCGTAAATAATTTTGCTTCCGCATTGAACAGGCTGATCTCTAAATCAGAACAATTTTTCTTTTTATTTAGCGGTTCAGTTTTGAGATCTTTGAAACCTCCGAAATCAATATTATTGTTTGATTGTTTTTTTTCAACGTCTTTCAATTGGCTTAGCGTTGTGATGCCTGTGCCGAAGCCTATGGATGGGGTCTGGTTTTTCATTGTTGTATTCCTTATTCGATGTTTAATCATTCACCTT
>CAYGSA010000173.1:0-1742 GCA_964352375.1 uncultured Micavibrio sp.
TTTTGCGCTTGTTGTTGATGAATCCGGCGGGCTGTCTGGTCTTGTGACACTCGAGGACATCCTTGAAGAAGTCGTTGGTGATATTGAAGACGAGCATGATCTATATGACGAACATGCTATTCATAAAAATAAAGATGGGTCATATGAGGTCGATGGTGGCATGTCGATCAGGGATTTAAACAAAATGTTGGGCTGGAATTTTCCTGACGATGACGCGACGACCCTTGCGGGGCTAGTGATGCATCAAGCGCAGTGTATTCCTGAAGAAGATAGCATATACGAGATGGGAGATTTCATGTTTCAAATTCTTGATAAAAAAGGCACACAGCTAACGCGTATTAAAATCAGACAAACAGTGTCCGAAGATAATGATGATAACATCCTAACCTCCGAGCAGTCAGAAAAAGACATTAAGGGAGATTAGATATGGAGATAAAATCAGCTTCTGAAATACTAGAAGAAATTTTACAAACCGCACAGCTTGCCGTTAATGACACCAATACTTATATTCAAGTGTCGGTCATTTTGGTTCTATATGCATTGGCTTTTATCATTTCTTATAAAATCAAACGTGTTAGCGGCCTGGAGGAGATAAGCCACCAAAGACTGCCCATCCGATGCGCAAACTCTCTTATAAAATTGGCGGAATATTATTTCCACTCTTGGCTATCATTTTACTTAAAATATCAACAAAAGTAGGTGAGATTCTACCGTTTACACCATGGCTCATGCAAATAGCTTTAGCCATCGCGATTGTGTTGTTTTTTAACTCTTTAGTCCGCACTTTTGTTAAGCGTCAATTTATTGCATCTTTATTCAGATGGGTTGGACTCCCGATATTGCTATTACATTTATTGGGTTGGTTGCCGACTATCGTTGGTGTTCTAGAAGACACATCACTGGCGATCGGTAACATTCGTATATCAGCATATAGTGTTGTCAAAGTCTTCATTTTTGGGAGTCTTTTATTTTGGTTGGGTCGTGCGTCGAATGCCTTTGGTAAAGAGTTAATCAAAAAGCAAACATCCCTTGATGTGCCTATAAAAGAAGTCTTCAGCAAGCTATTCGAAATCGGTGTTTTCTGTGTGGTTATGCTACTGTTTCTCAATATCGTTGGGATCGATATCACCACACTTGCTGTATTTGGCGGCGCTGTCGGGGTGGGGATCGGTTTTGGATTACAATCTATTGCGTCCAATTTCATATCGGGGATTATTATACTGCTCGATCGCTCATTAAGAATTGGCGACTACATAGATATAGAAGATGGCCAAAGTGGTTTTGTCCGTGAGTTTAGAATGCGTTACACCGTATTAGAAACATATGATGGTAAAGATGTTTTAGTCCCGAACGAAAAGTTTATTTCTTCTTCCATCGTCAATTGGTCACACAAAGATCCAAAGCAGAGATACCGCGTCGATTTTTCTGTGCCTTATGCGACAGACATACGCAGCATGGTCGAATTTATCAAAGAGGCCGTTGCTGAACATGAACAAGTCATAAGCGGCCCGGATGTGCCGTTTGAGGAAAGACCCGACTGCGAGATCGACAGTTTTGGTGATTCAGGTATTAATATGTTTGTCGAATTTTGGATGATAGGGATTGATGATGGAAAAAACAGGGTGGGTGGTGACCTTATGCTTATTATTTTGGAAACCTTGAGAGAGAACGGCATAGAAATACCATTTCCTCAACGTGAAGTTAAGATGCTATAGACTAAAACCAGCAATAAGGAAACATAA
>CAYGSA010000174.1:0-1670 GCA_964352375.1 uncultured Micavibrio sp.
ATGAAGGGATGGTTGTCTATGACGGTGAGCAATTCTATCACGGCAAAAGTGCGCTGCGGTTTATGGCGCGATTTGGCGAAAATAAAGGGCTTTTCAATCTGACGAATAAGGTTTTTTATCGCTCTGAAATCGTGAGTGGTATTGTATATCCGTGGATGCGCGGCGTGCGCAATTGGTTGCTGAGAAGAGAAAATATTCAGCGCATTGATAATCTTGGTTTGAAAGAACAGCCGATTTTTAAATCGATTTTCGGGGCGGCGTGGGATGAGCTGCCGCCAGTGCTGAAAAAGCATTACGCAAATCGCCCCTATACCGATGATGTGACGGTGGTTGATGGGTATTTGGATGTGTCCTGCGCGGGGCCGATTAAATGGTTTGCGCCGTTTTTTTGGTTGATGCGCGGTATTCCGCCCGCAAATGAAAAAAATGTATCCGTTACCGTTCAATTCGAAAGTGATAAGGATACTAAATTCTTTCACTTTAACCGTGTCTTTCGTTTCAGGCGTGGTGATTATGCGTTTAAATCGCGTATGATCCAAACCAAGGGTGATGAGGTAATAGAGGTTATGCGCTCCCGCCTTGGGTGGAAGATGCGCTATATGTGGGAAGACGGGAAGGTAAAGCTAAAGCATAAGAGCTATGTGTTCTATGCGTTCGGGCATTTTATACCTGTGCCTATCACGTTTTTGATCGGCGCGGGACATGCAGAGGAAACACCAATTGATGATGATCGATTTGATATGTTTGTCACAATAACTCATCCGTTGTTTGGGAAGATTTATGAATATAAGGGAACGTTTGAGGTGAAAAAATTTAACGAAACTAGGAACGTATTGATATGAAAGCATTAGAGAAAATAAATTTAATCGAAAATATTGCCACGGAATTGCAGCAAAGGTTTACGTTTGATGTAATCGACAGTTTCTTTGAAGAATTTAAAGTAAACGATGTTTCATTGGATGGATACAATAGTAAAAGGACTTATGCGCGTGATCGACTGAAAGGCATAAATGCAACAGAATTAAAAAAAATAGCAGATGAGCTGAATATAGATACCCACAATCTAATTAGAACACCTCCTAAAAACTGGGAAAACACAAATTCTGTTAAAGCATTTATCAGCCACACGGCAAAACACAAAAGCATCGCTAAACGACTTCGAGATGTACTTCGTTTATATAATATTGAGTGTTTTGTCGCGCATGAAGACATAAAGCCATCAGAAGAGTGGCAAGAAGAAATACGAAAAGCGTTAAATACAATGGATTTTTTTATCTCTCTACATACTGCAGGATTTTCAAAGCGTATTTGGTGTCAACAAGAGGTCGGGTACGCAGTAGCGCATGGTGTTAAAATCATTCCAATAAAATTTGAGGAGGATCCAGAAGGATTTATTGGAAAGTATCAGGCATTGATAAGAGGTAAGAAAAATGCAGAAGAAATATCCCAAGATATTTTAAATATTCTTAAAGACAGTGAGCAAACAAAAGAAATATATAATACAAAAATTTCTACTGCGAGTTCTGTTTATGATGAAATTCCATTTTAGAGGTTTATAAATTCATTTGATGATTAAACGCATCCTCATCATCGGCGGGTATGGGAATTTTGGGAGTTATATTTCCAAAACCCTTGCGAGCGAGAGTAACATCACTGCTATCATCGCGGGG
>CAYGSA010000175.1:0-1282 GCA_964352375.1 uncultured Micavibrio sp.
TCATTGTCGTTTTTATTGCCAAACATGAAAAGCTCCTTTCTGGAGATGCGGGGTCAAAGGAAGCGCGTGAAAAAGCGGCTCGCGAGGCTTAGAAACAAGACCGACGACACGAAGCTCGTGATTGCGAAAATGGCGATTGCAACCAGCAGCCACCACGAAATGGCAATCATGGTTTCAAGGCCCGCAAAGACGCCATAGTGTTGCACGGCAAAGTTCTGCACATGCGCGGTCGTATTGCTGTATGCAGGCGGCGTGATGAAGAAGGTTGCAGCTCCGCTCGAAACGAGGGCCATGCCCTCAATACTCTTTGTAAGCAGCGAGCCGCTAGCCTGGTCATGGGGTTGATTGGGATACATAGGTTTCTCCTGAGATTTGACACAAGGGAGGGGACCGCGCAGCAAAACATGCTGCGCGAGACTTTATGCTAAAGACGTCGTTTGATCGTCTTAGGAAGCTTTCTTCAGATCAGGATTTTTCGCCGTGGGCCAAATTGCAGCAACGATAAAGCATGCGCTAATCCCTAAGGGGAGCCAGAAAGCGGTCTCCTGCGGTTGATCTTGGTACATGTAGAGACCAAGATACGCGAAGAAATACGAAACCAAGATCGCTGTGAGACGCTGCGACCAGGGTTGCGGAATGCGTTTTGGGATCGGTGGAGGGCTTGCTTCGGCTGGTTGCAGTCTTGGGGTTTGATATTCGAAGTCTGATTGAGCAGTCATTTTGAACTCCTATTGAAAGAAGCCGTTGCCATTGCTACAAATAAACGGTGTTTGGAGTTGCAGCTCGGAACACACCTGCAAGCGATGGAAACAGCGTTTGTTTACTCTGAAGCCGTTTGTGCGTAATCGCACAAGCGGCTTTTGTGGTTTTTAAAGCTTCGAATCCTTTCTTTTTCTGCCATGCACAGACAAGAACTGATCGTTCACGAAAACGGTTAATCCGCGTTCGTATTTCGTCAATTCACCGACAAGAGAATCTTCTGTGCTTATGAGATGATCGTAATGCGCATTACAGTTATGTCAAGAACTAATGCGCATTACTCGTGATCATTTGTCCAGCGACTTGGTCCAATTTCATCGCGGTAGGCCTCTTCCGCCTCATTCACTTTAGGATGGCGAAGCAGGCTTGGATCGTCTAGCACGACTCTGCCTGCACGTCGCAAGAATTCGGTCAGACTCATATCCAATTCGGCAGCTTTGGAATTGAACTGACCCTTTAACTCAGGAGTTAGAGTAATATTTGCTCTCGATAATTTTATCTTATCTTTCAATAACTTCTCAGG
>CAYGSA010000175.1:1292-1598 GCA_964352375.1 uncultured Micavibrio sp.
TCGCGTCCACCTTTTTCGTTTTGGATGATCGTCCGCCCATCCTCATAGCTTCTGATCTCCACGCTTTGGGAGGACTTCGACAAAGCGCGCGCGGCACGCTCTGTCATGCTCGGTGGTTTGCTTTTTTTAGACATCGAGACACCTATGCGAGCTTGAAGAACGATATGTCTACCATATCAAGAGGTCACCCACCAGTAAGCGCTAAGAACCGTGGCGCTCAGTACAAAGCATTCCTTGAAGGCCATGCCCACGACTTTACCTGACACATGCTTTTGAACCACCCATACAAGAAGTATGACAAAGACC
>CAYGSA010000176.1:0-1574 GCA_964352375.1 uncultured Micavibrio sp.
CCCCAGAGATGTTCCTTGGTGGGGAGGGGCTCGGTCTGCGTGTCCTGATTGCAAGGCTGTTCTTGGGCTTCTTGATTTGGTTCCTGCTTTTTCGTGGTTTTTTTCTAAGGGGCGTTGTCGCCATTGCAAGGCTGCAGTGTCTATTCGTTATCCTCTTGTTGAGTTGGGTTGCGGGATACTGGCTGTGATTTCTTATTTGATCTTGGGTTTTACTGCTGACCTTTTTATTCTTCTTGTCGCGCTTCCTTTTTTGGTGGCGCTGTTTTTTATTGATTTGGAGCATATGATTCTTCCTAATCAATTGGTTCTGATTTTATTTATCCTGGGCGTTGTTCGAGCCTTTATGTTGTTTCCAATGTCGTTGGGTTGGCATTTTATAATTGCATCTTTTATTTATGGTGGGGTAGCGTGGTTTTTGGCTGCTGTAACCCAGTATGCTCTAAAAAAAGAAGCGCTTGGTTTTGGTGATGTGAAGTTTTTTGCGGTCGCCGGTCTTTGGCTTGGTTTGCAGATGTTACCGTACTTTATGATTTGTTCTGGAGCTTTGGCTTTGATTTTTGGATGGTTTTGGATAAATCGTTCTGGAAAGAGGGTTTTTCCATTTGGCCCCGCTCTTATTTTTTCTTTTTACACATTATTCTTAATTCAAGGTTCTCATCTGCTCTGAAAAAGAGTAGAATTTTTGTTAGAAAGTTTACGTTCTGTTCATTTTGTTCCTGTAAAACCATTACAGGGCTCTAAAAACTAGGAGAGAATTTTGGATATTACGCAGTACCTTGCTTTTACGATGCAAAATGATGCTTCTGATTTGCATTTAAGTACGGGCAACCCACCGATTATTCGTATGCATGGGCAAATGAAGCGTCTTAAGGAAGATTCTTTAGCAAATGATGATATTATCACTATGCTTTATTCTGTTATGACAGAGCAGCAGCGTGCGGTTTATGAGCGTGATCTTGAAATTGACTTTGCGATTGCTTTGGGAGAGAAGGCTCGTTTTCGTGTTAATGCTTTTAGAACTCGTTTGGGGGCTGCGGCTGTTTTTAGAACGATTCCTACTGAAATTCCGACTATGGAGCAGCTAGAGCTTCCACCTATTTTAAAGCGTTTTTCAGAGCTTGAAAAAGGAATTGTTCTTGTTACTGGCCCGACGGGCAGTGGTAAGTCCACAACTCTAGCCGCTATGGTTAATCATATTAACTTAAATTATTCGAAGCATATTCTTACGATTGAAGATCCGGTTGAATTTTTTCACACGTCTAAGAAATCTTTAATAAATCATCGGGAGCTTGGTCAAGATACACACTCCTTCAAGGACGCATTGAAAAGTGCGCTTCGTGAAGATCCTGATGTAATTCTTGTTGGTGAGATGCGCGATCATGAAACAATTTCACTTGCTTTGACGGCCGCGGAGACTGGGCATTTGGTTTTTGGGACGCTGCACTCTAATTCTGCTTCCAAAACGATTGATCGTGTTATTGATGTTTTTCCAACGGGGGATAAGGAAATGGTGCGTGCTATGCTTTCAAGCTCTATTCAGGGGGTTGTGGCACAAACGCTTCTTAGGCGTAAGG
>CAYGSA010000177.1:0-1569 GCA_964352375.1 uncultured Micavibrio sp.
CCCCTTTTATTTAATTAAAGAATTCTTAGAAAACCCTTTAATCAGGGTCCCCCAACATTTCCTTCACGATTGTAAATGTGCTCGCATTTGCTAGCTGAAATTCAACCCTAAAATCTTGCACGCGTTGCTTTACATTGCCCCGATCGTAAACCATAGGAAGGCCATCTTCGATACGCTGCGTTTTGTCAAATGCAATTGTAAAAATGTCACTTTGTGGCGTTAAGCCGTGATCCTTCATGTTCAGATCATTGATTTTTCGCACGATATTAATCGCCTCGTATTGATCCTGTTTGATTTGAACCTCTGTGATGTCATTTGCGGCAGCTTCAAAACAGTGCAAGCGCTGATATATCTCCTCTGGACGTGTCGACATTGTGTTCACGGTCACAAGTCCCGCTTGTGTTACTGGGATGACTTCACGGCGCACCTTGATAATGTTCATCAATTTTCCGACTGCATTGTCTGTGACGGCATACGCCTCAAGCGTTGGGCTTGTCGCCCCTGATGCAATATCTACTTCAATTTGGAATGTGTCCAAATCAGCGGTTGCCCATGCTAGGCCATCTTCCCCAGCCACATTACGCCGCCACGGCTCAGAGAAATACAAAGGAATTACACCCGCCTCAAATGCAACGCCATTAATTGCTAGCATTTTAAACAACTCATCAACACGTAAATCGCGCTGTACTTTACCGTTTGTTTTAATTCGAATTGCTGTAATATCGCTTTCGATTGTTGCCTGATTTGCTGTTCCTTTATAGAGTAGCTTGATATTAAAATATCTTGATCCTCTTGGCACGTTTAGTGTCGCAGTTTGACCCGCGCCCACTGCATTAAAGCTATTTAATTTAAATTCACGTCTTGGCATCTTAGCCCCCTGTTTAATTGATTTTTTGAAAAGGTTTTTTCTTAGAAGAAACTGAACCAACTTGTGCCTTTTACGTTGCCATTAAGCCCCGCCGCAACATCACTAACCACAGGCTTATCACCGAAATATCGAATAATTAAACCCACTGCACCAAGCCCGAAAATGACTGGTAATGACTTCATTACTACGCCCTTAATTTTCGCCTCAATAGATTGTTTTCTGCCTTTTGCCATTTTTAAACTGCCCTTTTTTTGATTTTCGGCTCCAACCAATTCCAAACCGCTAAAGACAGAACCCCCGTAAGAACTCCCGTAATGACTGTTGAATAATTGATTTTCATTTTTGCCCGTTCACTGATTTATGACGGTATTTTTTCATGAATTTATTTTAGGATATGCGGTTAATAAGCGGTTAAGGCGCGGTTTTTTTGCGCTATAGCCTTAATAATTTTACCGCGCGCGGCTGTATCACATGAAAAAAGTGCAACTGTTCTAGTTTTAAAATTTGAATATCTAGTCTCTGATTATTATAGGAAATATCTCCATAATCATTTTTTACTAGCTTTGCATGTTCTGCACTTCCAAGCCTAAAACAATAAAGCTCAGGGCAATTAACACGAACGGCGGGCGGGATTGACGTAGGGTATTGAGTTGCTACATACCCCGTATATCCTTTATGACGCCCCATTGTGAATAGATTGT
>CAYGSA010000178.1:0-1521 GCA_964352375.1 uncultured Micavibrio sp.
TACGATTTTTTCCCCGCGACTTTAAGGACAACATATTCCAATAACGAAAATATGTTTGAGCTATGTTACCTTCTATAGAAAGCAAAGTACTCAAATCATTGGGTTTGTTTTTTAAAACCTCCTCTAACTCTCTTATCCTTTTCAATATAGGTTTCGCTTCATCTGCATCATTGGAGATATTCTTAATGGTTTTATACGAATTCTGAGTTTTCTCAAGGATCAGCAATTTAGAGAACTCAAAACCTTGCTCGCTTTCCTGAATTTCCAGTTGGCGTTTTACAAGATCAAAATTAGCCGAATAGTCAGCACCGCTAACACACGAAATATCACCTTTCCAATCTATCTGTACCAAAGGAACGCCTTGCTCTGATAGCCACTCCAGTGCATCAAAAGTAATGCTGCCATCGCCATCCAATATGACGATACGCGAGGGCAACTGCCTATCTTTAGGAAAAAAGCGGTATTCTTCCCGGTTTTGCGGATAATGGGTAAAACCGCATTTTATTAGCAAAGTGCCGCAATCGACATTCAGCCGTATGCCGTGACCGCTTAAAACAAGTGGTTTGTGAATGATCCGGCGTTTTTGGGCTTTATATTGCGGAACAGGATTAATTCGTTTTAGCCAATATTCACCACGATTTGACCAGTTATTATCATTGGCCTCATCTGCTTTAAGAGGCGTTTGTTTTCTTTGAACAGTCATACGGTTCTCACTCCAACAAAAAACTGCCAGAGGTTTCTCTGGCAGCCGGATGTTCAAAACCGCTATACGAGTAACGGCACAATGACCTTTAGGCAAAAAGCCTTGGACATACGGCCATAAGAAACCAAATAACATTTTCGATACCTTTTTTAAGGAAAAGCATCAATAACGACTGATGCCAGCCGCTCGTATAATGGGTTTTGAAGCCCAAACTAACCCATACTATGATGGACGAATAAAGACAAAAGGCAAGAAATAAATCTATACCACCAATAAAGTTGACGTAGTTTGCCAAAATCTGTAAAAAGATGGCATAATAACAAATTAAATAGAAACAGGGTTGAGATGGCGAATCTCACAGAACAAGAGCAAAAACAAATATCCGGCTGGCTTTGGGCGGCGCATAGGGCGGCGCTTGATTTTGACGGCTCAGAACAGGCGGAAGCGTTGCTCGTTGAGCCGCTTAATGCGCTTGACCAATTTGTGAAGTCAAAGACAGGGGATATAATCGGGAATGAGCGCCGCGATATTGAGCGAATCTTTGCGGCGGCTGCAATGCCCAATGCGCCAGATGATATGCCGCGCAGTGTGGAAGGTATGCTGCAACTTGCGGGGCAATTTTATATACGCTCAGGTCAGATGACTTCAGCCGACTTTATCACGCGTGCAAAAGAGAAAGGCGCAAGTGTCTTAAAAGGTAATCGTACATTCGTGAAAACCGATGATGGTCGCATTAATTCCGCAACATCTCAGCATCCAAAATCTTATGAAGTCCGCACTGAAGCCCGGCTCGCAGAGCTTATGGAGCGTTTAGCGAC